>DATKNW010000070.1:0-6587 GCA_035541135.1 Verrucomicrobiia bacterium
CGGTCGAGGTGTCCCGTGAACGGGACTTTGAGCGGCGGCGCCAGGACCCCGCAGATGTCAAGAGAACCGTTTGTTCCGGGAGTGAGGGTGAGCGTGGAATAAAGCGAGTTGGTGAAGTAGTAGCCGGGATGCCTGGCCGCGTAGTCGGTCAGTTCCTCGCGGGACGCGGGCCAGCGGTTGGTTTCGATATAAAACATCGTGGCAACTATCCGGGGCGCGACGGCGGCGCTGAATACGCTGCGGATTTCGGTGGTGTCGGTGCAGCCGGCGAAGAGGAGAGAGGCCAGGCACAGGGCGAGTGTGTGACGTGATTTCATGGACAGAGATTATAGCCCTTTGTCGTCGAGTTTGAAATCGCCCCGCTCCGGGTGTAGCCGCGCCTCTGTGAAGCGCGATCCGTCTGTCGTTCCCCCTCCCGCCCAACCGCCCCGCTGTTGTAGCCGCGCTTGTGTCAAGCGCGGTCCGTCCCGCCCGTTTAACCTCCGTTGAACACCCCGCGCTCGCACCACACCGCCCCGGTGTAGCGTCGGCTGTCCCAGCCGAAACATCGCCCTTCGCCCCCACCAGATCGCTTCGCCTACCAACCGTTTATCCTGAGCCTGCGAAGGGCTTGTCCTGTTTACCCTGAGATGTATCGAAGGGAGCAACGTCGAAGGGTTTATCCTGAGCCTGCGAAGGGTTTATCCTGAGCGAAGCCGAAGGGCGGCAACCCAAGCCACAAATGATGAATAGTGAAACCCGAGCCCAGTTCTACCGTAAGGACTGACACCTTTACACGTCAGAAGTCGTGGCCTAGACCGGAGATAATTCGCTTGTAGAGACTGTCAGCGGTGATAACATGACACTCAACAAAGCTCAACGTCCCGCGATGGTCGCGGGAACAAGTCATATGCGAAATGTCGGCTAATGCCTTTAAGGCACGATCCGGTCCGCCAAGTAGACGGCTTGTCGGATGGACTGTCAGCATCAGAGTGTAAGAAGGGAGTCAAGTGTATGATCAGCCTTATTTGTTTCACTCTCCTGCCTTGCGTTGTAGGGTTGTATTTTATCTTCGTCTTGGGACGAATTTCTCTTGGGCCTTCAGTCACCCCAGAACGTGCCGCCAAGCTGAGGAGAATGTACAAGATCTACGGGGTGGTGTTTTTGGTCTTTGGAGTTTCGATGATTGTACTTACGTTGAGCAGTTTCTTGCACCACTGACGGTGACATTAGGAATGACATCTGTTCGCCATCGAATCTGTGGCGTCAACAACGGCAGCCACCCGCTGCACGAATCCGCCACTGCGCTAATGACATCACAGGAGAAATAACATGGCTGGCATCGTGGTTGGAGTCCTGGTTCTCTTGTGTCTGTTTGTCCTTCCCTTGTTTTCTCCTAAGCGGCGTCGCTTCTTAAAGCTCACGCAAGGGACGCCGATATCGAAGGCAGCAGGCGTCGTCAGTGGGCAGGTGGTGAAACTGAGTGGAACGGTTGAGGCAAATCCTCCACTGCTGAAGAGTTATCTCACGGAGCACGATTGTGTGGTGTATCACAAGTGGGCCGCGGTGGAACTCCTATGGTGCGATCCGTCCACGCCCGGCTCCCGAGTTGGCTTGCCCCCCGGAGGTGGCCAGACTCTCGAAAGAGACGACGTGACATACGTGCGTAAGTGGGTGTCAATTGGGGGAAAAGAGCAGATGATGCCGTTCCACTTGCACGACGATTCTGGATCGGTTCTGATTCGGCCTGATGGAGCGATCTTTGAGGCCGTTGCGACCCTGGACAAGCGGTGTAGCAAAAAGGACCCCTTTTACTACGCTAAGGTTCCACCCTCCAATGTTGAGCCCTGGCGGGATTGTAATCAGCGGGCCTTTTATGAGTGGGTGATCCCCGTCAATCAGCCGCTGATTATCGTAGGAACGGCAAGAGCGCGGACGGACGGCCCCGGAATTGAAATCGCAGGTGACCCTCTTAAACCGAAAGAGTTCTTTATTACCGCCAGAACCGCTGAGGAACTGGCAAACTGGAGGATGGCTAAGTAGGTCCGGGCTGATGGGCTTGGGTACAACACCAGAATCCCTAATGGCCACCAGATTCATCCCTGACCCTCCGTTCGTCCCCTCCGCCTTGTAGGGCGGGCGGCCCGCCCCCCGCAATGGCCCCCTCCCGCCGCCGTGTAAACAGTAAAGCGCCGCCCCCGCCTGCTTGCCGCAACGCAAACCACAAATGATGAACAGTGAGACCCGGCCCCAATTCCTCTTGTGCGCGCCTGTACGAGGCGTGCTTCCCGATCAGCGGCCATGTCGCTTGTCGTATGATTCCACCGCGAACTGGCAGAACTCTTGCCAAGATTGAATTCTACGCAGGCCCTCGTATCCGGAGTGTTCGCATAGATAGTAGCTCAGCTCTTTCATCATCTTGTAGAGATCATTCCGCGTTTCGTCGTCGGCGTAAGACGCAGTTGCCGTGTCGCCACGCGCTCCCGCCCGATAAACCCCGTGGCCCATGTCGCGGTTATGAAAGCCTTCACCCGTGCCGCTTTCGACCAAGGACAACAAGCCCTAATCATTGTAACAATTGCGTTTTGACTTCTTCCTAACGCTGGATCAATCCAGTCGGAACGATGCACCCCACAAAGCAAAGAGGGGCGAGCCTCTCGGCCCGCCCCTCCGCGTTTAACTTTTGTACTTCGGACTCACCTTAGTAGTCCATGCCGCCCATGCCGCCGCCGCCCGGAGGACCCATCGGCGCCTTTTCCTTCTCCGGCACCTCGGTGACGCAGCACTCCGTCGTCAGCAACAGACCGGCGATGCTCGACGCGTTCTGCAACGCGCTCCGCGCGACCTTCGTCGGGTCGATGATCCCGGACTTGCCCATGTCGACGTATTCGAGCTTGTCCACGTCGAACCCTTCCCAGCCCTTGCGGCCTTTGACTTCCTGGACCACGAGCGAGCCTTCCCAGCCGGCGTTGTCCGCCAACTGCCGCAGCGGCTCCTCCAGCGCGCGCTTGACGATGTCCACGCCAATCGCCTCGTCGCCCTTGAGCTTCATTTCTTCCAGTGACGGAATCGACCGGATCAACGCCGTGCCGCCGCCAGGAACAATGCCTTCCTCGACCGCTGCCCGCGTCGCATGCAACGCGTCCTCGACGCGCGCCTTCTTCTCCTTCATTTCCGTCTCGGTCGCCGCGCCGACGTATACCACCGCCACGCCGCCCGCCAACTTCGCGAGCCGCTCCTGCAACTTCTCGCGGTCGTAATCGCTCGTCGTCTCTTCGATGGCCTTGCGAATCTGATTGATCCGGCCCTGGACGTCGCTCTGTTTGCCATTGCCTTCGACAATCGTCGTGTTTTCCTTGTCGATGACGATCTTCTTCGCGCGGCCGAGGTCATCCAACTCAACCTTCTCGAGCTTGATCCCGAGATCTTCGCTGAGGAACTTGCCGCCCGTGAGGATGGCAATGTCTTCCATCATCGCCTTGCGCCGATCGCCGAACCCGGGCGCCTTCACCGCCGCGACCTGGATCGTGCCGCGCAGCTTGTTCACCACGAGTGTCGCCAACGCTTCGCCTTCGACTTCCTCGGCGATAATGAGTAGCGGTTTGCCGAGCTTGGCCGTCTTCTCCAGCAACGGCAGCATGTCCTTGAGGCTGCTGATCTTCTTCTCGTTGATCAGGATGTAGGCGTCTTCGAGCACCGCTTCCATCGTCTCGGCGTTGGTCACGAAGTACGGGGACAGATACCCCTTGTCGAACTGCATGCCTTCCACCACGTCGAGCGTCGTCTCGATGCTCTTGGCTTCCTCGACCGTGATCGTGCCGTCCTTGCCGACCTTGTCCATCGCGTCGGCAATGATATTGCCGATCGTCTTGTCGCCGTTGGCGGAAATCGTCGCCACCTGCTGGATCTCGCTGCGGTCTTTGACCTTCTTGCTGATCTTGACGAGGTTCTCAACCACCGCCTCGACCGCCTTGCCGATCCCGCGCTGCAACGCCATCGGATTGGCGCCCGCGGTCACGTTGCGCAGGCCTTCGCGATAAATCGACTCGGCCAACACGGTCGCCGTGGTCGTGCCGTCGCCGGCGATGTCGCTGGTCTTGCTGGCGACTTCGCGCACCATCTGGGCGCCCATGTTCTCGTACGGATCCTCCAGCTCGATCTCCTTGGCCACCGTCACGCCGTCCTTGGTGATCGTCGGGGAACCGAATTTCTTGTCGAGCACGACGTTGCGGCCCTTCGGCCCGAGCGTGACCTTGACGGCCCGGCTCAATTTCTCGACGCCCCGCAACAACGCCTTGCGCGCGTCCTCGTCAAACATCAATTGCTTCGCTGCCATGGTAAATCACTCCTTCTTTTCGTGTTCGTGCTTATTCAATCACGCCGAGGATGTCGTCCTCGCGCATGATCAGGTAATCCTTGCCATCGATCTTGATCTCCGTGCCGCCGTACTTGCTGATCAGCACGCGATCGCCCTTCTTCACCTCGAATGGAATCAGCTTGCCGCTGTCATCCCGCTTGCCCGTCCCCACCGCAATCACTTTGCCCTCCTGCGGCTTCTCTTTGGCGGTATCCGGAATGATGATCCCGCCCTTCTTCACTTCCTGTTCCTCGACCGGCTGCACCAACACCCGGTCGCCCAACGGTTTTACGCTCATGCTCTCCTGACTCCTGTTCTTTTTGGTTTATGTTTGCCGTCTTGAATTTCAGTGGCGCGGGCGTCTCGCCCGCGAATGAACATCTTCTCCTCCGCCACACGCGGCTTGCCCCGAACGCATGCGGGACAAGCGCCACCACACCTACAAACTCACTCCTTCTTCTTGTCTTCGTCCACCATCTCGAAGTCGGCGTCGACAACGTCACCGCCCGCGCCGCCGGACTTCTTCTGCTCCGGGCCCGCCTGCGGTCCCGGTTGCGGACCGGGTTGAGGCCCGGGCCCCGCGCCGCCGGCGCTGCCGCCGGATTTCTCGCGCGCCTTCGAATAGATGTCCGACGACACGCCGTGCCAGACCTCCGTCAATTTCTCCTCGGCGGTCTTCATCGCATCCGCGTCGTCGCGTTGCAGCGCCGATTTGACCTGCTCGATCGCGTCCTCCAATTTCTTCTTCTGATCGCCGCTGATGATGTCCTTGTGCTCCTTCATCAGCTTCTCGGTCTCGTACACGCGCTGGTCGCAACGATTCTTCAGCTCGATCTTCTCGCGCAGCTTCTTGTCTTCCTCGGCGTGCGACTCGGCTTCCTTCTTCATCTTGTCGACCTCGTCCTTCGAGAGGCCGCTCGAGGCCGTGATCGTGATCTTCTGCGATTTGCCCGTGCCGAGGTCCTTCGCGCTGACGTGCAGGATGCCGTTGGCATCGATATCAAACGTCACCTCGATCTGCGGCACGCCCCGCGGCGCCGGCGGAAGCTCGGTCAGATGAAACCGCCCGATCGTCTTGTTGTCCCGCGCCATCGGCCGTTCGCCCTGCAACACGTGCACTTCCACGCTCGTCTGGCTGTCGGCCGCCGTCGAGAAAATCTCGCTCTTGCGGGTCGGGATTGTCGTGTTGCGCGGGATCAACGTGGTGAACACGTTGCCCAGCGTTTCGATGCCCAGCGACAGCGGCGTCACGTCGAGCAGCACGATGTCCTGCTTGACCTGCCCCGTCAGCACTCCGCCCTGGATCCCCGCGCCGACCGCGACAACTTCGTCGGGGTTGACGCCCTGATGCGGCGCCTTGCCGATCAGGCCGCGCGCCGTCTCGATCACCTTCGGCATGCGGGTCATGCCGCCGACCAGCACCAGCTCGTCCACCTTGGACATGTCGAGCTTGCCGTCGCGCAGGCAGGCTTCCACGGGTCCAATCGTGCGGTCGATCAATTCGTCGCACAGTTGTTCCAGCTTCGCCCGCGTGAGTTTCTTGACGATATGCTTCGGTCCGCTGGCGTCCGCCGTGATGAACGGCAGATTGATCTCGTACTCCATCGCGCTGGAGAGGGCGATTTTGGCCTTCTCGCTTTCCTCCTTGATGCGCTGGAGCGCGTCGGGCTGCTTCCGTAGATCGATGCCCGTGTCCGTCTTGAAGTCGTCGGCAATCCAGTTCATCACCCGCTCGTCGAAATCGTCACCGCCGAGATGCGTGTCGCCGTTGGTCGCGAGCACTTCAAACACGCCGTCGCCGATGTTCAATAGCGAAATATCGAACGTGCCGCCACCGAGGTCGTACACCGCGATGTGTTCGTCCTTCTTCTTGTCGAGGCCATACGCGAGCGACGCCGCCGTCGGCTCGTTGATGATGCGCAACACTTCCAGCCCCGCAATCTTGCCGGCGTCTTTCGTCGCCTGACGTTGCGCGTCATTGAAATATGCCGGGACGGTGATGACGGCTTGTGTGATCTTCTCGCCGAGATACGCTTCCGCGTCGGCTTTCATCTTCGCCAGAATCATCGCGGAAATTTCCGGTGGGCTGAATGTCTTCGTTTCGCCGCCGACTTCGACTTTCACCGCAGCGTCGCCGTTGCTGGTGCGCACGACTTCATACGGCACGCGTTTGCGTTCCTGTTCAACCTCCTCGTACTTGCGACCCATGAACCGCTTGATCGAGTAAACAGTGTTGCGCGGATTCACGACT
>DATKNW010000071.1:0-3752 GCA_035541135.1 Verrucomicrobiia bacterium
CGCCAACGTTTCGATTGGCGGTGGCATTCACAACATCATCATCGTCGTAACCCAGCATGACAGTGTTTACGCGTTCGATGCCGATAACGGCAGCGGAACCACGTGTACGCAATATTGGAAAGCCTCCATGCTGACGTCGGCGTATGGTGCGGCTTCCGGAGCGACGACGGTCCCTCCCGCCGATACCGGGGAAACCGGGGATATCCCGACGGAAATCGGAATCACCTCGACTCCGGTCATCGATCCGGCTACCAAGCATTTGTTTGTGGTCTCCAAAACAAAAGAGGCCGGTCAGTACTACCAACGCCTTCATCGCTTGAATCTCGCGGACGGGACGGAATCCGCGAGCTCTCCGGTAGTCATCAGCGCGTCGGTCTCGGGAACTGGAAATGGATCGTCCGGGGGGAGGCTGCCCTATATTGCGCTTCGCCAAAACCAGAGGCCGGGTTTGGCGCTCGTTAATGGCATCGTCTATATCGCATCGGGGTCGCATGGCGATAATGCTCCCTGGCACGGATGGATCGTCGGTTACAACGCCTCCACTATGGCGTTCGCCAGCGCGTATTGCACCACGCCCAACAGCGATGGTGGCGGGATCTGGATGTCCGGAAGCGCGCCGGTTTTCGATAGCAGCAACAATCTTTTTGTGATCAGTAGCAATGGCACGTACGACGGGAACACGGAATTCTCGGACAGCTTTCTGAAGCTCAGCACTGCAAGTGGATTGACGGTTTCCGACTGGTTTACACCCGACAATCAACAATCCCTCGGCGCGAACAACATCGACCTGGGTCAGGGCGGTGCGGTCACCCTGCTGGACTCCGTTTCCGGACCCTACCCGCATCTGCTGATCGGTGGCGGCAAGGGGGGAATCCTCTACCTCGTCAACCGCGACCTCATGGGGCACTACCACACTGGCGATAATACTCAGACCGTCCAGAACTGGTCTTTGGGCAGCCAGATCGCCTCGTCGGGCACCTTTTGGCAGAACACCTTCTACATTGGTGCCGCGGGCTCTCCCCTCCAAGCATTTACCTTCAATACATCGAATGATACGTTTTTCACCAATCCCAGCTCCCAATCCAATGCCACCATCGCCTTTCCGGGCCTCACTCCTGCCGTTTCTGCCGCTGGCACTTCGAACGGCATCATCTGGGCGGTCGACTCCTCCAAGAGTGGAACGAACGGCGCGGCTACGGGTCCGGCCGTTTTGTACGCTTTTGACCCGAACAATCTTGGAAATGAACTCTGGGATAGCAGTCAGGCTACAGGCGCTCGCGACCAGGGCCCCAATGCGGTCAAATTTGTGGTGCCCACCGTCGCAAATGGCAAGGTGTACGTCGGCGGAGTCAATGCCGTCACCGTCTACGGCTTGCTCAGCCTTCCTCCGTCTGCCGCGCCTCCGACTTTCAATCCAGGGCCTGGAGGCTACGCTTCCGCTCAGAACGTCTCCCTCTCCGATTCCACATCGGGCGCCGCGATTTACTACACCTTGGATGGGAGCACTCCGACCACTTCTTCAACGAGATACACCACACCAATCAACGTTACGGGAAACACCGAGATCAAGGCAATCGCCGTTGTAGCCGGTCTGAACAACAGCGCAGTTGCCACAGGCGACTATACGATCGGGGGATTTGGAAACGGGACCATTACCTATATTCAGGGGAACTATGCCACCCCGCAATCTTCACCCACGTCCGTAAGTGTCACTTACCAGGGCCCCCAAACCGCAGGTGACCTCAACGTTGTAGTCGTTGGCTGGAACGATGCGACTGCCAACATCAGTTCGGTGGTTGACAGCAACGGGAACAACTATACCCTGGCCATCGGACCGACGCGGGTCGGCACCGCTCTTTCTCAAGCCATCTATTATTTCGCTAACATTCCGGCGTCGGCGGCGGGTGCCAACACCGTCAAAGTCACCTTTAGTACCGCGGCAGCATACCCTGACGTCCGAATTCTGGAATATTACGGCGCGGACCCAAATAATCCGGTGGACGTGACCATCGCCGGTACGGGCAGTAGCACCACCAGCTCCACGCCTGCTGTAACGACCACCAATGCGAACGACCTGCTGTTCGCCGCCAACACCGTCACCAGCATCACTTCGGGTCCTGGCGCGGGCTTTACCAGCCGTATGCTCACCGCTCCCGATGCTGACATCGCTGAAGATCGCGCTGTTGTAGCTACCGGAAGTTACAGTGCCAGCGCTGGACTCAATCCCACGGGACAGTGGGTCATGCAGATGGTGGCTTTCCGCGCCGCAAGCACCGGCGGCACGGACACGACGCCGCCCACACCCCCTTCGAATTTGATGGGTCCCGGCCCAATCGTTCAAGCCACCCAGGGCTACATCAATTCTACCGCCCAGACAGTACACACCACGGCCGCCTTCGATAGCACTGGCGGCGATTTGCTCGTCGTGTTTGCTTCTTCCCACGCCGGCGTCACGATGACTCCGTCGGATAGTTACAACAACACTTGGATTTCGGCCGCAGGCCCGACTAACACCAGCACCGGATTCGATCTACGTTCACAGATCTGGTACGCCAAAAATCCCACCGTCGGCCCGGGGCACACCTTCACACTTACGCTTTCGGCCGCACAGTCGCTCGTCATCTCGATCTTCGTTGTGCAAGGTTCGAATATTCCCGCGCCCATTGATGCTATCTCGACGATAGGTGATGACGCGGGCACTCAGTCGCTCAATGTCACGAGCCCAACCATTACCACGACGAGTGTCAATGATCTATTGATTGGCTTTGCGAAAAGCTCGGTTGCGGAAACTTTTACTTCGGGTACAGGCTTCACACCCCAGCCCGTGGCCTCTTCCAACTTCCTCGATTCCGAAAACGAGATCGCTGCGCCTCCAAGTGCTTACGCCGCCACATTTGGCCTCAGCACTTCCGCCACGTGGCAGTCCGCTGTGGTAGCGGTGGATCCGCCCTCGACGCCGGATGGCTCTCTGCCTCCCGGCAGCGATGGGCCTTCAAATTCGTCGTCAACGGAGATCGATCTCATTTGGACCGCTTCTACGGACAATGTCGGTGTGACTGGTTACCTGGTGGAACGCTGCCAGGGAGTTGGATGCTCAAACTTCGCACAGATTGCAACCACAATTGGAACGGCCTACAACGACACGGGGCTGACTCCATCCACGACCTATTACTATCGCGTGCGCGCGACCGATGCCGCTGGCAACTTGAGCGGTTATTCCAACATTGTCGCAGCGAACACCCAACCTCCCCAGGTGCTTGTGCCCACAGTGACCAGCGTGTCGCCTGGCGGCGGTCCGATCGCCGGCGGTACGCCGGTAACGATCACGGGGACGAACTTCGCTGCGGGAGCGACGGTGATGTTTGGGAGCAACTCAGCGACGAACGTGGTGGTGGTGAGCGCGACGCAGATCGCGGCCACGACGCCGGCCGGGAGTGCGGGAGCGGTGACGGTCACGGTAACCGTAAACGGGCAAGCCGGTAGTCTGACGAACGGGTACACCTACGATGTTCCGGCGACGGTGACGAGTGTGTCGCCGAACACGGGAACGACGGCGGGCGGTACCTCGGTGACGATCACGGGGACGAACTTTGCCACGGGCGCGACGGTGACGTTTGGGAGCAACGCGGCGACGAACGTGGTGGTGGTGAGTGGTACGCAGATCACGGCAACGACGCCGGCGGGCACGGCAGGAGCGGTGACGGTGACGGTGACGAACCCGGGCGTGGCGGGCGGAAGCCTGGCGAGCGGGT
>DATKNW010000072.1:0-15544 GCA_035541135.1 Verrucomicrobiia bacterium
TTCCGCGTGCGCGCTGAAAAGCGGGCAAATCAATACGAGCACTGCCAAGGCAACGGTTTTCATCGCCTCTCTCCTGAGCCTCAACGGGGTGACAACCCTTTAAAAGTGCTCCCGACCCGACCCGCAACGCAAGCCAAAAAAGAGGCCCCGCGCCCGCCACCACCTTCTCTATCGTTGCCGACAACCCGGCCAAACGTTATACTCCGCCCCGATGAAAGCTCGCCCGCGAGGCTTCCGCTGGGTTCTCGTAGGTTTCCTGTTGGTCTGCACGTCCTGTTTCCCACCCAAGAGGCTGGCGGAGTTACACTACGCGGCCGGCATGAACAAACTTCAATCCGGCAACCTGACCAATGCCCTGTTCGAGTTCTCCAGCGCCATCAAACTGAATGACCAACATGCCGACGCCTGGTACCAACGAGGACTCCTCAAGCAGCTCTTCTCCGATTATGACGGCGCGGCCAACGACTACAACCACGCGATCCAGTTGAATCCCACCAACGTGATGGCCCTCGTCAACCGGGGATCATGCAAGCGCAGCCTCAAGGACCTCCCCGGCGCCATCACCGACTTTACCCAGGCCATCGTGCTGCAGCCCAAAGATGCCACGGCTTACTTGTGTCGTGGCGTTTGCCGCGCCAGCTTGCACGACCGCGACGGGGCGGCGAACGATCTGGACAAGGCCGTTGAATTCAATCCCAAGGATGCCCTGGCGTACCGAGCTCGCGCGGCGGTCCAGGTCCTTCGCAAGGAATACGAAAAAGCCGTGGCCGATGCCTCCACAGCCATCGAGATGGGTGACGTAGACGGCCCCTCCTACGTGGTCCGCGGCCACGCCGAGTGCAGCCTCAAAGATTTCGGCGCCGCACTCGCCGACTTTGACGCGGCGCTTAAACGGAACCCCACCGACGGAGAAGTATATGCCGGCCGCGCCGGCGCCAAGCTGCTGGCAGATGATTTTGACGGCGCGGACGCGGATCTGAAGCGCGCCCTGCAGTTGACCCCGAAGAGCGTAACGGCTTTCGTTGCTCGGGGCCTCCTGAGTATGAAATGCGGCGAGGTCGACGCAGCGTTGGCCAATTCGCATCGGGCCATCGAACTCGGCCCCCAGCTTGCCGAACCCTACGAACTGCTCGGCCTCCTCCAGTACGACCTGCGACAATGGCCGCCAGCCTTGGAGAACCTCCGCAAAGCGTTGGCAGTCGATTCCTCGATCAATGACTCCCGGCCCTTCATCTGGCTGATCCGCTCGCAAACCGGCGAGGCCCAGGATGCCACGGAAGAACTGGACGCCTATATCGGGTCCCTCCAAGGCGAAAAGGCCAACGAGTGGGCGGCCAGCGTCGCGCGCTTTCTGGCCGACCACTTGCCCGAAAGCGAATTCTTCAGCGACGCCGTTGCCACCGCCAAGCGTCCCAGCGCCATCCCGGGTCAGATGACTGAGGCCTTTTATTACGCCGGTATGAAACGCAAGCTCGCCGGTGACGCGGAAACCGCCGCCAATCTGTTCCAAAAGTCCCTCGATGTGGGCAACGACAATAACTTTTGCTACTTCAGCGCCTGCGCGGAACTGCGCGCGCGCGATGCTCCCTGATGTCCGCGACCACTCTCGGGTCGTGACCGCGCCGCTCCCGCCCAAACGCTCGTTTGACACGTGGGCACACGCTCTGTTACAAAATGTCCGCCGAGCTCCATTCCAGGGGAAAACGGTACACTATGGCCAAAGTCGTCCTCGAAAACGTGTCCAAGATTTACCCCGGCGGCGTCAAAGCCGTCGACAGCGCCAGCCTCGAAATCAGCGACCAGGAGTTCGTCGTGCTCGTCGGCCCATCCGGCTGCGGCAAGTCCACCACGCTCCGGATGGTCGCCGGGCTCGAGGAAATCTCCAGCGGCGCCATCTTCATCGACGGCAAACGCGTCAACGATGTCCCACCCAAAGACCGCGATATCGCCATGGTCTTCCAGAATTACGCGCTCTACCCGCACATGACCGTCTACAAGAACATGGCTTTCGGCCTCGAGCTCCGCAAATATCCCAGGGCCGAGATCGACCAGCGCGTCCGCGAAGCCGCCCAGATCCTCGGCATCACCGGCGAACAGCTCCAGCGCAAACCCAAGGCCCTCTCCGGCGGTCAGCGCCAGCGCGTCGCGGTCGGCCGCGCCATCGTCCGCAAACCCAAAGCCTTTTTGTTCGACGAGCCGCTGTCGAACCTCGACGCGAAGATGCGCGTCCAGATGCGCGCGGAAATCTCGAAGCTCCATGACCGACTCAAATCCACGATGATCTACGTCACCCACGACCAGGTCGAAGCCATGACCATGGGCGACCGCATCGTCGTCATGAAAGACGGCCTCATCCAGCAGGTCGACGATCCCATCACGCTCTACAACAACCCCAAGAACATCTTTGTCGCCGGCTTCATCGGATCCCCGCCGATGAATTTCTTCAAAGGCACAATCGCTCAGCGGCCGGGCGCGCTCTGGTTCACGGAACAGACCACCGATGGCAACGGCGCCAGGGGTTTCTCCGTCCGCCTCAACGATGACACCGCCGGCAAACTCGCCGGCTACGTCGGCAAACCCGTCATGTTCGGCTCGCGCCCCGAGGACATCAACGAGAAGATCCACGCCTCCTTCGCCGCGCCCGACCAGACCGCCGCCGCCACCGTCGAGGTCGTCGAGCCGATGGGCGCCGAAATCTATCTGTACCTGGGCACGGGCAGCCACACCTTCGTCGCCCGCGTCAACCCGCACCAGAAGGCCGAGGTCGGTCAGAAACTCGACATGGCCTTCGACATGCGCAAAAGCCATTTCTTCGATTCCCAGACCGAACAGGTCATTGTGTAGTAGTTTGAGTGCGGTGACCCGGCCTTGCATCACGAGGCCGATTACCACATGAGAAAGCGTTCTACATTTGTGCTGGCATTGTGGGCTGGCTGCTTGGTCGAGGCCATACTGTGCGGTGTCGCAATCTATTCGTTCTTCTCAGGTGGATTCGGCCCCTGTGGACCAACCGGGGATTTCCCGTGGTGGTTGATTTTTGTCCATCACCCGGGCAGTTGGCTCGCGGAATTCCTGCTGCCACATCCTGGACTATCTCGTGTGCCGATTATCGTGGCGACAACTGCAGTACAGTTTAGCGTCGTGGCGTTCGTTGCTATTGAAGTGTCGAGAAGGTTTCATGGGAAAGACCCGTCGCGATAAGCTTCCGCTCCCGCGCTGGCATATCACCCTGCGCATCGTCGGCGCCATCCTGCTCACCGCCTGCGCGCTCATGGTCATCCTCGGCGCGACCGTCCTCGCCAATCGCCTCGAAGGCCTGCAGTTTCTCGTCTACTGGACGTGGTGCATGTTGCTGACCATCGCCGCCGTCATCATCGCGCTTTGGGACCTGCTGCTCATCCGCCGCATCTCCAAACGCACCCACCGCGAACTCTTCCGCCAGGAATTCATGTCCTCAGACATGACCGAGAAACCGCGCAGACCTGGCGATCAATAACCACAGCCCCCCCGCTGGCGGCGCGAGCGTCCCCGCTTGCGGTTGTTCTGACCCCGCTCACTTCGCCGGGGCATTCGTCGACGCCAGCCGCGCCTTCAGGTCCGCCAGCAACCGTGTGGTGGTCGGATTGTGCGGGTCCAACGCCAGTGATTCTTCATACGCTGCCCGCGCCGCCGCCAGGTCACCCTGCCGCTCCCGGATTTGTCCGAGCACGCCGTAGCTGGTCGATGGTTCGACGCCGGAGTGAATGTTCTGCTCGCATTGCGCGATGGCGTCCGCATCACGCCCCAACTCGGAGTACACGAGGGCCAGAATCACGCTGCTGGCCGGCTCATTCGGATTGACCTTCAGCGCCGTCTCAAATGCCGTGACCGCCGCGCCGAGCTGATGCTGCTGCATGTATTCGACGCCCGCCCGCGCATACCGCGCCGCGCTGTTGTAGGCGTCCGGATACGCGACGAATCGCCCGTTCTTCTGGCAATCATAAATCCCATACCCGGGGAATTGCGCGTCCTTCAGCAGCTCAAAGTGCGTGTCGGCGTACCGTGCAAACGTCGGCACATACGCCCGATAGTCCTGCGTGAACACTGCGTAATGCACTTGATTGGTCGGATCCCGCAGCAACTCCCAGTTCTCCCCCGCATTCGGTATCACGCGCCGCACCTCGCTCAACTTCAGCAGCAGCGGATCGGTAAACGTGTACGCTGTGAACAGGATCGTGTCATCCGCCTCCGTGTGCGCCGTCAACCACCGCGCCGCGTCGCGCGACGGCCAGCCCGACGGCCGGTCCAGCACCGCCGTCGTGTAATCGCTCGCCGCCTTGGCGCGTCCGGGGTACGGCACCGGCACGCCGTACAGCGAACCCGTCGCCAACAACACCAGCACCACTCCCGCACTACATTGCGCCCATATTCGGGGCAACGAACGCACTGCCAACACGGCAAACAGGCACACGCTCGGGATCAGCCACAACATCTCCACGCGTCCCGCGCGAAAGATCGGCGTCACCAGCAGACTGACCAGCGGCAACAGCCAGACCAACAGAAGCCCGTCCGCCACCACACCGCGAACGACGCGCCGGATCACCAGCGCTACGCCGATGGCCGCCGCGACCAACAGCGCTTCGTAGAATGCCGCCAAGTATTGCAGCTCCAGCCGCAGCATCGCCGTCTCAAACCCGAATTTCTCCGTCACCCCCGGCTCGTGGAAAAAACTCAGCGCGCGACTGCGCCAACAGATCGCCAGCGTCACGATCAACAGCGGCGCCGCGCTCAGCGCCAGCGACCCGTAGAACGCCTGCCGCGATTTCCGCTCGGCGAACAAGAACGCGCCCCCCACCGCCATGAACGCCCAGCCGTAGATCGCCGTGGCCTTCGTCAGCAGCGCCACCGCCATGAACACACTCATCCCGGCAAAATCCGCTGCCGCCCGGCTCTGCCGCGCGCGCATCATGAACACCAGCGCGCACAAACCCAGGAACAATGCCATTGTGTCGGGAATTCCCGTGGCGGAAAAATACACGTGCAGCGGCAGTACCGCCAGAAATGCCGCCCCCACCCATCCCGCTCGACGGTCGCCCGTAATCCGCGAAATCAGTGCTGCCAACGGAAATATCGAAAGCGCTCCCGCCACCATCGGCCATAACCGCAGCGCCAGCTCGTTCGATCCGAACAATTTCGCCGTCGCCGACACGAGGAGCGGGAACAACAGGTCCGGCCGCGGATAGGAATTCTTCAGGGGCTCGAACAACAGCTGCTTGTCCAACGCGTACAACAGCCAGTGGCCCTCATCGTTGCTGACCACAAATCCCGTCAGGTGCCACGCGCGCAGCCCCACCGCCACGCCGAGCAGACCGAGCCACGCCAGCACGGATTTCCAAGAGCGTGTCCGAGAAGAGTCCATTCGAGTGGGAACCTCGCCACAGACTACGGAAGGAGCACGGCGTTGTAAAGCGCTACCCGGTGACGCGGCTTACCGCCAGATGAACACGCTGAACACGCTCGCGTAATCGTCCGTCCACAACCGCGCCTGCAAATGCGGTGGCGGGCTCTGCCAGCGCGCGTCCCGGCCCAGCCGCAACAGCGTGTCGGGCTGCCGCGCCATGATCATCCACTTCGACGAAATCTTTCCCGTGGCCAGCAATTCGTCCTCACCCCCGCCCGTCTCGTTCTGGATCAGGCACGCCAGACCCACGTTCTGCGCCAACACTCCCAGCACCCGCTCCAACCGCAGATGACGGTTCGAGATGTGGAAGATCAGCACCCCGTCCGGCGCCAGCTTCCGCAGATACAGCGCCATCGCCTCCTGCGTGATCAGGTGCAGCGGAATCGTGTCCGACGTGTACGCGTCCAGCACCAGCACCCCATACTGCCCGTCCCGCGCCTGCTGCAGCGACAGCCGCGCGTCCCCCATCACCACGTCCACGTCCGCCGGGCAATCATGCAAAAACGTAAAGTACCGCGGGTCTTCCGCGATTTCTTCCACCGCCGGGTCGATCTCGTAGAACGTCCAGTGTTCGCCCCGCCGCGCGTATGCCGCCAGCGATCCCGCGCCCAGCCCGATCACGCCCACGCGCCGTTTCAGCGAATCGTCCAGCGTCGCGAACGCCTGTCCAAACGGTCCCCGCTTCGTGAAATACGACAACGGCTCGTCCCGCTGGCGAAGGTCTACGTGTTGAATGCCGTGGATCGTGTTCCCGTGCTCCAGCCAGTGATATTGTCCCCGTGGATCCAGGCTGATGCGGTGGATGCCGAAAAAGTTCCGTTCGACGAGCAGCGTGTGGTCCGCGTACCCCGGCACCAGTGCGCACGCCATCAGCACTCCCGCCAACGCCAGCGCAAATCGCAGCGACCGCCGCACGAACAACAGGCACAGCGCCACCGGCACGCCGTACATCACCGCCATCAGGACCGGCACCGGCCACGTCGTCCCGCCGCGCAGCACCTGCAAGAGGTTCGCCGCGAACAGCCCGATCAACAGCGGCACCGCGAAATCCAGCGCGCGCTGCCGCCGCGCCGCCGTGGTCGCGGACGCCCAATTCGGCATCAGCAGGCACGCCAGCACCAGCGTCAGCGGATATTCCGCCACGGTCGAGAAGATCAGCGGCGCCACCATCGCATTGAAGACCCCGCCCAGCACTCCTCCCACCGACAACCACAGATAAAATTCCGTCAGGTGCGCCGTGGATGGCCGGTCGTCCGCCAGTTCGCCCAGGCACGCCATCGAGACAATGAACAAACACGCCAGGTGCAATGCGATCAGCCCTCCGATCGGGTGCACCACCCGCGCGACCAGCGTCGCCACTACCACCGCCGCGGCCACCGGCAGCATCCGCGCCATCCATCGATGCGGCACCAGCCGCCGCCGCGCGAACGCAAAGATGAACGCCAGTAAATACACACCCAGCGGGATCACCCACAGCAACGGAATCGGCGCGACCTCCGACGTGATGTACGTCGTTACGCTCAGCATCAGACTGCACGGTACAAACGCCAGGATCACCCAGCGCCACCGGCGCCCCGCCGTCAGTGGTTCGCCGGAAATTTCAAGCGCCGCCGGCTCAGCGGACGACTCCGCCGCAGCCGACAACCGCAGCCTTCGTGTAATCCACAGTCCGCACACCGCCGTCAGGCCCGCCAGCAAATCGTAGCCGACCAGCCACCACAGGCTCTGCTCGCCCAGCCGCAGGTGCGGTTCGATGAACGCCGGATACACCACCAGCGCCAGCAGGCTGCCGCAGTTGCTCGCCGCGTACAAAAAATACGGGTCAGCCGCGGCGCGGTGTCCGCTTGCCGAAAACCATCGTTGCAGCAGCGGACTCGTCGCCGATACAACGAAGAATGGCACGCCGACCGTCATCGCCAGCACCGCGAGCAGCCACGGGATCGGATTGTGCGTCGGCGGCGGCGTCCAGTCGTGCGGGATCACCACGGGCATCACCAAGAACGGCAGCAGCAGCATCACGGCATGCAGCATCGCCTGCCGCCGGATCCCAAGCCATCGCGTCGTGAAATGCGCGTAGGCGTATCCCGCCAGCAGCACGGCTTGATAGAACACCATCGTCGTGTTCCACACCGCCGGCGATCCGCCCAACAGCGGCAGCACCATCCGCCCGACCATCGGCTGCACAATAAACAGCAGCGCCGCGCCGGTAAAAATGGTTATGCCGTAAACAATGAGCATGCGTCCCCCCAAGTACGACCGAACGGCCGTTAGATAGCAGACTTTGTGCCCAAAGAACGGCTTCGGATTCGCTCAATCGCCCACGTAGCGTGCTCGCGCACAAGAGGTTCGGCATCCCGCGACGCTCGTTCCAGTGCGGGCAGAGCGGAGGCGTCGCCGATGTTGCCGAGCACCACGCACACGTTGCGGAGGAAGCCGCGGCGTTTGATCCGATAGATTGGCGTACCGCGGAAGAAGTCGCGGAATCGTTGCTCGTCCCACGAGAGAAACTCGGTCAACGCCGGCATCTCGCGCCGCTGAAACTCGTGCGCGGCCGAAAGCTTCGCGAACCGGTTCCACGGGCACACCTCCAGGCAATCGTCGCAACCGAATACGTGATCGCCGATCAGCGGCCGCAACTCGGCCGGGATCGCGCCTTTCAACTCGATTGTCAGATAGCTGATGCACAATCGCGCATCGAGCCGGTACGGCGCGACGATCGCTCGCGTGGGACACACATCGATGCATCGCCGACACGTCCCGCAGTACGCGCGCTCGGGTTCGCCCGCCGCCAGTTCGAGATTCGTCAGCACCTCGCCGAGCAGAATCCAGTTTCCGAGCCGACGGCTGATGAGGTTGGTGTGCTTGCCGATGAATCCGATCCCCGCCCGCTGTGCCAGATCGCGCTCGAGAATCGGCCCGGTGTCCACGTACCACAGCGACCGCGTCCCCGGCCCACCGCATTCATCGATCGCCACCGCCAGCCGTTTCAGCCTCTCTCCCATCACATCATGGTAGTCGCGCGCCCCCCACGCATACCGCGCGATGCGACCGTGATTTGGGCGTTCGAACCCACCCCTGGCCCCTCCAGAGGAGGGGAGGCACGCTTGCCCATTCCCCTCTTGGGAGGGGCAAGGGGTGGGTACTTCGTCGGCAGGAGATGCAATCCAATAATTCAATCCCACCACCACGACCGACCGCGCATCGGCCAGAATCTTGGATGGATCGACCCGCTTCTCCGCGCCTTTGGCCATGTACGCCATCTCGCCATGAAACCCCGACGCGAGCCACTCCTTGTATTCTGCCGAATGCGTTGGCGGGCGCGCCGTCGTAATCCCGACCAGATCAAAGCCGAGGGCCAGAGCGCGCCGCTTGATCTCCTCCGCGCGTCCTGCCGGGTTCACCCGTCGTCCCTCAGCCGCCAACCTGCTGTTTGTAGATGCGGATGAGTTCATTGGCCTGCTGCTCCACGCTCATCGCCGACGTGTCGATCTGCAGCGGGATCGCGTTGTACAACGGCTCGCGCACGCGCAACAACGACTCGATCCGAGCCAGCCGGTCCGCATCGGTCTCCAGAAGCGGACGGTGCCGCGTATGTTTCGTGCGCTCGTACGCCACCCGCGCGTCCACCCAGCAGCACACCACCACCCCCGTCCGCTCGAGCTCGCGGAGATTGTCGGCGTCCAGCACGATTCCTCCGCCGGTCGCAATCACCTGATTCGTCTTCGCCGCCAGTTCCCGCACCAGCGCCCGTTCCTGCTCGCGGAAAAACGGTTCGCCCTTCGACTCAAAAATCTGCGCGATAGTCTGTCCGACGCGCGTTTCGATAATCGCGTCCATGTCCACAAACGCCATCCCCAGCCGTTTCGCGGCGATCTTGCCCGCGTCCGTCTTGCCGCTGCCCATGAATCCCACCAGCACCAAGTTCTTCACGCCACCACTGTAGCAGATTCCGCTTCCGGCCAGCAAGGCGTTGCGCTATAACAGGCGCGTGAAACCATCCGTCTGGCTGGATCGCGTCGTCCCCGGCGATTGTCGCAATGTCCTGCGCAAGATGCCGCCGAAGACCGTGCACCTGGCCGTCACGTCGCCGCCGTACAACGTCGGGCTCGCCTACGACGGCCACGACGACCGGATGTCCTACGATGAATATCTCGCCTGGCTCCTGCCGGTCTGGCGCGGACTCCACCGCGTCCTCGTCGATGGCGGACGGTTCGCGCTCAATATCGCCCCGACCAGCATCAAGGATTTCCGACCGATTCATTACGACATGGCGCGACAACTCCGCGATCTCGGGTTCATCATGCGCACGGAGATCATCTGGTACAAACAGACGATGCGCCGACGCACCGCCTGGGGCTCGTGGAAAAGCCCGCGCAATCCGCACATCATCCCCAGTTGGGAGTACGTCCTCGTGTTCTCCAAAGGCTCGTGGACGCTGGAGGGAAACAAGGAGTGCGCCGACATCGCCGGCGACGAGTTCATCAAGTTTTCCGATGGCTTCTGGCCAATCGCACCCGAAACGCAGGGCCGCCAGCCGTTCCTGAAAAGTCTCTACCCGCCGCGCCGCGGTCGAAAATCTCCGAAGGCAAAATCCAATGGCCACCCGGCTCCGTTCCCGGAAGAACTGATTTATCGCCTCATCAAATTCTACAGCTATCGTGGCAACGTCGTGCTGGATCCGTTCGGCGGAACGGGCACCGTGGCCGTCGTGGCGAAGAAAACGGGACGACACTTCATCCACGTGGATGTTTCGAAGAAGTACTGCGAGATCGCCGCGAAGCGGTTGGCTCAACTACCAGCCTAACCGGTCACTTGCCGTGCAACTGCCGCATCAGTTCGCGCGCGGGCACCTGACCCGGCGCGACGGGCTGGTCCAGATAGCCGTACGTGAGACAGGAACCGATCTTCGGAAACTCAACGCGCGTTTGCAGGCCCAGCGGACCCATGCCGAGCACGCACAACGGCGACGGCCGTTTCTCCGCCAGCAGCGCCCGCAACGTCTCCAACTCCGCCTCCGTCTTCACCATCGTCGCCACCTTGACGATCGTGCCGAAACGGGACGCGCGGTCGACGATCACCCGCAGTTCCTCCAGCGGCGGCGTCCGGCCGAAATCGTGGTGCGAGACGATCAGCGCCTTCTTCTGCTGGCGGGTCAGCTCCGTCACCTGTTCGAGAATCGCGCTGCGCAATTCAATGTCCACCGCCGCGACACGCGCCAGCGCGTCCTGGAACAGCGGCAGCCGCAGCTCATCCGGTTGCTGCCATTTTCCTCCTTCGGCGAACAGGCGGGCCGTGACCACCACGGGCACGCCGCGCGCCTCGATGGCCTGCGCGTGTTTCAGCCAGATCGGTTCCGCGTGCAGCGAATGCGGCGCGTACGCGCCGATCAGGTCGACCCGCACTTCCACCACGTCGCAATCCTGCTCGGTCCGCGCCGCCAGCCGCGCCAACGTGCCTTCCTGCGACACGCTGCCGACCACGCGCACGGTGCCCCCGACGGTCAATCGGCCCGGCTCTCTCTGTGGCTCAGTCACGGGGCGCGGATGATACCGCGTCGGCGCCCAAAGGGGAAGCGATTCCTTGCGTCAATGGAATTTTTTCATTGGCGACTGCGGCCAAAGGTTCTACAGTCAGTTGTGAGCGTCGTACACGCCAATATCACCATGAATAATGTCTTGAATCAGTTGATCCAGTTGCAGGAACTCAATTTCGCCAAGGAAGAACAAAAAGCCTCCAACTCCAAGATGCCGCTCGCCCAGTTGGAGAAATCCATTGCCGAAATCCGCGCCCAGTTGCCGCCGGACGTCGCCGCCCGCTACGACCGCCTGCAGAAACGCTACCCGCTCGCCGTCATTCCGCTGGCGCACGGGAGCTGCTCGCGGTGCGGTCTCGCCGTGCCGCCGGCCATCGTCAACGCCACCAAAGCCGGTGAGCAGCTGCAGAACTGCCCGCATTGCGGCCGCTTCCTCTATTTCCCCGACACCGTCGCGCGTCAGCCGAAGAAGAAACACGACGGTGACCGGCCGGTCGAGACCGGCATCGCGCGGTTTTCCGCGGCCAACCTGATGATCCCCCGGCTCGAAGCGACGAGCCGCGAGAGCGTGATCGCCGAGCTCGCCAGGACCCTCGGCGAAGCCGGCTTCGTCGAGGACACCGCCGCGCTGACCGAGCTGGCGTTGCGCCGCGAAGCCATCGTCAGCACCGCCGTCGAACACGGCCTGGCATTCCCGCATGTGCGTGATGCCGAAGGCGGTGGCCTGACCTTTGCCGTCGGCCTGAAGGAAAAAGGCATCAAGTTCGGCGCCGCGGACGATCATTTGAGCAAGATCTTCTTCTTCATCGTGATCCCCACGCCCGCGACCGCGTTCTTCCTGCGCCTGCTGGCGGGATTGGTGCGCACCTTCGAGTCCACCGACGCCCGCAAAACCCTTCTGGAGTGCGATGCGCCCGAAAAAATGTGGAAGACGCTGGTCAAGCTGACGAAGGACACGGTTCCGTAGCGCGCGCCTGCTGACACAAAGTTTGCCAAGCCCACCGCGGGTTCTGCTGTCGCGGCGACAGGCTCAGAACCACTTTAGCAGCCAGTTGATCACTGTGCCGGCAACGAGCACGACGATCAGGAAGAACAACACCAGGAACAGAACGAAGCCAATCATGACCCAGCGCGGCCCGGTGGGCAGATCGTCGACGCACTTCATGAGCACCGCCAGCTTCTTCTCGGGCGGCGCGTCGTAGACCTTGCGACGGAGAACTTCGGGATCCTTCCGGAGGAGCTGCGCGTCGGCGACCGCGACATCGAGCAGCTTCTCCCAGTTCCACGTTTCCCCGGTGGGCTCGTAGTCGTAGGACTTCTTGTCGGGCCGGGCGACCAGCCGATACTCGCACCCCGCGGTGTCGATCACGCGGTCCGCCGGCGTCCAGTCCTGGACCTTCGGGCCGTTGTGGCCGAGGGCCTCCAGAAGGCAATCTCTGTCCGGAAAACAATTCAGCTTCCGTTTGTTGCCGGGCTCGTAGGTGACAAATCCATGCGGCAGCTCGGCCGGTTTTTCCGGGGCAACCGGCGACACCCGGATCGCCGCGCCGTGTCTCGGAGCATCTTGTCGCGCCCGGACAAACAGGTAGACCGAGAGAGCCGCCATGAGTGTGCCGCACCAGATGAACAGGCGGTTGCGCGGTTCGTCCGCGCCCGGAACGAGCACCGCGTTCTGCGGGTCCCGCGGATCGTAGAAGACATCCACCGTCGAATGAACCGGGTGCGCGGCGAGGAATGCCAGCACCGTATCACGATCAATGTACCAATCCGTGTCCCAGAGTGCGAACTGGTTTCCGAGATAGCGCTGGTCGTTAACGCCGTACGCATAGGAGATCACGAGGTGGTAGTAGGAGTTTCGGGGGCGGCTGATATAACGTCGCTCGGCTTGCAGAATCTGGCCCGACACCTTGGGCCACTGCAGGGAGGGCCGATCGTGGTAGGTGCTCCACGCGCCGTAGAGGATCGGGAGCACTCCAAGAACCAGGACGAAGCACGCACCGCGAACCTGTCCGGCATACGATGGCCGCCGCCACTTCCCAGACCCGACCCCGCGTTTGGTCGCCGCCATGCCCTCATATAGACCCCACTCCACCGTCCGTTCAAGCCTTCTCGCAAGCGCCGCCCCGCTGAACCCACCCGCCATCCCTCTGCTTGCGGACAAACGCTGCCCTCCGCGGACCGGTCCCGCCACCTCTGCCCCGATTCAGCTCGTAGCGGTCTCGGCATCCATCCCTTGACACCGCCGGCCTTGCGATGATATATCGCTTAGCGACATATCATGGGAATGATCGAACGCACGATGTTGCACGGGAATGCCGAGACGCTGGTCTTGGCGTTGTTGGCCGGGAAATCGCAACACGGCTACCAACTCCGCAAGGAGTTGGCCGCGCGATCGCGTGATTACTTCCAGTTCGCCTTTGGCCGATTGTATCCCCTTCTACGGTCGCTGGAGAAACGCCGCCTCGTCACATCCCGCATTGTCGAGCCCGGCCGCCATCACGAACGCCGCATCTTCACTGTCACCGCCAAGGGCCGCGCCGAACTCCGTCTCCGCAAACAGAAATGGCAGCAGTTCTCCGCCGCCATGAATCGCGTCCTGAAAGCCTGATCCCCGCCACCGTCCGCGGCAACACCGATTCGAACCGCTCCCCCGCGAATTGCCGTCCGCACAGCTTCCCCCTCGCCCCCCATTCCGTCAGACGTATCCCCCAACGGCCACCCGCCGCCGCCACCATGATATTTCGCTTAGCAAAATATCATGCGCGCGACAACACCTGTTTGGATGACGATGGGGGCACCAGAACAGGCAAGCGAAGCCGGACGGAGAAAAGTCTGCGGTAAAGGCGGATCGCACCGGCAGAGAATTCGTGTCACCAAGAATGGGGAGGTCCTGACGGACTACGACCGCGGCAGATTCAACTGGCGGGATTGGTCCGCACGTTCGAGTCCACCGACGCCCGCAAAGCCCTCTTCGAATGTGATGCGCCGGAAAAGATGTGGAAGACCCTCATCAAGCTCACCAAAGACACCGTGCCGTAAGGCAAGATCGGCACTGTAGTAGATGCATCGATCAGTCCACCGGCGAATATGCTTCACCGTCCTCACGGACATGATCTTCTGGGCCGTTTTCTATGATTTCCGACAACGCCAAGATTTTCACGCCGTGGCGATCAAGTTCTTCAGCCTTATCTGCCTTGAGATCGTTTTCCCAGCAAACGACCATGTCACATCCGCTAGGATCATGGCCATGTCGAAAGAAATTGCTGCTCACAAACTCAAACTCTATGCGAACTCTTTCGAAACCCCGGACAGTCTTAATCCTACTAATCATGTCGGGGTACTGCGCTGGGCTCGACTCATAGATGATCCCGAGGTCTTCCATCATTCTTGAAAACAACAGAATTACGCCAGCTTCGTTAAGTGGAGCGTAGATGATACCTCGGTAATTGATCGGCTCACCCACGATATCACCCGTGCGAATACCCGGGATCGACGATGGCGCTGGCTTTTCAGGTTTCTCATCAACTACGACGAGTTCCTGAAGTCTGCCTTTGATCTCCGCCTTCATTTCCGAGCCCTTTTCCCGCAGAAGTGCGGCTAAGTACCTCGAGAGCTCATCAGGTTTCAGTCGTACGATGCTTCCCGCAAGGCGCATGGCAGATAGCGCAATCTTCGCTGAATACTTGGACACGCCCGCAAACTCTTCACAAAAAGCCTCACGGAAAGTAGCTAATTCTCGGAAATACTGCTTCCACAGGTACTCGGCGTCCTTCCAGGGGACGTCCGTTGCTTCTTCTTCCTTTTCAAACTCCCAGATCGCAACGCATCCGTAATCCTTCCCAGTACGCCTCACAAGAAGCATGTCGCCCCGGTTCAAACCGCTACGGCTCAACCCTTTTGTTCCGAAGATCTTAGCCGCATTACACTCATCCCAGTTCTCCGGATGGATGTTTAGAATATGAACAATTGAGCGCATTTGAGGTGATGGTAGCACGGCTGCCGGCCAAGGCAACAAAAAGCCCGCACTCCTTTCGGAATGCGGGCTTTTGAAATTACCCCGGCAGCGACCTACTCTCGCGCAAGCTATACAGGCACTACCATCGGCCCTGCAGCGTTTCACGGCCGTGTTCGGAATGGGAACGGGTGGGACCACTGCGGCAAGACCACCGGGAAATCGGCGACAGAAGTCAGAATCCAGAATTCAGGAGTCAGTATCGGGGTCTCACAACATCGGAGCCTTATTCTGAATTCAGGCTCCTGACTCCTGGCTTCTGCCGTTTTGAAAGAACAGTTGGTTCTCTGATAATTGCATACAGCAAGCAGGGCTACCACGCTGAGGTTTGTTAAATCACTGCCTCTCCCTCTGGCGAGGAAAAGTTAAGTGATCAAGCCTCACGGCTGATTAGTACCGGTCAGCTCACGTGTTGCCACGTTTACACACCCGGCCTATCAACGGGGTAGTCTTCCCCGAGCCTTCAGGGCCTTGCGGCCGTCAGACGTAATCTTGGGAGGCGCTTGGCGCTTAGATGCTTTCAGCGCTTATCGTTTCCGCACACAGCTACCCGGCGCTA
>DATKNW010000073.1:0-92175 GCA_035541135.1 Verrucomicrobiia bacterium
CCGTACAATGCCGACCTTCACACCCGCAACCAGACTGAACACGGTTCCTGGCTGCTGCAACTCCAAGCCTCTTAACCAAACGCAGCCCATGTCAACAACCCAACGAAAAAAGCCCTTTCCAACACAGAGAACCTCTAATCACGACCCAGCTTACCCCCAGGTAGAAATGAAAAAAAGCGACAGCTGCCACCTGCTTGTGTCTCATTTTCGGCGGGGCTCTGTCGGCGCGCACCACCGCCGAATAGTGGGGCGGGCGTCCCGCCCGCCTGCCGTCGGCGCCTTGGTGGCGCAAGCGTCCCTGCTTGCGGCTGTCTCCGTTGCGCCCGCCCGTTGTTGCCGCGCCGCTACCTCGCCTCAGGCGTGGCTCTGTCGGCACGAGCCACCGCAGGAAGGAGCAGGAAGCAGATTCCTTGCGTCTTCGCTCCCGCCAGCCCCCCAAGTGGCTAGCGTACATGATGTCGAATTCTTCGACAGTAGCTGCCGATCTTTTCGCCTGTTTGGTATACCGCCTGCTACATACCGGGACAATGCCAAAGCAACGCAGTTTCAAGAGGCGAACATGAGAGAGAAGAAGAGAGTGCTAATTGTTGAGGACGACCGTTCGTATTCAGCGGCCCTTGTCGAGACCTTTAACACGACATCGTTCAGCGCATTTGCGGCCTACTCTAGCGACGAGGCTTACGACGCATTATCCAAAGGCGGATTCTCGGCGATCGTGCTCGACTGGAGTCTCAGCAACAGTCACCGAGGGGAAGCAACCGCCAAGGGGATTCTCAAGAAATGCAAGGAATTGCTCCCGCATCTGCCAGTCATTGTACTGAGTGGATTTGCCGGAATCGATGTTCGAAATGACGCGCTTCAAAATGGCGCCGACTCATTCTTAACGAAGCCGATCAGTCTGGAACTCCTAACCACGCACGTCAACCGGTGGGTGGAGCGGGTCGCAGCCGTAGAGGAGGGCCTGTGGCCCACGGAAGTCGCCAATGCGCGGCCCCTAGACGAGGTGGAACGAAGGTATGTTCTCCGCGTCCTCAGCCTCACGGGTGAAAACGTAAGCCGCGCAGCCAAAACCCTCCAAATCCACCGGCATACCGTGGCCTCGATCAAAGCGGCCAAGTAGGAGTGAGATGAAGTCCATCTTGGAAATCATTCAATGGCTTCTGAAGCAGGTCGTCAACGACTATGGTAGGTTGGCCCTCGTACTGATTTTCTTAGCACTGATTTTCGCGATCCACGAATTGTCCCAACGCCCAAGATAGGCAGACACCCTTGGACGATTCGACGGCGAGCCATGGATCTCCAAGTTGCCCCGGTTGCATTACACTACCCCGCAGCTCCGCCTCAACTTGCGAGACCGAGCAGGGCTACCCCGCCGCGCTCTCGAGAAACCGCTGCGCGGTCCGCCGCTGAAACGCGTACGTCACGCCGAGAATCAACAGCGGAACGGCACATCGGATCAACTGTGGAGTCCAAATATTGTGTACCGGCCAGGTTCCCCAAAATCCCAACCATAAATTGTGCGGCTGAATGGAAACGCGAGTGAACAGCGCCCAGAGCGCCGACACCACGCAGGCCGTCACCGTCCACTTGAAACTCGCCGCCGCGCGATACGTCAGCCAGCAAAACAACAGCGTCACCAGCACGATGGCGACATAGTCGGCGCCGTTAATTGCCATGCAAATGTGGCGGAAGCCATCGGGTCTGGCGGCCGCCGCATGAAGTCGGTCGTCATTCAAGCCACAGCCCACGGCGTACTCCAGCCATATACCCACACCCGTTAGCAAAACCCACAGCACCGGAATCACAACAACGGGCAGCAGACCGAACCCGATAAACGAGTGTCGGCCCCACCAGGACGAGCGCCGCACCACCGCCGTCAACCGCTCCGCCAACTCCAGCGGGTCGCCGAGTTGCCCATCCGCGCGCGCCTCGGCTTCCGACGCCGAACATCCTTCCACCACCGCCGTTCGCAGCAAATCGTCGCGGTGATCCGCCACTTCCCGGACCAATCGTCGCACCTGAAAAACCGGGCAGCCGAGATCCACCAGCCGACCCCGCAATTGCGCCAGATATTTGGGCTCAGGCATGTTGTTCCTCCATCAGTAGCGAGATGCCGCTCGTGACGCGTTTCCACTCGCTGGCCAGTTCATCTAACCGTTTCCGCCCGCGCGGGGTCAGCTTGTAGTAATTGCGGCTGCGTCCCTCCACCTCCCGCCGTCGACTGCTCACCTGCTTCTCCGCCTCCAGGTAATGCAGGTACGGATAAATGCAGCCCTCGCCAAACGTCAGCGTCTCCCGCGTCTGCGCGCGGATTTCCTCAACGATTTCATACCCGTACATCTCCCGCCGGGAAAGCAACCGCAACACCAGCAGCTCCGGCACGCCGTTCAGAAAAACGGGGTTGGTCTTCTTCATGGGCGCGACAATACCTATAACCATGATGCTTGTCAACATCAAACTGTGATGTATACGCTGCCCCCCCACGCGGCGCACGCCGCCAAGACCCTTCAGAACTGTCGAACACATATCGTCCGTAGTCGCCACGTTGTCTAAAGCAAGAAAGCGTCAAAAGCGGTTGTGTTAAGTATTCGTGAATTTACTTTACACAAACGCTGTCTCCGTCGTAACAGCGCCCCCGGCGACGTCCCGCCCTTTAATCCGTCAGCTGAGCCGGTGTCTTCACCCCAACTCAATGGTAGGGCGAGCGTCCCCGCTTGCCGTCGTTTCCGCCAGGCGGTTGCAGGCCGCGTGCCCTCACGCGGCGCACGGGCGGCATGGCGAAGGTGGAGGGTGACGTCACGTTGACCGGATGATGAACAAGCGTACTATACTGATTTGCACATGACGAAGACTTCGGAATGCCGATTGTGCTTACAACGGAAAGAACTGCGTGAATCCCACGTACTTCCGGAATTCCTTTTCACCCAAGCATATGACAACAAACATCGCTTCTACGGCCTAAGCAGCATCGAGGGCCGAGGAATCCGCCTCTTTCAAAAAGGGCTACGGGAAAGATTGCTCTGCGGAGACTGCGAGGGCCGACTGAGCGTCTTTGAACAACACGCGAGGGGTGTACTCTATGGTGGCGCGCCGATCTCGGTGCAAGACCTTCGAGACTACATAGTTGTAGGCAATATCGATTATAGGAAGCTGAAACTGTTCTTGATGTCATTACTCTGGCGGCTCGACGTGAGCAGCCTTCCGCGTTTCAAGGGCACACCATTGGATCCCTGTCACAGGGAGAGACTGCGAAAAATGCTGGTGGAAGAGAACCCTGGGGCAACATGGGAATATGGCTGCATGATAACGCGACTGGTGCACGAGGGAAAGCCACTGGCAGGCCTCATTACCCCGGTTTTTTCATGCAAGGTTCTGGGGCATTGGGCATATGCGATAGCGGCTGGCGGCTTCGTTTTCACGTTTGTCGTATCCGACCACGAAGCGACTGTTGCTGAGCCTGCGTTCCTGCAACTCGATGGAACACTTCGCGTTCCCTGCAAGGAATTCACGCAAATTCCTTTCCTGATGCGGCACGCGATGGCAATAATGAAGACGAACATGGGCAAGGAATTGCCCGGCGGGAAGGCCTGAAAAGGCTAGGCAGTCCAGGCCACAATGGAACGCGGTTCGTAACGGAGGAGTCGATCATGGACTACACAAACCTTGGCAAAACCGGACTGAAAGTATCGCGAATCTGTTTGGGATGCATGAGCTACGGCGGCCCTGATAAGGGCACCCACGCCTGGTCGCTCCCGGAGGACAAAAGCCGACCGTTCCTCAAGCGCGCGCTGGAACTCGGCATCACCTTCTTCGACACCGCCAACGTCTACTCCAACGGCGCCAGCGAGGAGATCGTCGGCAAAGCGCTCCGCGATTTCGCCAAACGCGACGACTACGTCCTCGCCACGAAAGTCCACGGCAAGATGCGGCCCGACCCGAATGGCAAAGGATTGTCCCGCAAAGCCATCCTGACCGAGATCGATCACAGCCTCCGCCGGCTCGGGATGGATTATGTCGACCTCTACCAGATTCATCGCTGGGACTACGAGACGCCCATCGAAGAAACGCTTGAAGCTCTCCACGACGTCGTGAAATCAGGCAAAGCTCGCTACATCGGCGCGTCGTCGATGTTCGCCTGGCAATTCACCAAGGCCCTGCAGATCGCCGAGCGCCGCGGCTGGACCCGATTCGTCTCGATGCAGAACCATTACAACCTCCTCTATCGCGAAGAGGAACGCGAGATGATGCCGCTCTGCCTGTCGGAAGGCATCGGCGTGATCCCGTGGAGCCCCCTCGCGCGCGGCCGCCTGACCCGTCCCTGGGACCAAATCAGCAGCACCGGCCGCGGCGGCGTGGATCAGTTCGCTAAAACCCTCTACGGCAACACCGAAGACGCCGACAAAATCACTGTCGACCGCGTCACCGACATCGCGAAGAAGCGCGGCGTCCCGCAGGCGCAGGTCGCCCTCGCATGGATGCTGAGCAAACCGTTCATCACCGCGCCCATCATCGGCGCGACCAAACCCCAGCACCTCGACGACGCCGTGGCCGCAGTGTCCCTCAAGCTTTCACCCGAGGAAATCAAGTCGCTGGAAGAACCCTACGTCCCGCATCCCATCGCCGGCCATTCGTAAGAGCCGCTGCGTTTGTAGCCGCGAAACTTTTTCGCGGCGCAATAGATGAGGCTGCGGGATACGGACTGCCGCGAATGAGATTCGCGGCTACAAATCGGACCAATACACGCCTGCCGACCCCTTACCGCTTCGCCGTCAGCACCGGCGTCGTGGCGCGCTGGGGCTTCTCGATGCCGGACCGGATTTCGTACATCTTGTATCCAATATCTCGCGCGGCAGCGATCGTCTCGGCATACGGCGTGTCCGCCACGTCCACAAACCCGTTCTGGTAATTCTCGCCATCCAGCGTCCGCCCCGTCGTCGGCTCGTCGCGGTACGAGAACCAGTGGCAGCCGACAATGTTTGGATGGCGGAGCGCGTCGCTCACGAACCCTTCATACGCGGCGGCGCGCTCCGCTTGATCTTTGACCCTCACCAGCCCCGGGCTGAATTGCCCGCGGTCGGTCGCACCAAAATGAAATTCGCCGATGACCACCGGCGCATCGACGCCGGCCGGCAGGCTGAAATCCGCCACCGACCGCCGATAGATGTTGTAGCTCAGCACGTCGCAGTACCGCGCCGCGACCTTCACCACCTCGGGGTTCGACCCCGAGAACCGGCATCCGAGATACAGGTGGTTCGGCGCGGTCTCGTGCACCGCCTGCCGACACAACCGGAAATACTCGCTCGCCGTGTGCCGATAGAATGCTACCAGATCATCGTGCGCCCGCGTCTTGTCGGGCAGCTCGCGGCTCTCGATCACGTCCGCCCACGATTTGTATTTCATGCCCCACGCCGCGTTCAGTTTGTCGATCGTCCGATACTTCGCCATCAGGTCCGACACGAGCACCTGCTTGGCCGCCTGGTACGGTGGCGAATCGAGCGTCGCCAGCGCCAGCGACACGTCCGTGCCCCAATTCAGCTCGTTATCGATGAAATAACCGATGCACCACGGGTCGTCTGCGCTCGCCGCCGCCTGATCGGCCATGCTCGCTCGCAGCCGCGTCCCGAAATTCGGGTCGAACACATCGCGGAACCGGCTCCAGTATCCCTTCGTTCCCTCGAGAGGCTTGCTGGCAAAATGCACCGCCGCCACGTACGGCGTCCGATCCTCCGCGCACAACGCCGGGTCCGACCAGTTGCCAATCGTGTTCAGGCCCCAGCTATGCAGCCGCAGTTGCGTCGTCTCATAGAAACCCTTCCGCCAATCCGCGCCGTACTTGCGCATCAAATTCACACCCGCAAAATCAAACGTCGCCGGCGTCGCGTCCAGGTAGTGACCCCATTCCGCCTGCCCGCGCTCGGTCAGGAACGGCCGATATTCCTCCTGGTCCCCGGGAAAATCCCGGAACCACGCTGTCCGCCCGTCGATCGGCGTCGATTCGCCCGGCCAGATGCAGTCGATCCCGTTGGAGAAGAACAATCGGCCTTCCGGATCGACCAGCCACCACTTGCCGCCGTACTTCGCCGTGCGGAAGAAACCCGTCCCGAGCAGCAACGGCCCGTGCCTCCAGCCGCCAAACTTGTCCCACGACCGCACCCGCGGCTCGGCCTCCAAGTCCGCTGTCTCCGTGGCGCGCCTCGCGATCAAATCATCGACCGAATGAATTTTGTTCGGCCAATCGGCGTGGATGTACTGGCCAAACGTGTCGATAAACGGAAACAGCGAGCGCAAATCCTCGCTCGGGCGCGTCCCGCTCGCGTTCAACGCGTTCAATCGCACATCGCCAATCTCAAAACTGAACTTCCCCTTCGGTTTCGGTACAAGAATGGCCACTCGCGCGATCGCCGACGGATCGATCGTGTTCTCGCCCGCGTCCGGCGGCGGAAACGACCGCATCCCGAACATCGGCAGCGACGCCAGGCTGAACGCCGACCGTCTGAACGACACTTCCAACGTCCCGCGCGCGCCCGGCGCCAGCGTCACCTGGCCCTGGTTGCAGTGCAGGGGAGGATCGGCGTCGGCGTTCTCGACGCGACATTCGAGATTGAGGTCGACGGCGCCGACGTTGCGCACGTCGAGCGCCAGGCCGTCGTGTTCCGCCAGGTTCCAGCGCCCGTGCGGCGCCTTCAACACGATGCCCGCCCACGATGGATCGTCCTCGCCGTCCACCCGCAACGCCATCCCCGAGTCGGCCGGCGCGGGGGAAATATCCACCGCCCGCATTTCGACGGCGTCATTGGGTTTCCCGCGGGTGAAAGCGAACAGAATGTTTTGCGCGTAGACCCTTGTGCCGCTGGCCAACCCCGCCAGCATGCATACCCCGCAGACCGCCATGAGCCTCGCAGCCGCGGGTCGAACTGCGCTTCGTCCCGCCATGCTACTTCAATCTATGCGAAAATCATGCCGGGTCAATCCCCGCCACTAAGATTTCCAAAAAAATTTTCCCGGAACGGTAACCGCGGTCACCGTCCGGGAAATCTTTCGCACCTTTGCGAGAATCAGCGGGCCGAGCCGACCACCCGCGGCCTACGTCAGCGCCTTCAGACCGCCGGCCGCCGCGAGCCGTTCCTCCATCTCCACAATCTCTTTGATGTTGTGGAGAAACCAGGGGTCGATCTTCGTGAACCGATGGATGGCATCGACATCGAAGCCCGCCCGGAATGCGTGGCGAATGTAGAAAATCCGTTCGGCGCACGGTGTGATGAGCTTCCGCTCGATCACATCGCGCGGCGGAATCTCGCGGCCACCGCCCCAGCGTCCGCCGCTCAGACCGTGCGCGCCGATCTCCAGCGACCGCAGCGCCTTCTGCAACGCTTCCTTGAACGTCCGCCCGATCGCCATCGCTTCCCCGACCGATTTCATCTGCGTGGTCAGCGTCGGGTCGGCCTGCGGAAATTTTTCAAACGCGAACCGCGGTATCTTCACCACCACGTAATCAATCGTCGGCTCGAAGCTCGCGGGCGTGGACCGGGTAATGTCGTTCGGGATCTCATCGAGCGTGTACCCCACCGCCAGCTTGGCGGCGATCTTGGCAATTGGAAATCCCGTCGCTTTCGACGCCAGCGCGCTGGACCGGCTCACCCGCGGGTTCATCTCGATCACGCACAGCCGTCCGTTCTCGGGATTGACGGCGAACTGGATGTTCGACCCGCCCGTCTCGACCCCGATCTCGCGGATGCAGGCGAAACTCGCGTCCCGCATGAGCTGCCATTCCTTGTCGGTCAGCGTCTGGATCGGCGCGACCGTGATCGAGTCGCCCGTGTGCACGCCCATCGGATCGAAGTTCTCAATCGAGCAGACAATCACACAGTTGTCCGCCTTGTCCCGCATCACCTCGGTCTCGTATTCCTTCCACCCGATCAGCGATTCTTCCACGAGAATCTCCGTGACCGGCGACGCGTCGAGCCCCGCCTGCGCCATGGATTCGAACTCCTCGCGGTTGTACGCGATTCCGCCGCCGGTCCCGCCCAGCGTGTACGCCGGCCGAATAATTACCGGGAACCGTCCGATCACCCGCGTGATCTCCCGCGCTTCCTCCAGCGTGTGCGCCACGCCGCTCACCGGCACATCCAGCCCGATCTTCTGCATGCACTGCTTGAACTTTAACCGGTCCTCGCCCTTCTCGATGGCCTCGGCCTTCGCGCCGATCATCTCGACCCCATGCTTCTGCAGGACGCCGCTCCGCCACAACGCCATCGCCGTGTTCAGCCCCGTCTGCCCGCCCAGCGTCGGCAACAGCGCGTCGGGTTTCTCGCGTTCGATGATTTTCTCGACCGCCTCGGGCGTGATCGGCTCGATGTACGTGCCATCGGCAAACTCGGGATCGGTCATGATCGTCGCCGGGTTCGAGTTGACCAGCACGACCTTGTAGCCCTCCTCGCGCAGCGCCTTGCACGCCTGCGTCCCCGAATAATCAAACTCGCACGCCTGGCCGATCACAATCGGCCCGCTGCCAATGATCAGGATCTTATGGATATCCGTCCGTTTCGGCATGGTCGCGCCAGCACTCTAGCGGGAGATGCGCCGCGTTGCACTCAGATTTTCTATAGCCACGTCGCTCCGAATTGGCTCAAATGAAAAGTCACCGGGCGGGTGTGGTGTTGGTGGGGGAAGGGACCCGAGAAAAAACAACAAATAACCAAACGACCCCCCAAAACCCAAAACGAACGCAGAACGAACCCAAGAGGTTACCGCGATGGGGTGAGGTCGAGGATGCGCCATTCGGCCCAGTCGAGCGGATCTTCGCCGAGGTAGGTATGGACGCAGGTGAGGACGCGCTGGGGATCGCCCAGGGCTTTGATCGGGATGCGGACGGTCAGCTCGCGATCTTCGCGATGAAACTTGACGGTTTCGGCGGGGAGCTTGCGGGTCTGGTCGAGGACCTCGTGGTGGAAGGCGCCGATGTTGATGCGGAATTTGGGCATCTGTTCGAACGGCCAGTTGTCGCGGTAGCCGAAGGCGAAGATCGACGCCGAGACGGCGTTGCCCAGCGGCCGCGACAATCGCACGCTCAGCACCAGATTGTCCCCGTCCCGCCAGGTATGGACCTGCTCGATGCCGACGAAGCCGGCGCGTTCCTCTTCGGTCAACTGTTCAAAGGGGCGAGCCGAACCCTGCCGGAGGCCGGCGAGGAACTGGTCTTCGATGGAAGCGGTAGCCACAGCCACCGGCGGGAAATCGCCGAACAGCTCGTTGGCGCGAACGAAGGAGAGCAGATAATTCTTGCTCACGTCCATCTGGCTGCGATGCGCGCGCAGGGCGGCCTCCTTGATCCGAACCAGTGATACTGACAGCGGCACAATACCCCAGTCGAGCGGCCTGCCCAGATGCGGGGGAGGCAGCAACGGTCGCGTGGGCAGCAGTCCTCGCGGGACCGGCCAGTGGATGAAATGAACGAGGTACGGGTAGATGTCCGGGTGGATGCGGCTGGCGAGATTCCACAAGGCGACGCGGGTGAACAGGTACAGCGCCTGATGATCGACATTGTGGTCGGCCGGGTGCGAGACGAAGACCTTGGTTGGCTTGAACTCGCGGAGGTTGGCCTCGATGTCGCGGAGGATTTCCTCGCCCTTGTAGGGAGCGCCGGGACGATACGCATCCGCGTAGGGCACCTCGGAGACCCGGGTCAACAGGCTCTCGAAGGACGGCCGGTTGGCCCAGTGCCGGTACCAGATGGTCAGCGTGCCGAAATCGGGATAACCGAGGAAGGCGAGCTGATTCGTGTCGACGCCGAGGACTTTGGCGGCGGCGACCGCTTCGTGGTGGCGGACCTCGCCCATTTTGCGGACGGCCTCGGGGACCACGACGATGTGTTTGCGATAGAGGATGAACGACCATTCGTTGTTATCGCCGTAAGTGAGCCAGACGATGCGCACAGGCAGTTTCATGGCCACGGCTTGTTGGATGACGCCGCCGCAGCCGATCGACTCGTCGTCCGGGTGCGGCGCCAGCACCATGATCCGGTCGTCCGCGCTGAGCGTCGGGCAGGATGACAACGGCATCTCGACGACCGGCTGGCCGCGAACCGTCGCCGCGACGAGGACGACCGCGCACCCGAGTCCGCGAAACAGGGCGCATAACACCATGAACCGGAATCGCCAGTGGCAATCAGCCAGTCGATATCGGACGCCCACGGCAACGGCCGGGAAGCTGTGTTTCACACCTACCCTTTGGCGTAGCGCAGCCGGCCGTGTCAATGCCATTTCTGAGTGGCTGGCGCGGGGGCGGACGGCAATCGACTTGCAAAACGGCCGGTACTGGATAGGTTGTTACCCGTCGCAGGCGGTCGGCTGGCAGATCAATATGGATGTGGCGAAACCATGATGAAGACCGGGCTCAATCGGAAATCTTCCGTCGGGGTGGACAAGTATCGGGTGTTGTTGGTGGACGATCACCCGATCCTCTGCGAAGGGCTTTCCCAGCGCATCAACAGCGAGTCCGATCTGGAGGTGTGCGGTCAGGTCCGGGATGCCCGCGATGCCCTCGGCGCGATCGAGAAGTTGCAGCCGCACGTGGCGATTGTGGACATCGCCCTGGGCGAGGGCAACGGCGTCGAACTGCTCAAGGACATGAAGATTCGCTTCCCACACCTGCCCGCGCTGGTGTTGTCGATGCATGATGAAGCGCTGTACGCGGAGAGGGTCTTGCGCGCCGGCGCGCGCGGGTATGTCATGAAACAGGAGCAGCCGGAAGTGCTCTTGCGCGCCATCCGCCAGGTGCTGGGCGGAGAGCTGTACCTGAGCGACCGGGTCAAGAACGGGATTGTGAATCGGCTCGGCGGCAGTCCGCGCGTGGAGGACGCGTCCACGATGGTGGGCCGGCTCAGCGACCGCGAATTGGAAGTCTTCCAGATGATCGGCGACGGCTTCGCGACCCATGAGATCGCCGAGCGACTTCATCTGAGCATGAAAACCGTCGCTTCCCATCGCGAGAACATCAAGAAGAAGCTTCGCCTGACCACCGGAGAACAACTGGCGCGATTCGCGATTCACTGGCAACGGTACCGGAGCGGCCGCGAAGCGCCGTCTTTGGCGATTCGTCCCGAGAGTGTGTCCGACGGGCGGAAGTCGGGCCGACCCAGGGCGAGGCCGGGCTGATCCGTTGCGCCGCTGAACCCTCAGGCGCGGGGGCTTTCGCGCGCGGGAGAAGCGGAGGGCTGGGTATCCGTCGGCGCGACCGGGAAGGAGCAGGTGACGATCGTTCCGCCGTGCGGGTCTGCGCGCAGGTCGAACTGGGCGCCGATCATCCGGGCACGATGGTCCATGATCCGCAGTCCCATTCCCTTGATTTCGCCCGCATTCGACGGCAGACCGACGCCATCATCCCGCACAATGAGCGATACACCATCTCCGTCCCGCTTGAATCGGATCGTGATCTTGCGCGCCTGGGCGTGTTTGGCAGCGTTGTGCACGGCTTCCTGCGCGATCCGGAACAGTTGGATCGCCGTTGGCCCCCTGGGTTCGATGCCGTCCGAGTCCTCCACGTGCACGGCGCACCGCACGCGGAAGGTTTGTTCGGTGGTATGAGCCATTTCTTTCAGGGCCGAGAACAATCCGTGCCGCTCCAGTTCGACGGGATAGAATCCCTTGGCCAGATTGCGGATCTGCTCGACGCTTTGCTGCAGGAGTTGTTCGATTTTTTGCGCCTCGCCCGCCGCGGGTTCCGCGGCGCGGTCCATCTTCAGTTTCAGCGCTCCCATCATGTAGGAAATGCCCGCCAGTTGTTGACCGAGCCCGTCGTGCAATTCCTGCCCGAGCCGGAGCTGCTCGCTCTCGATGGCCCGGGTGATCTCCGCTTCGAGGCGTTTGCGCTCGTCGATCTGCGCCTGAAGTTGTTTGTGGGCCATGGCGAGTTCCACCGTTCGCTGCTCGACCCGCAATTCCAGCTCGTGGCGCCACGCCTCCAGTTCCGCTTCCGTTCGCGTGCGCTCGGTGATGTCCCGCAGGATGACCGTGAACAATTTCTGGCCGCCGACCTCCATGTGCGAGATGGACGCCTCAATCGGGAACTCCTCCCCATTGGCCCGGGTGGCGCTCAACGCGCCCAGCGCGCCCATGCTGCGGTTGGTCACACCCCGTCGCCCGAACTCCTCGATGTGCCGTCGATGCGCCTCGTGAAAACGCTCGGGAATGAACCGGTCAATCGACGCGCCCAGCGCCTTCGCCGCGGGACAACCGAACATCCGTTCCGCGGCCGGATTGAAGAGCACGACGCGCTGATCGGCGTCGACGGTGATGATGGCATCCATGGCCGAACCGATCAATTGGGCGTATCGGGCCTGATTCTCCCGCAGGGCGGCGGCGGCGCGATTGCGCTCGATGAGATCCGCGGCCTGACGGACCAGCAGGTCGAGCATCTGCAATTCGCGCGGCTCGGGCCGATGGGGTGCTCCGTGATGGGTATTCAACATCCCGACCAACACCCCCGCACGGCTGTACAACGGAGTGGATTGCACGGCCCGTACCCCGGCATCGAGGAGCACTCCCATGGAGGGTTTCCCGACAAAAATCTCGCTCTTGGTTATGTCCTCGACGATGACGGAGCCGCCGCGTTCCATGGCCACGCCGCACGCGCTGTCCACGCCGCGAACCTCCCGGAAGAAATCCAGGAATGGTTGCGCGAACCCGCGTTGGGCGACGATGGTCAATATGCCCGTGTCCGGGTCCCGCAGTTGCAGGTTTCCCTTCTCGGCCCCGGTGATGGCAATCGAGGCGTCCAGGAAAGCGTCCAGGAGCGCCTGGATGTCCTCGTGCTGAACGAACCGACGGCTCACTTCCTGCAGCCGCAGCGTGTCCTCGAGATCGCGACGGACCTGTCCCTCCTTGTATCGCAACGCCGCTTCGTTGCGCCGGTTCTCGGAGACAACCGTGCCCAGCACGAGGTTCGTCAGGGTCAGAGCGCTCAAATACACCTGCAACAAAATCAGCGATTCGTTCCGGTTGGTGGACACAAACGGCCCGAAACCGTGTTGGGTTCCGAGAATCGCGACGATGGAGACGCCGCAGGCCGCGCTGATCGCCCCGCGCTGTTCGAACCGATACGCGGCCAGCAGCACGGCCGGATACAACAAGAATCGGGGATACCGATCCACCAGATTGCCCAACGGAGCCCGGAAAGCGAGATAGGAAACTCCGCACACGACCAGAAGAGTCAGTATCGCTTCGGTGATTTGCCGCCGTTCCCATCGCGGGCGCGGGGTTGAGAACCAGATGAGAAGCAGCGGGGCGACAATCAAGGCACTGACCGCGTCTCCCAACCACCATGTCTGCCAGATGGCGCCGTACTGAAACCACGGCGCATAACCGCCGAGCGCCAGACTGGTCACGCCGAACGTCGCACTGATGATCGTGCTGAGAATCGGCGCCATCAGCACATACCGAAAGATGTCCGCCGCCCGATCAAACGCGTGACGCCCGTTGGCAAACCGTTCGACCAGCCAGACGCCTACCACGGCTTCGAGGGTGTTTCCCGCCGCAATCCCGATTGAGCTCAGAACCGACCCGGCGGTGGTGATGTTGACGAGGAACGCGCCCAGCCAAACGCCCGGCCACAGGCGACCCCCGAACAGCAGCAGGACCGCCAGGGCGATCCCCGTGGGCGGCCACACGGGGGACGCGCTCCGATGAAGGAATGCCAGCTTCAGTCCCAATTTACCGGCGATGAAATACGCGGCCGCCAGGGCAACGATTTTCCATACGTCCGCGAGAACGTATTCGCCGCTGGCCACCAACGGCCTCGTGATTGTTGGGCGACTGTTTTCTTCGTGCATGGCCACTACGCTACCGCCCCGGATGAATGCGCACCGCCAGCGAACCCGATGGACAAGAGATTGACCTAATACCATGGCATCGAAACGGCATCCTGTAAACCATCAGGCTGGCACGCCCCGCAGATTCTCAAACGCGGTCACCGGCTCCAACAGGGTGCCGCCCAGCGCGGCCTTCACAAAGGGGAGACACGACAGGCACGCAAACTTTCAGGCTGTCCGGCCTACCAGGAAATCTTCGACCATCTCGTCCTCGGCCGGCGGCAGCCTTCGGTGGGTTTCAGCCAACTGGTGGATCAATGCGTCCACCTCCAGAAGGTAGATGGCGCGGTCGTCATCGGATGTCTTCAGCACCACATAGGACCGACGATTGTCGGACCGAAACGAGTAGCTCAGGAGGACATGGATGCCGGCCGCCGTCAGCCGGTCCACCAGCCGCGCCGCAGTTCCCGGTTTGTCGGGGGCTTCGACCAACACCACAAAATCCACTTCACAGTCGAAGCCCGCAGCGGTGAGGGCGCGTCCCGTGCGAGCGGCATCCTGCGTGACGACTCTGACAACGGTACCGGAGCCGTCCCAATGCGAGGAAGCCACCAGCACCTCAGCGCCGCAGGACACGGCCGACGCCATGAGTCTGCTCAAGAGCGCCGGTTGATTGCTGGCGCGGACCGTAATCTGAATTTGTCGAGTGGCTCCGATCATGAACGCCTCCTTTTCTTGCCGTAGTCGTACGGCTTTCGAGTTCTTTGATTTGATCTGGCTTTAACTTACAGCCACGAATGGACGGGGGGCAATTGGGCGGCTGACGGATAATCGCCTAGGAAGATCACCCCGTCCCGTTCAGGACGATTTCCTAACCGCGCGGGATCGCTTTTGCGCCGACGGAGGCAACCATAGGAGTTTGTCCTAGGACAGTTTCAGCCACTCGCCCAATGGCGATCCGCCCATCGTGCGTTATGCTGGTCATGGTTTGAGTCAGCCGCATAGCTGGCCAACGAGAACGTTGAAAGAGAGGAGTGCCGCCAATGAAGACGAAGCTTTATGTGGGGAACCTGCCTTTCCGGACCAGAGAGGAAGAGGTGTTGCATCTGCTGGAGGCCGCGGGCAACGTGGTCAGTTGCCATCTGATTGTGGACCGGGTCACCTCGTTGTCCAAAGGGTTCGCGTTTGTGGAGATGAGCTCGGAGGAAGAGGCCGCGCGGGCGATTGCCTGGTTCAACGGAAAGGAACTCAGTGGACGCCCGTTGAAGGTCAACGAGGCTCGCCCGCGGGAAAACGGGATCCACGTGGGTGTTGAAAAGGCCGTGGATGATGGTGAGTGGCGGGCCGACCGCCGGTGGCGCTACTGATGCGACGGAATGGTCGCGGGGGCATTGGCCGCTTGCCACTGCCGGATGGTGGGAGCGCGGCCAGGGAAATATTACGGGATGAAGCAGGGATCATGAGTCGGGAACCGGGAAACACGGAGCCCGACAAATACGGCGTGCTCATTGTTGACGATCATTCAATCCTGCGCGAGGGACTGGCGATGGTCATCAATGAAGAGCCGGATCTGCAGGTGCGCGGGGAAGCCGCCGACGCTCGAGAGGCGTTTCGGGCCATCGCCTCGTCGCGGCCGGATGTGGTGATCGCCGATTTGTCACTCGCCAATGGCAGCGGGCTCGATCTCATCAAGGATCTCAAGGCGCAGTACCCGGATCTTCCGGTGCTGGTACTCTCGTTGCATGACGAAGCTCTCTACGCCGAACGGGTGCTGCGGGCGGGAGCCCGCGGCTACATCATGAAACGCGCGTCAGCGCCCGAATTGCTGGCCGCGCTGCGGAAGGTGCTGCAGGGCGAGATTTATCTGAGCGAGCGGATGGGGTCGGCGATGGCCGCCCAGGCGGTCACCCAACATGGTTCCGATACCGGGCAACTCGGGTCGCTCAGCGACCGCGAGTTGGAGGTGTTTCGGCTGCTGGGGGAGGGGCACGGGACGCGGCGCATCGCCCGCGAGCTGGGCTTGAGCATGAAGACCGTGTCCTGCTATCGGCAGAACATCAAGAACAAGCTGAACCTGAAGGATGCCACCGAGTTGATGCAGCGGGCGGTTCATTTGACCGCGAGCATGCCGGTCGCGAAACCGAATGCGCCAACAGCTCCCGAACCGACGGACAGTCATCCGCGAACCTGACGCACGTCTGACTGGCCGCTCCCTTCAGCCTGACTTGTTCGCCCCGGACGAGTTGATCTCGTAGCCCAGTTGCTGGAAGTGCTGGAGTTTGTAGAGGAGGGCGCGGCGGCTGATACCGAGGGCCCTGGCGGTTTCGGTACGATTGAAGCCGTGATTGCGCAGCGCCTGGAGAATGGCCTCGCGCTCGACTTCTTCGAGGTGCTCGGCGTTACCGGATGCGGAAGCGCCGGGACGGCGAGCGGCTTCGTGCACGCGGGCGGGAAGATGCTCGGGAAGGATGAGTTCGCTGCGGGAAAGGAGAACGGCCCGCTCCATCGCGTTGCGCAGTTCGCGGACGTTCCCGGGCCAGGGATAGCCCTCGAGGCAAGCGGTGACGGTCTCGGAAAACCGCGCGCGGCCCTTGGCGAATTCGGTAATGAACATGCCGGCCAGCGGCAGGATGTCCTCGCGCCGCTCGCGCAACGGCGGGACGTTGAGTTCCACAACGTTGAGCCGATAAAACAGGTCTTCGCGAAAGCGCCCCTTCTTGACCTCCTCGTCCAGATTGCGATTGCTGGCCGCCAGGAGCCGGGCGTTCGTCCGTATCTCGCGGTTCGACCCGATGCGCTGAAACCGTCCATCCTGGGTTACCCGCAGGAGCTTGGCCTGAAGCTGCTGGGTCATCTCGGCGATCTCGTCGAGAAAAATCGTGCCGTGGTTGGCTTCTTCGAAGCGGCCGATGCGTTGCGCGTGCGCGCCGGTGAACGAACCGCGTTCGTGCCCGAACAATTCGCTCTCCAGCAGCGACTCCGGAATCGCCGCGCAGTTCACCTTCACCAGCGGTCCGGTCGATCGCGCGCTCCATGCGTGAATGACGTCGGCCACCACCTCCTTGCCGACGCCGCTTTCGCCCGTGATAAGCACGCGCGTGTCGGAGGGAGCGACCAGGGAGACGTCGCGGAACAACGCGCGCATCAGCGGGCTCCCGGCCACGACGTGAGCGGGCAGTTGCCGGTCCTCGTCGTAACGCAGCGGCGTGGACTTGGCGATGCCGGTGGCCTGCTGCACCGACGCGAGCAATTCATCCAGATCGATCGGTTTGGCGAGGTAATTGACCGCGCCGTCGCGCATGGCGCCGACCGCTTCGCGGATGTCCGCATACGCGGTCACCAGCAGCACGGGCAGGGTCGCGTGCATCTGGCGCGCTTGTCGCAGCGTCTCCAGGCCCGTCAGGCCCGGCATGCGCACGTCGGACACCATCATCGCAATGTTGCCGTCGCGCAGCACCTCCAGGGCGCGCTCGCCGGACTCGGCGACGGTGGTGTCAAAACCCTGGCTCCGCAGGAATGTGTCGAGCAGGCTGCGCTGGCCCGCGTCGTCGTCCACGATCAAAATCCGCGCGGTCGATGGAGTGCCTGATGCCGTCGTTTTCAATTCTTTCCCGTGAGTTTCAAGTGCGTCACACGGAAGATAGCACCTTTCGGGGCATTGGGCAGGCATTCAATTTCCCACCCGTGGGCGTGCACGATCTGCTGGACCACCGTCAATCCCAGCCCGGTGCCCTTCGGCTGGGTGGTGAAATACGGTTTGAAGATCTCTTTGCGTTGCTCCATCGGCACCCCCGGCCCGTTGTCGCGGATTTCCAGCGCGGCTTCCGAGGCGTTCGGATGCCCCATGACGACCTGAATGAAACCGCCGGCGTCAACGGCTTGAACGGCATTCAGCAACAGGTTGAACAGCGCCTGCCGCAGCAGTTGTTCATCCGCCTCGATCGACAACGGCTCACCCTTGACTTCAACCTGGACCCGCTTCTCCTCGATGTCGTATCCCAGCGTGTGGACCACTTCGTTGACGACCGTCGATAGCGACAGCGCGACGCGCCGCACCTCGCGGGGACGGGAGTAATTGATGAATTCGTTCAGTTGGACGGTGACCTTGTCGGCCTCATCGACAATCGCGCGCGATCTCTCGCGGATCTCGGCCGGCGCGTCGGCTTGTTTGGAGATCATCTGGGCCAGTCCACGGATGATGTTGAGCGGGTTGCGCGTTTCATGAGCGAGCCCGGCGGCGGCGAGATTCATCTCTTTGAGGTGGGTCGTCAGTTCGCTGGCGCGGACCAGGCGGAGCTGGAGATCGGATGACGTCGTGAGATTGCGCCAGGCCAGTCCCGAACCGACCACCGAGATCGTGGCCAGCAACCCGATGATGCAGCGCAGCCAGAGATCCTGCCGGCTCGCGTCCACCACGGGTTGCGTGGACATCACGATCACGAAACTGCGCACGCCCTGCTTCTGCAACATGGCATTGTACGTTTCCTCGCTCATCCACGGCGGCCGCCCGAATCGCGGGCGCCCGCCGCGAAACCACGGTCGATTCGTCGACGATGCGGATGCGGTGATCTCATTAATTGCCGTAGCCGAGCGGTTCGACTCCTCTTCCGACGGCGGAGGAGGCGGCGGTGGCGGCTCGGGTGGCCGCCCTTCTCGTTCTTCGCGACCCTGTTCAAACCGGTTGGTCTCGGACGGATGGAAAAACTCATCCCGTGTGAGGACAATTGGCGGCCGGCTGTTCTCGATGTCCCGGGTCACGTTCGTGCCCAGGTCCACGAGATTCATTAAGGTGACGGTCTGTTCGTTCCAGCGCTCGGCGGGTCCCTCGACGCTCCTGGTTTGGAAATCTCCCAGTGTGCCGGCCGAGGCCACCACGTCGCCGGCGGCGTTGAGCAGGGCAATCCCGTGAAGTTCGCCGGGCCGCACCAGATCGTTCAGCGCCGATTCCAACCGCTCCTTGGAGAGGACGCCAAACCGCCGCTGCGAGCGCAGCACGATGCCGAGCGTGTTGGAGATATCCTGCGCGCGGTAGATCAATTGCGCCTGCGCCGCCCGACGCACGCGGAAATGCTCGGCCGTTTGCCACGCCAATACCAGCACCCATGCGGCCAACAGCAACCCATAGATCAATGTGCTGCGACGGCCTATATCCATGCGCGGCGCTCCATGTTTGCGCGGTTATTGTACCATGCTCGAGCCCGAGCGCGCACCCTTCGGGTGTTTTGCCGGCACCTTGTCGAGGAATCTATCCAATTCCTCCTCGGAATACGACTTCGGAAGCAACGTCCGCGCCGTGTCCGACTTGGAAAACGCGGCCAACTGCGACGGCGCCTGGATGACGTACGGCGTCAGGAAAATCAACAGTTCCTCGTGGGCGTTGCTCGCGACCCGTCGCTTGAACAAGTTTCCGAGAAACGGGATGTCCCCGAGAATCGGGATCTTCTGCTCGGCGGAAGTCTTGGCCCGCTGCATCAGGCCGCCAATCACAACGGTTTGGCCGTTCGGCGTGATCGCCACAGTGTTTGCCGACGTGGTGTCGATGACCGGGGCGTTCACCCCTGCGGCGATGGGAACGGTCAGGGTTGGGTCAATGGACGAATCTTGCGGCGCCACGATCATTTCGACAAGTCCGTCGCTGGTGATGTAAGGCGTCACCGTCAAAATGATCCCCACGGATGTATAGGTCACCGAGTTGATCGGCGCGCCGGAGATCGAGTTGAAGCTGACGCTGGTGATCAGGGGAACCTCCTGTCCCACAACGACGCTGGCCGGCTGATTGTTCCGGGCCAGAATGGACGGACGCGAGAGCACCTCGGCTTTTCCCGCCGCCGCGATGGCGCGAAGCGTCGCCTGGAAATCGCTTCCGAGGACCTGGTACATCCCGGCGCCGGCGCCGGATGCGAACGGCGCGAGCTGGGAGAAGCTGGATATGGGCAGTCCAAACGCGTTGAGCGTCGGGGCGTTGGATCCCGTGCCGGATACGAGTGAAGACAAGCCGAACGAATTGGCCACCTGCCCTGTATGCCCGCCGCCGATCCCATTCATCCAGCCGCCCTCGACACCGATGTCGGTTGCGTCGCTGTGCGTGAGCTGCAGGAACACGACCTTGATCAGAACCTGGGGCTGGGGGTGATCCAACTCGGTGATGAGTTTCTTCATTTGCGCCGTCGTGTCTTCGTCGGCGATGATCGTAATATTGTGGGTGTCCGCGTCGTAGGAGACGGTCGCGTTGCCCACCGCGCCGTTGGCATTGTACGTGCCGGTCCCGGAAGTCGAGCCGCTGCGATTGGCCCCGCCGCCGAAGCCACCAAACCCGCCGAACCCGCCAAAGCCGCCAAAGCCGCCTCCGCCGCCGGGCCGTTGTGCCTGTTGGGCGTGGATTTCAGTTGTCGCGCACAGGCACAGGCCAAGAACGAGTGCGAACCAGCATTTCAAGTTGAAGAGTTTAACATTCATAGGTTCCTTGGATTGGGCGCTCCTTAAAACGAACTTCCTCCGACTCCAGTGCGGCCCGTGCCCAGGCCAGTGTTCCCCAGTCCCATGGTGCTCGTGGACGTGCTGCCGGTGTTCTGCTGAATCCGGGTTTGCAGCGGGCTCATCTGGTTCTGGCTCGTCCGCGAGGTTTGGCTGCTCTGGAACATGTCCTGCAACACCTGTTCCACCTCTTGAGGATCCGCATTTTCCAGATGAACGACGCTCACATGCGGCACCCGCGGCGACTCCTGATCGAGTTGATCAATCATCTGTGAGATTTCACCCATCATGTCCTTCGACGCCGTGACGGCCACGGACGATGTGCGCGGATCGGCCACGGCAACAACCTCCTGCCGCTTCTTGATTCGCGCGGCTTGGCCGTTAGCCGATGAGTTGGCGGCTGCCTGGGCCGCGGCCATCCGCGCGGCGAATCCGCCAAATCCACCGCCACCGAAACCCCCGCCCGGCCCGCCAAACCGTATCGGGGTCTGGCTGCCGCTCGTGCTGCTTTGTCCCGAAAACAAACTCGTCAGCAGACTCGCAATCTCGTTCGGATCGTGATGCTTCAAATGAAATACGCGCAACTCGGTCTCGTCCTCGGCGCTCGAATCGATCGCTTTGATGATTTCCACCAGGTGATGGATATTGGCCTGCGTATCGGTCACGGCGATCGAATTGCCGGCTTCGTTGGCGACGATGGTCGCGTGCGACGACACCATCGGCGACAGGTCCTTGACGAGTTGCTCCGCCTCCACAAACCGGATCGGAATGATCTGCGTGACGATCTCATCGTTCTTCGGTATCGCCGCGGGATCGTTGCCCGTCTTGACCGGGATATCCCCGTGAATCGCTTCGTCCTTGCCGATGATGGTCAATTTCCTCCCGTTGCGAATGGCGGCATAACCGTTCTTGTTCAGCATCGAGTTCAGCAGATCCACCGCCTCGTCCTTCGTCACCGGATGGGTGCTCCACACATCCACCTTGCCCCTCACGGGCGTGTCGACTTCAATGATGAACCCGGCGGCATCGCTCAGGTAATTCAATACCAGATCGATTGGTGCGTTGTGGAAATTCAGGAACAGTCCCTTTCCGACGCCCGTGTCCTCAGGCGTGGACGGTGACGGAGAAGCGGGCTGCTCGGCGGCGGCGCTGTTGTCCTCGGAGGCCGGCGAACCCGCCGTCGCGGGCTCGGGTTGGGTTGCTGCCGGGGCGGTTGTCGCGTTCTGTTCACTGTCCGACGGCGCGGCTTGCTCCTGCTGCGTCGCGGGAGCAGAGGGCTCGACCTGGGCGGGCACAGTTTGTGCCCGCGCGGTAAACGATCTGCCGTACAGAGCGATGGCTGCCAAAATGCATAAGGTTGTGGTTTTCATTGTGATTCTCGCTCCCTCTGTTGCATGAGGCGTTTGAGCACGTCGTTGCCTTCGTTGCTGGAATCGCTGGTGGCTGTCTCAGCGGGCGCCGAATCCGTGTTCTCCACCGTCTCGGCTGGTAGTTCACCGCTGGCGGCCAACTGCCAGGATCCTTTTTCTTCCCGCCGCATCTGCGTTCCAATCTTCATCGTCAACTGCTTGTCGCCCCTGGCCAGCTTGACACTCGTCGGCGTGATTTCGGTAACCTGGTACCCGGCGATCGTCCCGGAATTCTGAAGCGCTTTTCGGTATTCGGAAGTCGTGCCGTCGAAGAACGCAAACGTCCCCTTCGAATAGCTCATGGTGCCCACGAGCGAAAATGCGTCCGCCACCCGTTCCGGCCGGTTCACGCGACGGCCGCGACGGTTCGGGTTGAAGATGTTCCTCTCGCTGATGACCTGGAAATTGGAGAAGTCCGCCCGGCCCGCCTGGTTCGTTTGCTGCGCCTGAATGGCCGCGGCATCGATCATTAGCAGCGCGGCAATCACGAGCGTTTTCCATTGTCGCCGCGTCGGAGAAATCTTTGTTCGGTGTCGTTTCATTGGGTTTGGGGTGTCAGAACGAGGCCGCTGACTTCGAGCGCGAGCGTCAGTTGTTGGCCGATGGTATCGTGCGCGCTGAGCTCGGCCGAGATCACTTTCAAAGCCATCGGTCCCTTTTCCACGGCGTAGAGAAACCGTGCCAGCGTCTCGAGGTCACCGGTGGCGTCGACACGACATTCAAGCGTCATGTAATCGTCAGCATCGTGTTTCCACTGCGGCGTGATCGACGTGAGGCTGACCCGGCTCTCCCGTGACCATGTATCGAACGCCTTCAACATTTCCTGCTCGGCCAGCGAAGTGTTATTGGGCAGTGTGTTCGTCTGCATTTCCTGCCAGCGGCGGCGAATCGGCTGCTCGCGCTGCAATATCGATGTCCCCTGCATCACTTCCTGACGAAGCTCGGCGATCTGTTTGGAGCGCGCCTGCCAGAGATGCGTCAGCGGGGTAAACACGAGCCAGTCAGCCACCAGCAGGCCGAGGCCGGAAATGGCCAGGATCGCCAGGAGCTGTTGACGGTTTTTAATTTGCACTGGCTCCTCCTTGACCCCACTGAAGATCAAACGTGAACTGCATCGGGGCCTTACCGCGGATCTGGTCCACTTTCAAGCTGTTGACGCCGCTCGTCCCGCGCAGTTGCGTCAACGTCTTCAACAAGGCGGCGTTATCTCGCGCCGTCCCCGAACAGGTCACGGTGTTGACATCGCGGATTTCCACGGTCTTGGCCGAGACGGCTCCGTCCTCGGGAAACGCCAGCGTCAGCTCGCGCAGCACGCTCAGGCACGGGAACGACCGGTCAAACCACGGGCGGTACTGGCGGATCTGATCTTGCAGGCCGTTGAGTTCGGTCACCTTCGACGACATTGCCCTCCACCGCGACCGCAAGCGCATGAGTTGCCATTGTTGGATCAGAAACAGTCCCAGCACCAACAGCGCCACGGCGCCGGCCGTCGCGCCGGCCATGCGAATCCGGCTGGAGGAATAGCGCTGGGCCAGTTGCTGCCACGGCGCGATCTTCGGTCGCAGGAATTCAAGCGGAGCTTCGTGGCGGGTCAAATACAACGCCCCGAGGCTGAATGCCCGCGATACCTTCGCCCCGGCCGGCAATTCAACACCGAAGGCGCCCGCAGGATAGGTGTCAACCAATTCCGTGCTCAAGCGGATGGTTGCCAGCAGCCCCTCCACTTCGTTGGCCAGTTCCCGGGCAAGTTCGGCCGGACCAAACACGCGCACGCTCCGCACCGTCTCCCGAAACTCGGACGGGAGTTGGCCGAGAGTAATGCGCGCTTCGCGGGCCACCGCGTCGGGGTGAAGGAGCTTGTGACTACCCTCGATTTCCAGCGCGCCCTCCAATGACCGCAACGCGCCCACGCCGCCGCCGCAGTTGATCTGCAAATCGATGCCGTCTTCGCCGATGGCCAGGGCCAGCACGCCGTCGGAAGGCCCGCCGCCGGGCGGTTGAAGCGCGGTGATTCCGATGGAAAAACTGACCGGCTTCAGGTGCGCGGCTTGCAGGGCACGTTCCAATGCGGCCAGATGATTCTCGGGGACGCCCACGAGCGTGGCGTGTTGCCTGCCGGACGTCGAGCGCCACCGCGACGTGGCCAGCCGCAGGGTGGCGACATCGCAGGGGAATCCGCGTTCCGCCTCGATTTGGAGGAAGCTTGCCACGTCCGCTTCGGGCAGTTCGGGCAACTCGACATGCACCACCAGGGCCCATTTCAACGGCAGGCAAACCACGCAGGCTCGCTCGCGCACCCCCGCCGCGTCGAGGTGGTTGCGAATCTCGCGCCCCACGAGTTCACCGTCGGCCGTCAATGGGTCGAGCGACAGCGCCTCGGAAAACGACTGAAGCGCTCGCAGCGAACCGTTGGTGCGCCGCAACACCACACCGTCCAATCGGCCGCCATCCAGCGACAACGCCAGCACCGACGAGTGCCGTTTCCGCTTGAGCGAGTTGATGTCGAGCCAATCCATTATGATGCCTCCTGGCCCATCACGCGCTGGCGGACGTCCTGTCCCAACGCCCAGCCCAGCCGGGTCAGATCCTGGCGGTACAAGATCCGGGTGGCGCCGTCGCTGATGTCGAAAATGAATTTCACCCGCCGATACCCGCGCCCGTGCGCGCCGACCGCCGCGATGTCCGCGGTGAATTGAAAGCTGCGAGTGGTAATGTAATCACCCGTCTCCAGGCCCAGAACCGCGGTGCTGCCCCGTCCCAACGCGTCCACGATCCAGGCGATCGATCCGAGGTTGTTGGGATTCGACTGGCGATAGCTGACCACCTGCTGCGCGGTACCGATGTCCATCCCCGGCAGGCAGGACAGGACGTTCGCGCTGGCCGTGTTGATGTTCACGCGCCCCTGCGTGTACGCCGCGCCGCCGACGGTGATGTCCGGATAGATTTGCTGAAATTCGGCTTCGCTCAGTCCGCTGCGGAGATAAAACTGGAGCAACCCATTCATCGTGACGGCTGTTGCTCTCGCCGGGGCATTCGTGGCCCCCGGACGAGTGGCCGTCCCGAATCCGAGCCGGCCCATAATCTGGTTCGCGCGCCCACCGCCAAAGTTGCTCTGCAACAGCGCCCGCAATTGCGCCTGATTGTTGATATTGACCAGTGGGGTGCCGTCGCTGTGGGTGTTTGGCTCGCGGCTGTACACGGTGAGATAGTCGATGATTCCGGGGTCGACCTGGCCGTTCCCGTCCTCGTCTGGTTCGCTGGAATCCAAAACGCCATTCCGATTGATGTCGTTGCCGACGAGGATGTCCATGGTCGTGCCATACACCAGACGCAGTTCGTCAACCGACTCGAACGGCGCGCCTTTGCGTTGATAAGGCGGCTGGGCCATCGCGTAGTACAGTTCGGTCCCGCCATTGCTGTTCGGGTTGCGCCAGTCGAGGATTCCGTTGAGGACGTCCGCGGTCATGCGCGGCAACAGGCTCAGGGTGTTGGTGGACACAGTATTGAGGTTGAACTTCGACGACTCATCCACGAGGCCAAACGCCACGCGCTCGGGGTGCGCCACCGGGTAGCTGTTGTCACGGCCGATGATCCAGAAATGCGCGTCGCCAACGGGAACCGCTTCCGTCTGATACTCGGTGAGATCGGGCATCACGCCGTTGGTGGCGTAGGTGGTCAGGACGTACGCCACGTAGCGCGCCGCGCCTTCGATGGCCTCGTCCGCGACGATCCCGTTCGCGCGGTTGTCCGAAGCCCGCAGTTCCAGCGCCATCGAGTTTGCGAAATACAGCGTGATGCTGACCAGCCCGAGCATGATCCACAGGACAATGACCAACACCGAACCGGCCCGCGGTTCCGCGAGGTCGGCTCGACGAGTGCGTGATGTGTGGAGGCGGTTCATTCAACTTCCGGCGCTTGGCACCTGGTTGGTTCGCGCTTCCGAATCGATTGGGACAAGCAACACGATCGGTTCGCGCGCACGCGGGTCATCGGGACTCTCGCCCGCCAATTGGATCGTGACACGGACGGCGACCGGCAGATTGGTGTCACCCGTGGTCGTGTCCCATGTGTTGCGCCACTGCGTTCCGTCGTAACAATCAAATGTCAGGTTTTGCACGCGGCCCAGCATCCATTGATCGGCGGGCACCGGCGTAATGGTCGCCAGAACGTCCCGGGTCACACTGCGAACGAGGTCCTGACCCTGGTCTCCGTTGGTTGGCCGGCGCAATTCATACGTGACTCGTTGGACATCGCCCCACGGTTGATCATCATGAAGGGCGCCCGTCGTCGTGTACATCTCGATGGAGACATTCTGGTTCAAGCCTGCGCTGGTAATGTCTCCCACCCGAAAATCACCGCTCAGATAACCATTGGTCGTGGGGGGCATCGCCGACGCCAGATCGCGCTGAAGGATGGTCAGCGCGAGTTGCGCTGGCTGGGATTCATCCACGGCCCGGAGCGTGGTCGCGCGCAATCGCAATGCACCGAAAAACATGCCGTTGATTGCGGCCAGCGCAATGGCGCAGACCGCCATGGCCAGCATGACCTCCACCAGCGTGAACCCGCCGCAAGGTGAATATGTCTGACGAGTCCGTTTCATTGCACCCGTAAGTTCACCAGGTTCACCAGCGTGCTCAGATGCGTCGAGTACGTCCGATCCCGCGCGACGAAGGTCACTTCCATGGTCAGGAGCTGCATCGAATCCTGCGGCCACAGCTCGCTGTGCAGCGCCCAGTGATAATCGTGTCCGCTCTCCTGAACCGTGCCGCTCTGCGTGGTCAGCCCGCCGGCGGAGGTGACGACGAACTCGTTCAATTCGCGCTGGGCCACCCGCACGGCTTCCGCTTTGCGGATGGCCAGTTCGCCCGCGGCGCTGGCGATGCGCAATCCGTCAATCGCCACCGGGATCACAATGGCCATGAACGCCATCGCCGCCAGGACTTCGGCCAGCGTAAAGCCGGTTTCCGCCCGACGCGTGGATGATTTCCTATTGATTGACGGTCTGAATCGCATAGGTCATGTGATTGGTTTCTTGCACCAGCCAAAGGACCGATCCGTCGGCTGCGGCCACGCGCAACGCTGATGGGCTCGAATCATCCATCGTCCCGTCGGGCAAGAATCGGACTGCAGGCAGCTTCTGTCTCCCGATGGCGATGGGGGCGGCATTGACCGCGTCGACCCGCAGGCCGTCCGCGACGGTGAAATCTTCTGCCTTGGGATCGCCGAGTCGGGGCGCGCTCTCCAATTCCAATCCGTATTCGCCCTGCGCGGCGTCAATCCATAACAGCGTCGGCACCCCTTCCGATACCGCGCGGCTTTGCCCGGCGCGGGTCAACGACAGGAGCCGGCGCGCCTCGGAATCCAGCGTGCGTCCGTGGAAAAACCGCGACAGCACCGGTGCCGTCGTTGAAATCGCGACGACCAATAACGCCATTACCAACATCAGTTCGATCAGGGTAAATCCGTCGCGACGGGCCACCAGCGGTTGTCCGTTACTGATGCTTGCGCTGTTGATTGCCCACGTCATTTGCGAATGGTCCAGTTGCAGATATCGTCGTCGGTTCCCAACCGGCCGTCCGGCCCGGCCGAAGACAGGTCATAGAAGCTGGGGTTGTGCTTGCCGGGGCACTCATAGAGATAATCGTTGCCCCACGGATCTTTCGGGACCGAATCGCTCTGCAGGTATGGCCCGTGCCAGTTGGCGCCTTCGCGCGGCTGCACGATCAAATCCCCAAGGCCGTTCCGTCCCTTCGGGTAATAACCCATGTCGACCTCAAACGCGTCGAGCGCGGTCTTGAACGTGGAAATCTGCGTCGCGGCGGCGGTCACCCGGCCCCGTTGCGATACGCCGGAGAATTTCGGGAGGACGATGGCCGCCAGGGTGCCGAGAATGACCAGCACGAGAAGCAGTTCGACCAGTGTGAACGCGCGCCGGTCCTGACGCGCCCGAGCGAATGTGCAAGTTGTGTTCTTCATGATTGTTGTGGGGTTATTTGATGTATTGTTGCAGCGTGAAAATCGGCAGCAGCATCCCGATAAAGATGGTGCCGATGAATCCGGCGATCAGAAACAACATCAGCGGCTCCGCGAAAGCGACCGCGGTTTTCAACTGACGATCCAGGTCACCTTCGGTCACGTTCGCGATCCGAACCAATTCCGTATCCAGCCGTCCGCTCTCTTCGGCGACGGAGATCATCTCGAGCACGGAACCGGGAAACAATCCGCGGCACTCCGCCAGGCTTTGCCCGAGGCGGGCGCCTTCCTGCACGCGCTCGATGGAGGTGGAGACCGCATCGACGAGAATCTGGTTGCCGATGGACTTCCGTGCGACGTTCAGCGACTGCACCAGCGGCACGCCGGCGCCGAGCAAGGTGCCGAGCATCCGGCAAAACCGCGCCATGGCAAATTCCGCCACCAGTGGTCCCACCATCGGCAAACGCAGGATCGTTCCCTCCCAGACCCGCCGGCCTTTTTCCGAGGTGAACCAGCCGCGCAGTACAAGAACGCCCGTGGCGGCGCCCGCGAGGACGAATAATCCATATGACCGGATGACGTGACTGGCGGCAATAATCAGTTGCGTCAGCATCGGCAGGGAGCCGCCGAATCCCTGGAACAACTTTTGAAAATTCGGGATGAAGTAGACCAGCAGAAACGTCAATACTCCCAGCGCCAGAAACAGCAGAATCGTCGGATACAACATCGCGCTGGTCACCTTCGAGCGCAGGTCCTTCTCGCGCGACTGAAAGTCGGCAATCTGGGCGAGCACCACATCCAGAAACCCGCCGGTCTCGCCGGCTTGCACCATGGCCACGTACACGCGCGGAAAAACATCCGGCGACTTCGCCATCGCGTCGGCCAGCGACATGCCGTCGACCACCAGATCGTGGATCTCCCTCCATTTCGCCCCCGCGACGGGCGTGGAAGCTTCGGTATACAGAATGACCAGCGCGCGGCTCAACGATACGCCCGCCGCCAGCAAACTGGAGAGCAGGCGCGTAAAGTTCTCCAAAGATTTCGCGGAGACACGTTGCGACTGGAATTTGAAGGGAAAATCCCCCAGTTTGCCGAGACCGGCTCCGGCTGGTTTCTCGGCCGCCGCTCCTTCCGAGAGGCTGACCGGGCGCAAGCCGAGGCTTTCCATCTGGCGAAACGCATCGGGCCGTCCCGTGGCCTCGAGTTGGCCCTCGGCAACGGCGCCGTCGGTTTGCAACGCTTTGTAGCGAAACGTGGGCATGATCGGGAATTATCCCGCAGACGGGCTGGCCACTGCGGCGGGGCCCGCGACCTCCTGTTTGGTCGTGCGCGCCACTTCCTTGGCCGTGGTCACGCTCAACACTTCTTCGACCGTGGTGATGCCACGCTGCACCAACCGCCAGCCGTCTTCGGCCAGCGTGCGCATGCCCTTGCGGCGGGCCGCATCGCGCAACTGGTCCGAGGACGCATTCGTCAGAATCAAGCGCCGGATTTCCTCGTCGGTGTCCATCCACTCAAAAATCGCATGGCGGCCATGGAAACCGGTGTTCCGGCACTCCCGGCAACCGACGGACCGATAGATCGGCACGTCGGCCGGAATCCCCAGGCGGACCTTGAAAGCCTGGGCCGCCGGCGATCGGTCTTCCTCCTTGCAGTGGGTGCACAAGACGCGCACCAGACGCTGCGCGAGCACGGCCTCGAGAGACGACGCAACCAGATACGGCTCGACTCCCATGTCCACGAGACGGGTCAACGCGCCCGGCGCATCGTTGGTGTGCAGCGTCGAGAACACCAGGTGACCCGTCAGCGACGCTTGCACGGCAATCTGCGCGGTTTCCTGGTCGCGAATTTCGCCGATGAGAATCACGTCGGGGTCGTGCCGCAGAATCGACCGCAATCCGCGGGCAAACGTGAGGCCGGCCTTCTCGGAGACCTGGATTTGGTTGACGCCCTTGAGTTGATATTCGACCGGGTCTTCAATGGTGATGATCTTACGCAGGGCGTCGTTGATTTCGTTCAGCGCGGTGTACAATGTCGATGTCTTGCCGCTGCCGGTCGGACCCGTGACCAAAATAATTCCATGAGGTAATTGAAGGACGCGCTGGAAGCTGCTCAGCTCGCGCGCATCCATGTCCAATTCCCCCATGCCGCGCAAGGTGGCGTTCTGGCGCAGCAACCGCATGACCACCGCCTCGCCGTGCAGCATTGGGATCACGGACACGCGGATGTCCACTTCACTTTCGTCGATGCGGATCTTGATGCGGCCGTCCTGGGGCAACCGTTTCTCGGCGATGTTGAGGTGGCTCAGGATCTTTACGCGCGAGACGATGGCGGGCTGAAAGCGCTTGAGCTGCGCGGGTACGGGAATGTCCTGGAGCACACCGTCGATGCGGTAGCGGATACGGAATTCGTCCTCGAACGGTTCGAGATGGATGTCCGACGCTCGCAGATCAATGGCGTCGCGCAGCACCTGGTTTACGAAGCGAATGATCGAGGCTTCGTCTTCGGCGACCTCGTCGAGATCGGTGTCGTCAATGTTGTCGTCGACGACCTGAAACGATTTCTCCTCGTGAAGCGTGTCGATCGTGTCGGCGCCGACGCCGAGATGTTTCTTGATTTCGCGCTGGATGGCTTCGGTTGACGCCAGCACCGGTTTCAAGCTCAACCCGGTGAGGGTCTTCAGTGCGTCGAGTCCCTGCGTGGCAAACAATCGGCTGGTGGCGACCTCGGCCGAGCCGTTCAGGCGCCGCAGGGGAAGCAGTTGTTCCTTGAGAAGGATGCGGGCGGGAAACAGGGAGAGAAGCTGGCGATCCGGTTCGATGTTCTCCAACGTGGTGTAGGTGAGGCCGTATTCCTTCGCCAACCACTGCAAAACATCTTCCTCGCTCTGCACGGCGTGCTTGGTGCGAACCAGAGCCTCCGCGTCCACCGCGGACAGTTGCTTGTCGGAGACCATCCGCTCCAGCAACGGCTTCGAGGGCGAGTCTTTGGTGAAAGTTTCGCTCATGGCACAAACCGCCAGCTTCTCTCCGAATCGATCATGCTAATTCAACAACCCCAGCAGGGCAGCCTGCGCTTCCTGTTTGGTGGTCAGGACCTTGCGAAGGTCATCCTGCACCTGGGCGAGTTTGGCCTCTTTGTCCTTGCGGGCCGCCCGATATTTTTCCAAGAGGCTCTTGATCTGGGCCGCTGGGGCGTTGTCATCGACGGCTTTCTGCAACGCTTCCGCTTCCGGGCTGGGCGCACCGAAGAAGTTCCGGCGGCCACCATTTCCTCCGCCACCGCCACCACCGCCGCCACGTCGCATCATGCCCATGCCCCCGAATCCTACGTCGCGCCGCGCATCCATCACCTTCTGCACCAATGGCTGGACCGCGGCCCAGTCGGTGTCGTTGGTGAACGACAGGTCATCGCGGATGCGATCCATCATGCGCTGCTGGAATTGCGCCGGATCGAAATTGCCACCGCCACCACCGCCGCGTCTCCCCTGGCCGCCGCCACCGGGGGCGTTCGAGCTGCCGTTGTCCTGCGCGAAGACGGTGCCGACGCACAGACAAGTCGCGGCAATGACCCCGCAGATTCCCAAGATTTTTCCGTGCTTCATTCGACGAATCTCCTTCTACAACCGTGTTGTTTGGTTCACTTCGAATTGCTGCGGGGCGGTCTCCGCCACCCAGCCCGCAAGCCATCGCATGTGCTATTGCAGACAATGTGCCATTACGAGAAAAGCCAATAAAATCAGAGGAAAACGAATCGTGGCATGCGCAAACTCTGCTCGAACGGGGTTGACGCGCGCAGAATTTGCGCAATGCGTCCGCTTGCCGGCGTGCTCATTGTTCGTTGGCTGGTTTTGCCCATCCTGTCCAGAAAGACATCCTTGGACGGTTTCTCCGGCCAGGTCCGAAACCGTGTTCGGGGCGACTGCTTCCGCGTCATTCCCACGCCACACTGCTTCTGAGGAGCACACGCAAGCGTCTGATTACATGCGGATTACGAGAAGACACTGGTGGCGATGCAAGCAATAACCAGGATTTGTCTGGCACGGCGGATGAACCGTGCGCCGGTCGAGTGGCATTGCCTCTGCTAAACCGTGGTTGAAGCATCGTGTGGGCGGGGGTGGTTGAACCAACGGATCGCGCAATGTTATGAAATTCTTGTCTTATCGGCCGGGATCGCTTTTTGATGAGATGTTTGGCGAGAACGACGCGCCCCGAGCGGTAGCCAAACCGCTCATTGACATCATCCAGTCTTTGCCCGAAGGCGAATTGCTGCGGCGTCAGCAGTCCGCCGAGCGCGCGCTGCTGCAGATGGGGATCACATTCAACGTGTACGGCGACAGCGCCGGCACCGAGAAGATATTCCCGTTTGACCTCGTTCCGCGCATTGTTTCGTCGGCCGAGTGGAGTTGGCTCGAGCGCGGCCTGAAACAACGCATCACCGCGCTCAACTTGTTCATCGACGATATTTATCACGACCAGAAAATCATCAAGGACAAGGTCGTGCCCGTCGAGATCATGCGCTCGGCCAGGAGCTTTCGCGAACAGTGCGTCGGGCTGAACCCGCCGCTGGGCATTTGGTGCCACATCTGCGGCACGGATCTCGTGCGTCATCGGGACGGCCAGATTTACGTGCTCGAGGACAATCTGCGTTGTCCGTCAGGCGTCTCCTACGTGCTGGAAAACCGCGTGGTGATGAAGCGCACGTTCCCGCGGGTATTTGAAGCATCTCGGATTCGCCCCGTGGCGGAGTATCCCAGTCGGTTGCGCGACATGCTGGAATCGCTGGCTCCGGCGGGCGTGGAGACGCCCCGCGTCGTGGTGCTGACCCCCGGTATTTATAACTCTGCCTATTTCGAGCACTCGTTCCTCGCCCAACAAATGGGCGTGGAACTGGTCGAAGGCCGGGACCTGGTGGTGTCGGACGGCTTTGTGTGGATGCGCACGACCAAGGGCTTTGAGCGGGTGGATGTCATTTATCGCCGCATTGATGACGATTTTATCGACCCGAAAGCGTTTCGACCGGATTCAGTGCTGGGCGTCGCCGGACTGATGGACGTTTACCGCGCCGGAAACGTCGGGCTGGCCAACGCGCCCGGCACCGGCGTGGCCGACGACAAGGTCGTCTATGCCTACGTCCCGAAAATCGTGGAGTATTACCTCAAGCAGGAGATCATCATTCCGAATGTGCCCACCTATGTCTGCGCCGACCCGAAAGAGTTGACGTACGTGCTGGAACACTTGGATGAATTGGTAGTGAAGGCGGCCAATGAATCCGGCGGCTACGGTATGCTCGTCGGTCCGCACAGCACTCCGGAGCTGCGCGCCGAGTTCGCCAAGCACATCCAGGCGAACCCCCGCAACTATATTGCCCAGCCGACGCTGTCCCTCTCGCAGGTGCCGACGATCATCGACGGCCACTTCGAGGGCCGGCACGTGGATTTGCGACCCTACATTCTTTATGGTCGGGATATTTTTGTGCTGCCCGGCGGCCTGACCCGCGTGGCGTTGAAGAAGGGCTCGCTGGTGGTGAATTCCTCGCAAGGCGGCGGGAGCAAGGATACCTGGGTGCTTACGGACGATCCGCGCGCGGTGCGCGAGAGAATCGCGGTGGAAGAGCCTGCCCTTGCCACGGGAGCCTTGGGGAACTAATGCTCAGCCGCGTCGCCGACTCGATTTATTGGATGAGCCGCTACATCGAGCGGGCCGAGAATGTCGCGCGCTTCATTGATGTCAACCTTCACCTCATGCTCGACCTGCCCACGGGCTCGGATCAGCAATGGCGACCGCTGGTTGACACCACGGGGGACCACGAAGAGTTTGCCCGGCGCTTCGGCGAGGCCACGCAGGCGAACGTCATTCAGTTTCTCACCCTCGACCCGGACAACCCCAACTCGATTCTCTCCTGCCTGCGGGCGGCGCGGGAGAACGCGCGCTCCGTGCGCGAAGTCATCTCCTCGGAAATGTGGGAGCAGCTCAACAAGTTTTACCTCATGGTCAACTCGGCCGGAACCGACCCCGACGTGCTGGCCGATCCTCACGAATTCTTCAGCAACGTCAGGATGTCCAGCCATTTGTTCGTCGGCGTCACCGAAGCCACGATGACCCACGGAGAAGGCTGGCATTTTGGCCGGCTCGGGCGGATGCTCGAGCGCGCCGACAAGACCTCGCGAATCCTCGACGTGAAGTATTACATTTTGTTGCCGACCGTGGCTCACGTGGGGACGACCTTCGATGATTTGCAATGGGCGGCGGTGTTGCGCTCCACTAGCGCGTTCGAAATGTACCGCAAAACCCACGGCCGCATCGACCCGCGCCGCATTGTGGAGTTCCTGCTGTTGGACACCGAATTTCCCCGCGCCATCCATCACTGCCTGATCGCCAGCCGCGAATCGATCCACGCCATCACGGGCACGCCGACGGGCTTGTTTCGAAACCCGGCGGAGCAATTGCTGGCGCAACTCTGCGCGGACCTCGCCTATGGACAGGTCGACGACATCGTCAACGCCGGTCTCCACGAATACCTGGACGGATTGCAGACGAACATGAATCAGGTCGGCACGAGTGTTGCCGAGACCTTTTTTGCAGCAAAGATGGCGCCGCCGTCCACCAGGAAACGGACGGCCATACGAGCATGACACGGCGCTGGCCGGAAAATGACTGGTTATGGCATTACACGTCGCGCTAAATCACCGCACGCACTACCGCTACGATCGGTTGGTGTCGCTGTCGCCGCACGTCGTCCGCTTGCGGCCAGCACCGCATTGCCGCACGCCCATCTTGAGTTACTCGCTGCGGGTCACCCCGGACAGGCATTTCATCAACTGGCAGCAGGATCCGCAGGGGAATTACCTCGCGCGGCTCGTCTTTCCGGAAACCACGAGCGAACTTCTGGTGGAGGTCGATCTCGTCGCCGAGATGTCGGTGATCAACCCATTCGATTTCTTCATCGAGCCTTCGGCGGAAACATTTCCGTTCGCGTACGAGCCGGTTTTGCGCAAAGACCTCGCCCCGTTCTTGGAAGCGATGCCGGCCGGGCCGCTTCTGCGCGAACTTCTCGCCGGCCTTGATCGCAAACCCGTCCGCACGATTGATTTTCTGGTCGACCTCAATCGCCGTCTCCAACAGGCGATCAAGTACATCATCCGCCTGCAGCCCGGCGTGCAGTCGCCCGAGGAAACGCTCGAGTTGCGGAGCGGTTCGTGCCGTGACACGGGCTGGTTGCTCGTCCAGGTGATGCGACATCTCGGGCTGGCGGCGCGGTTTGTTTCCGGGTACCTCATTCAGCTCACTCCGGATGTGAAATCGCTGGATGGTCCATCGGGAACATCCATGGATTTCACCGATCTGCATGCGTGGGCCGAGGTCTATTTACCGGGTGCCGGCTGGGTCGGGCTTGACCCGACCTCGGGGCTGTTGGCCGGGGAAGGCCATATCCCGCTGGCGTGCGCACCCGATCCGGTGGCTGCGGCACCCGTGACCGGGGCCGTGGATAAGTGCGAGGTCACGTTTACCCACACGATGAGCGTGACGCGCATTTTCGAATCCCCGCGCGTGACCAAGCCCTACACGGAAGAGCAATGGCGCGAGATCGAGTCGCTCGGCCATCAGATTGACACGGAACTGGAGAGTGGCGATGTGCGCCTGACGATGGGCGGTGAGCCGACGTTCGTTTCGATTGATGACATGGACGGCGCGGAATGGAACACCGCGGCGCTGGGCGTTAATAAACGGAAGTTGGCCGGCTCGTTGATCAAGCGATTGCGAAAACAATTCGCCCCCGGCGGCCTGCTGCACTACGGCCAGGGGAAATGGTACCCCGGCGAATCGCTGCCGCGCTGGGCGCTCGGCTGCTACTGGCGGCGCGACGGCGTACCGATCTGGAAGGACGACTCCCTGATTTGTGATGAAACGACGGATTATGGTCATGGCAACGCGGAAGCACAGCGGTTCATCACGTTGTTGACGCAGGTGTTGGGGGTCGATTCTCGATTCGTCATCCCGGCTTACGAAGATGTCTGGTACTACCTGTGGAAGGAACGGCGATTGCCGACCAATGTCGATCCGCTGGCGTCGCAATTGAAGGATGAAGAAGAACGGGTGCGTCTGGCCCGTGTTTTCGAGCAGGGATTGAGCAAGATCGTCGGGTTTGTGCTGCCGCTGCAACGGCGATTCAAGTCCAACCCCGGCGCATACTGGGCCAGTGGCCCGTGGTTCTTTCGGACCGAGCACATGTTCCTGCTACCCGGCGATTCGCCCATCGGCTACCGTCTACCGGTCGACTCGCTGGGGTGGGTCGCGCCGGGGCAGTACCCGTATCTTTACGAAGTGGATCCTCAAGCGCCGCAACCGCCGTTGACCGAACCACCCAGGCGCGGGCGACAACAACAGCGTTTGCCGAGTACGGCGCGAATGCCGGAGCGCCCGGGCTTTGCCGAACAACGCCTGGATGACGAGCCGGGGTCGACCGAACGCCCCCGCCGCGGTGAATCGGCCCCCGGGGTCATTCGCACCGCGCTCTGCGTCGAGCCACGGCAGGGCCGGCTCCACGTGTTCCTGCCGCCGGTGCGATTCACGGAGGACTATCTCGATCTCGTCGCGGGGATCGAAGACACCGCGGCGGAATTGAAGCTGCCGGTGATCATCGAAGGCGAGAAGCCGCCCCACGACGCCCGGCTGAACCATATCAATGTCACCCCCGACCCCGGCGTCATCGAGGTCAATCTTCATCCGGCACACAACTGGAATGAATTGGTCAACCACACCACCGTGTTGTACGACGAAGCCCGCCAAACACGGTTGGGCACGGAAAAATTCATGCTCGACGGTCGCCACGTCGGCACCGGCGGTGGCAACCACATCGTCATCGGCGGTCGGACGCCGTCCGACAGCCCGTTGCTGCGTCGACCGGATCTGTTGTGCAGCCTGGTTGGCTATTGGCACAACCATCCGTCGTTGTCATTCCTGTTTTCGGGGCTGTTCATCGGCCCGACCAGTCAACACCCGCGCGTCGACGAAGCGCGCAACGATTCGCTGTACGAACTGGAGATTGCGTTCCGACAAATCCCGGATCGCGGCGAATGTCTGCCGTGGGTCGTGGATCGTGTGTTTCGCAATCTGCTCATCGACGTTTCCGGCAACACGCACCGCGCCGAGTTCTGCGTCGACAAGCTGTACCCACCCGAGAGCAGCAGCGGGCGTCAGGGATTGCTCGAATTGCGTGCGTTCGAGATGCCGCCCCACGCGCGGATGAGCCTGACGCAGCAATTGTTGTTGCGCGCGCTGGTCGCCGCGTTCTGGAAACAACCGTACGACAAGAAACTCGTGCGCTGGGGAACGGAATTACACGACCGATTCATGTTGCCGCATTTCGTGGCCCAGGATTTCGACGATGTGTTGGTCGATCTGACTGCGGCGGGCTATCCAATGCAACCGGAGTGGTTCGCGCCCCATCACGAGTTCCGCTTCCCACGGCACGGGACCATTGCCCAGCGTGGAATCGTGGTCGAGTTGCGCCACGCGCTCGAGCCTTGGAACGTTATGGGAGAAGAAGCAGGCGCAGGAGGCGCAGTCCGCTTTGTGGATTCGTCGGTCGAACGGTTGCAGGTCAAGGTCGACGGCATGACCGACACGCGCCATTTCGTCGCGTGCAACGGGCGGCGCGTCCCGCTGCATCCCACGGGTACGGTGGGTGAATTCGTTGCCGGCGTACGATACCGGGCGTGGCAGCCGCCGAGCTGTTTACATCCGACGATTCCCGTGCATACGCCGTTGGTCATCGACGTCGTGGACAGTTGGAACGGTCGGTCCATCGGCGGATGCACCTATCACGCGGCGCATCCCGGCGGTCGAAACTACGAAACCTTCCCCGTCAACGCTTACGAAGCCGAGAGCCGGCGGCGGGCGCGGTTCTTCAATTTCGGCCACACTCCGGGGCCGATGGATGTGCCGCCCGAGGAGCGAAACAACGAGTTCCCGTTCACCCTGGACTTGCGGCGCCCGTGATTGCGTCCCCGCAAGCGATACCGTAGTTTACCCCCGTGAAACACTCCCCCGAAACCAGCCATGCCCCCACGCGATGGCGGCTGTTCGAGCAATACCAGCTTGCGGATGGAGTGTACGATGAAATGGCGGCGGCGCCGGGCGCGTTGCGGTCGCATTGTGAAACATTCGTCAACTCCCTCGAATCGCTCGGGCGGGAAGAATTGGCGGCGCGTTGGGAGATCGCCCGGCGCAGCATCCGCGACAATGGCGTGACCTACAACGTGTACCGGGACCCGCAGGGCATGGACCGGCCCTGGGAACTGGACATGATCCCGTTGCTGCTTCCGCCGGCCGAATGGGCGCAAATTGAGGCGGCATTGATCCAGCGCGCGCGCCTGCTGAATCTCGTGCTGGCCGACATCTATGGTCCGCAACGGCTGATCCGCGAAGGTCTGCTGCCGCCCTCGCTTTTGTATGCCAACCCGGGGTTTCTCCGTCCCTGCCACGGCATGCGCGTGCCCGGCGACATCCATCTTCACCTGCACGGGGTCGATATGGCGCGGTCGGCGAGCGGACAATGGTGGGTACTGGCGGACCGGACTCAATCGCCGTCGGGCACCGGCTATGCGCTGGAAAACCGCATCGTGCTTCGGCGCAGCCTGCCGGAAGCTTTTCGCGATTGTCAGGTGCACCGGCTCGCCTCGTTCTTCCGCGCTCAACGCGAGACGTTGGCCGCGCTCGCGCCGGCGGGCCGCAATCATCCGCAGATCGTGTTGCTGACGCCGGGCCCATACAACGAGACGTATTTCGAGCATGCCTACCTCGCGCGCTACCTGGGATTCCCGCTCGTCGAGGGCGGCGATCTCACCGTGCGGGACCGGCGCGTGTTCATCAAGACCCTCGAAGGTCTCCAGCCGGTGGACGTGATCCTGCGCCGGCTCGACGACAGTTTCTGCGATCCGCTGGAGCTGCGCGCGGACTCGTTCCTCGGCGTGGCGGGGCTGGTCGAGGCGGCTCGCGCCGGCAACGTGACGATTGCCAATGCGCTGGGCACGGGCGTGATCGAGACGCCGGCGATTCTCGCGTTTCTGCCGGGATTGTGCCGACACCTGCTTGGCGAGGAGCTGCGGCTGCCCTCGGTGGCGACGTGGTGGTGCGGACAGTCGAAAGAATTACAGTACGTGCTCGATCATCTTGGTGAACTCGTCGTGAAGCGCGCGTTCCCCCGCGACGTGCGCGAACCGATCTTTGGCGAAACGTTGAGCGAATCGGAAAAGGCGGCGCTGGCCGACGAGATCCGCGCCCGTCCCTATGATTTCGTCGCGCAGGAGAAGATCGCATTGTCCACCGCGCCCGTCTGGCTGGATCATCGGCTCGAGCCGCGGTCGCTGGTCGTCCGCGCCTACGCCACGGCCGCGCGTGATTCCTACATGGTGATGCCGGGGGCGTTGACGCGCGTGGCCAACGCCCCGCAGTCGACAGTCGTCTCCATGCAGAGCGGTGGCGGCAGCAAGGACACGTGGGTGTTGTCCAATGGGCCGGTCAGCCCGGTCACGTTGTTGCCGTCTGCCGAGGGACCAGTCGTGTTGGAGCGGGCGCCCACGGATCTGCCGAGCCGCGTGGCGGACAACCTGTTCTGGTTGGGCCGATACGCGGAGCGGTCAGAAGGGCTCGTCCGCCTGCTGCGTAGCGCGGCCTCGCGGCTGACGGATGAATCGGGCTCGACCGACGCGCCCGAGCTGTCCGCGCTCCTGCAGACGATGACGGCCATGGATTTGTTACCGCGCCGCTTTGGGGAGCGCGTGCCGCTGGCCGATCTCGAGCAGGAGATTCTGGCGATGATCTTCAAGCAACGCCGTCAGAGCAGCCTGCGCCAGACGTTGAACCAGCTCCGCCAGTTCGCCACCGTCGCGCGCGACCGGCTGTCCATTGACACGTGGCGCATCTTGAACCAACTTCACCACGACGTGCGGACGCCGAAAGCTCGGGTGCAATTGGATGCCGCGCTGGCGCTGTTGAACCGGACCATCATGGATCTGGCGGCGTTCAGCGGCATGGAGATGGAAAACATGACGCGCGGAAACGGCTGGCGGTTTCTGGACATCGGGCGACGACTGGAGCGGTCGGTCAACCTGGTGACCCTGGTGCGCGCCGCGTTGTCTGCAACGAACGCCAGTGACGCCATCCTGGAGCCGCTGCTTGAGATCGCTGACAGCTCGATGACGTACCGCCGTCGCTACTACGCCCAAGCCCGGCTCGCTCCCGTGCTCGATTTGTTGCTCGCCGACGACGGCAACCCGCGTTCGCTGGCCTTTCAGGTGACCGCGCTTGCCGGCCATATCGATCACCTGCCGCGACCGCCGCGCGCCCCGGTGCCGACCCGTGAACAGGCCGCGATTACCCGTCTGCAAGCAACGTTGCGTGAGGCCGACATCAAAGGGCTTTGCGAAGCACAACGGCAGGGCTCCGCGGCGCCCCTGGACGATCTGCTGTACGGGTTTGTGACCGAACTGCAAGGGCTGTCGGACACCATCGCCCATTACTATTTCAGCCATGCGGGTCCGCAGGCGAGTTGAGGAGATCGCGCGTGCGCTACACGATCTCTCACACGACCACCTATCGCTACAGCGACGAAGTGTCTGTATCTCATCACCTGGCCCGACTGAAGCCCCGTCAATCCGCCGGTCAGCGGTGCGTGAACTGCGAGCAGGCGATCGAGCCATCTCCCGCCGCGCGGAGCGAGCGCGAGGACTATTTCGGGAATATCGTCACCTTCTTCGCGATCCACACGCCGCACGAACAACTGAAAGTCCAGGCGCGTTGCGAGATCGATGTCACACCGCCCACCGCGCCACCGCCCGAACAGACCCCGCCTTGGGAACAGGTGCGCGATGGATTCGAAGGTGATCCGTCAACCGAGACGCTGGCCGCGTACGAGTTTGTTTTCGATTCGCCGTTGATCAGGACTTCCCGCACCCTCGCGGAGTACGCCGCCGAATCGTTTCCCCCGGGGCGCGCTTTCCTGCAGGGGGTGACGGATTTGACGCGGCGGATCCACGGAGATTTCATCTTCGACGCCAAGGCGACAACGGTTGCGACACCCTTGAACGAGGTGTTCGAGTCGCGGCGGGGCGTATGTCAGGACTTCGCGCAACTGCAGATCGCCTGCCTGCGGTCGCTGGGGTTGCCGGCGCGCTACGTCAGCGGATACCTGGAAACCCGACCGCCGCCGGGCCGGCCCCGTCTCGCGGGGGCCGACGCGTCGCACGCGTGGGTATCCGTGTACAACCCGGGCACGGGCTGGATCGATGTGGATCCGACGAACAATCAGGCGCCAGCCAACCGCCATATCACGGTGGCGTGGGGTCGCGATTTTAGTGACGTAAGCCCCATCCGCGGTGTAATCTTGGGCGGCGGCGATCATGCCGTTAACGTGGCGGTGGACGTGATCGCGTTGGGAGGCGAAGAATGAACCTGGAAAAATCCGCGGGTTTGGGCCGGGAATCGGCCGACGTCTGGGACAAGAAGACGATGCTGTACATCAACCTGAAGTTGGCACTGATGGGATGTCCCACGGTGGCTTCCGGTTCGGATCCCGAATTGGAGGAACTGACGGACACCCTGTTACTCCATCAGCGCGAGACCGACCGACTCCTGGCGGATTATCTGTGCCCCGCCGACCAGCGCATCCAGGATTTTCTGGATGATTATCTTCGGGAGACGGGGGCATCGATCCGCCTGCCGACGCGGTCGTTTGTTCTCGACCGCTACGGTCTGGCCCGTGCGCTTTCGTTGCCGCCCGACCGCGACGAGTTCGTGTCAGATTTCGTCCATTCGTATCGGGTCAAACAGGGTGTGTTGCACAATCCCCGGAGCGATCGCCGCACGACGCAAGGCATTTTTCATGTGACGGAAGGCGGCCTGCCGATCCCCGACGACAAACGCGCCGTGCCGGTTGCCGTCTTCGCCAACCTGCTGCGGTTGGCGTTGACGCCACCACGGGAGATATTGCAGCTTCCGTTCACGTCCTCCCAACAAGACCGGGCGGAGTGTTTCGTCACGCTGCTGCTGCGGCCGATCGTCTCCCCGCGCGTGGAGGGATATTCGCCCGAGAAGTCGATGGAGGTCCGCTTCTTTGCGCCGGGCAATCTGGTGAGCAACCTGGACTTTGTGGAAAGCATCTTCGGAAACGCGGGCGACCCGTTCCTACCGGAGAATGACTCTGCGTTGGACGCGGAACATTGGACGGGGCACACGGGCTGCGTCATTCTCGCGCCGCACCTGGTCAAGGTGACGAAGAAGGAACTCGGACTGCCCGCATGGGATGCGGCGACGGAACGGCAGCGGCGCGACGCAATGTGCTGGCGCGCGGCGGACGAATTGTACAACGACGGGGCGGCCTTCAAGGTGACGTGCCGCGACGCGCGGGGGGTCATCGTCACGATCATTGCCGACAACTATTTCGGCTATTGCAAGAAAGAGGTGAAAACGCAGATCAGTTACTCGGCCAACCTCTACGGCATGTGCGAGGAGGAACACGCGGGCGGTTGCCTCGTCTATCCCAGCTACGATTTGGGTGAGGAATTCAGCGGCCACCTCCACGTCCCGCGGCTCGACCACAGTTTTTCGCAAATGGTTTCCCTGTTTGGTGATCTCATGGACGTGCAGCCGGAGGGATACGCGGTTGACAGGCGGTTTCCCGACATTATCTATGTGTCCGAGGATGTGCATTTCGATCTCCACAAGCAAACGGTGAGCTGGCCGCACCAGGGCCAGACCCAGCAGATCAAATTGCTCTATGGCAAGACCTATGTCCGGCCCGCGGGATACAAGGTTCACCTGGAAAAGCCGCCGGCCGGGCGTTCCTGGCGGCTGATCGGGACGGTGGCTGAGCCAATCTTTTGTCACAAGCCGTGCACCGTTTCGGGGGGCGGTAAATCCGAGATTTCCAAATCGATCTCCGACGCCATCATCCAGGGGCCGGTATTCGTGGCCGACTTTCGCCGCGAGTTCGAGCTTGTCAATAAACTGGTCAAACGCGATTACTCGGACCGGTTTCGGGACAAGTCGCAGCCGAAACGCGACAGCCGTCCGATCCTCAGCCCGGCCCGATCGCTCGGATCCGTGATCAAACTGCTCACGCCATCGCCGGAGTACACCGACGAGTACAACAATTGGTTGGGGTCGATCCCGCAATACGTCAAGGAACTCGTGTTCGTCGTGAAGCGCTATTACAAGCCCGAGATGGGCGATAGCTGGCCCGAGCTGTTCAGCGTGGATATCATCAATGGCACGCCGGGCAACGAACTGAAATTCCAGAACCGGAAGTTGGTCGCCAACTACGCACGGGTGGGGTATGAACCGGATGGCTCCTGGCGCACGTTCGGGTTGCGCAAGGACTTTCATCCGGCCGCCAAGCTCTCGATGGAAGACGATATCACGGCGTCGATCATCGTGCCCGCCGACCGGATCGCCGGCCTCAATCCGCAATATCGGAATCCGTCCCTGAAATTCACGGCCAATTGCGAGTGCCGGCTGTTCCAGCGCCCCGACGATGCGGTTCATCGTGGATACGACAAACAGACCGAGCAGGATTTCGCCAAGCCCGGCAATTTCTTTTCCAATTACGAGCCGCTGACCATCGCCCAGGCCCGGGAACTCATCGATGACTCGATCGGGTTCGACAAGTTCACCGCGCCGATGCAACGATTGATTCGGCGATTCGTCGACGACGAACGTCCGAGTTACCTGGTGTCGTCGGCGCACCCGCGCCTCGTGGACGGTAAACCATCGAAGAATCCGCGCTATCTCCAGACCCGTCCCGATCTGGTGAATCCGCGCGACGTCTACCTGGCGGAGACGGCCACCCGGCTGTATCGGCGCATCGCGCTGGGACAACCGGTCCACACCCCCGTTAATGCCGTCCTGCCCGGTCGCCGCAACAATCCGCCTGAGCCGGCGGCACACATTCGTTCCCTGGCGGTCTACAACCCGATTCACTACATGGAGTTGCCGGAGTTGTTCATGGAGTTCATCTGCAGCATGACGGGCAAATCTCCATCGACGACCGGCGCCGGTTCCGAGGGGGCGCTGACGAAGGGGCCGTTCAACGCGCTGCCGCCGATCATCGATCTCAACAACGCCCTGGTCTCGTTCCTGTTGACGGGCTATCACGCGTTTATCACGGCGGCCGGCTATGTTGGCCCGTATGTCCGGGTCGATCACGACATCAGTTTGCTGGTGCCCGAGGTCTGGTGCCGCATGAGCGTCGAGGAGCGTGACCCGCGGTTTCTGATCGACAACGGGTTTCTCGAGCGCTGCCGGGATTTCGACCACGACGACAAGAAAGTGCTGGCCAGCCGCCTCGGGTATCGGATCACCATGAAGTTTGTGCACGCGTTCTTCGGGCGCGTGTTCAGTCATCCGCACGCCGTGTTTACGGAAAAGATGCTGCGTCCGGAAACGCAGGACTACGATGTTTTCGCCGACGGCATGGACAACATTGTGGGAACCCAGCGGCGAGTGGCGCAGGTTTATTTCAACGACAACAGCGTGCCGGACGCCTGTCCGCCGCTGCGAGCGCTGCTGAACATCATGCTCCACGATCAGCACGAAGGCAAAGACCTGAATCATCCGGACATCCGCCATATGTTTACGCGGGAATACCTGCTGGCGAGCGATTGGTACGCGGAACGGCTTTCGGCGAAGCAGGCGGCCGAATCCCGGTTGTGGCAACGGCACGTCCGCAGCCTGGAACAATTTCTGAAGAAATCGAGTTATGCCGATGAAGCCCACCGACTGGGAATCGGCGAGCGGCTGGTGCGGGCGCGGCGGCATCTGGCGTGGGTCGAGTCGTATGACTTCCTGAAATTCCTCGGTGGCACACTCGGCCTGCACCCCGTCAAACACGATGCCGCTGCGGAAGGACATCAGAAACCACGGTTGTAGAAGAGAGCGTCTGGGTGGGGCCGACGCCTTGACAGATTTTCGCTGGCCGGCCTAGGATGCGGCGAAGACGCCATGGCACTCATCGATTGTCCGGAATGCGGAAGGCAGGTCTCAACGGCAGCGGCGGCCTGTCCGTCTTGCGGCTACCCGGTCGCTTCGCAGCAGCCCCAGGCACCGGCCACGCCTGACAAATTGCTCGCCGAGGTGCGGCCGTCGTGGTGGCGGTTTTTTTGGTATCTGTTTTTCTTCTGGCTGATCATCCCGCCGATTGTCGCTTGGAGTCGGCGGAGGTCGGTCGTGTTGCGGATCTATCCCGGACGCATCACGTTGGAGCGTGGACTCATCTCCAAAAGCTACCGGGAGCTGCTCGTCCGCGACCTCCGATCCATCGAGATCGATCAGGGGTTGTTGGCCCGTTTGGTCGGGATCGGCGATTTGACCATCTCCACGGCCGCCACGGTCGATCCCGACGAAGAGATCGGGGGGATTCCCAACCCGAAGGCCGTCCGCGACTTGATTGTGGCCCAGAGGCCGTGCCTGTAGCCGATCGGGGGCTTCGGCTCGCCGTTACACGTCGACCAGGCGTTGTTCGCGGGCCGATTCCAGCAGCGCTTCGATGACGCGCATGTTGGCACGGGAATCGGCCTCGGCGTCGATACTCGGCGGAAATTGCGGGGCGCGATTCTCCCGCACGCAACGCGAGAAATACTTCACCTCGAGCGCGAACGGGGCGAGCGTGTGGTGCGGCATGTCGTCGGGCTCGATGCGGACTACGTCCGTCTTGCCTTCGCGCGTCAGGTACAGCTCGGCCGGATACGCCGGCGGCAACCAGGGATGCGGAATCAGCAGCTTGGCGTCGGCGCCGACGATTTCCGCGGGGTACGACGGTTCGCCCTCGATGCTGCAGAGAACGTTGGCGGTCACACCGTCGTCAAATTGGAGACAGCCGCTCAGCGTCAGGTCCACGCCGCTCTTCTTGTCGAAATGGGCGTGAGCGGCCACGCGCATCGGCTCGGCGCTCTCCACGAATCGCGCGAGGTTCACGCAATAGCAACCGATGTCCATCAGCGCGCCCCCGCCGGCCTCGCGCCAGTACCGCGGATTGTCGCGGTCGCGTCCGCGAGACGTGCGGTGACAACGGATATGCAGGACGCGTCCGATGTCGCCGCTCGCGATGATCCGTTTGGCCTCGGCCATTTGCGGATGGAACCGGTACATGAACCCTTCCATCAGCAACCGATCGTGGGCGTGGGCCGCGGCGAACATCTTTTCGACCTCGGCGCTGGAACACGCGAGCGGTTTCTCGCACAAGACGTGTTTCCCCGCTTCGAGGGCGCGCACGGTCCATTCGCAATGCAGCCCGTTGTGCAGCGCGTTGATGATGACGTCGATTTCGGGGTCGCGGACGAGCGACTCGTAGCCCGCATGCGCGCGCGGCACGCCATGCTTGACGCCGGCGGCCCGGGCACGGTCGGCGTCGCGGCTGGCGACGGCCGCCAGCGACGCGTCGTCGATCAACCGAAAGGCCTCGGCGAACTTGCCAAACATCAGGCCCGTTCCCAGGATGCCATAGTGGAGTTTCCCACTCGTCGCCATGTGGCGAGACTAATCAGTCCGGGCCGACGGTGCAAGCGCGGGTGCAAAATGCGGCCCACCGACTTTTGCGCGAACACGGACAGTGTGGCATGATGCACCGCGATGGCCAGAACGATTTCACCACCACTTGTTGAACTGGACGGCGCCAGCCTGCGGGTTGGCGAAGGGTTGTTGTTTCGTAACACCCACTGGGCATTTCGCCGGGGCGAGCAGTGGGCGCTGGTCGGCCCCAACGGATCGGGCAAAACGCTGTTTGCCAGCGCCCTGGCCGGCGCGGTACCGGTCGTGGGCGGCGAATTTCGCGTGCCCGACGGTGCCGTGGCGCACGTGTCGTTCGAACAGCAGAAATCCGTCGCCGGTGACGCGCCCGCGGCGGCGCGGTGGTTCAGTATGGAAGAAGAAGCCGCACTCCCCGTGCATCAGTTCCTGTCACAGGACAGCGTCGAGGAGATCAACCCCTTCGAAATCGTCGCGCGCTCACGGGCCACAGCGCGGGCGTTTGCGCGGCGCCAGCAGCGGATCGTCCGGCTCCTCGGCATCGCGCCGCTGTTGCCGCAGCCGCTTCCGTCGCTGTCGAATGGCGAGATGCGCAAGGTATTGCTGGCGCGGGCGCTGTTGCGGCAGCCGCAATTGTTGATTCTCGATGATCCATTTGCCGGGCTCGATGTGCGGTTCCGTCGGCACCTGAAGGAGATTTTGGAGAAGTTGATCAAGCGTGGGACAGTGCATCTGCTGTTGATCGCGACGCATCCCGACGAATTGCCCTGCGGCATTACGCATTTGTTGCGCGTCGACCGGTGCCGCGTCGTCGAACAGGGACGGTTCACCCCGCGGCGCGGACGCGAATCGTTGTCGATGACGCAACCGTCCCGTCCACGGGCGTTGCCTCGCGCGAGGGCAACACGAACCAGAACGGCCGCGGAGCCCGAGTTGATTCGCCTGAGCCGCGTGACGGTGCGGTATGGGAAGCGAACGATCCTGGAGAACATCGATTGGGTCGTCCGTCGTGGCGAGAACTGGGCGGTGCTCGGGCCGAACGGGTCGGGCAAGAGCACGTTACTGAGCCTGATCATCGGCGACAACCCGCAGGCCTACGCGAACGACGTGCGCGTTTTCGGGCGGCAGCGCGGCGATGGGGATAGCGTGTGGGCATTGAAACGGCGGATTGGCTGGGTGTCGCCCGAACTGCACCTGCATTTTCCGGAAGCGCAGACGTGCCTCGAAGCGGTACTCTCCGGTTTCGATGATGCGACCGGCTGCTACCGTCAACCGACGAGCCGGCAACGCACGGTGGCGAGTCGGTGGCTTAAGAGCTTCGGGCTGGCCGGTTGTGCCCAGAAATCATTCGGATCCTTGTCGGCGGGATTGCAGCGGATGACATTGCTGGCGCGGGCACTCGTCAAGGGGCCAGACCTCCTCGTGCTCGACGAGCCGTGTCAGGGATTGGATGCGGCGCACCGCACGCGGTTCATCCGAACCGTCGAGGCGTTGCTGGGACATACGACCGTCATCTACGTCACGCATCGGCGCGACGAGATCCCAGCGGAGATCAATCGAGTGTTGCGGCTTTAACCGGCGCCCGGTGGCATTTCCTATGGCGTTCGCCTTTTCACCTTGGCGTGTTCATGCGGGACTGCTAAGCTGGAGTGGCGATGACGCAATGGCTGAAATGGCTGTACCTGGTGACGCTGGCGGTGTGGATCGGGAGCATCGTATTTTTCAGTTTCGCCGTCGCGCCGACCGTGTTCAAGACGCTCAAGCCCGAAGATGCCGCGGCGGTGATTCGGCGGGTTTTCTCCAAGTACTATTTGATCGGCATCGTTTGCGCGGCCGTCGGGATCGTGTGCGTCGGGCTCCTGCTGGCGGACCGGTCATTCGGCAAATGGCCGGCGATTTTGTCGCTGTTATTGCTGGCGGCGATGGGCGGGACGGATCTGTGGCTGCGCCAGGGTGTGATGCCCCATATGAATCATTTGCGGGACCAGCGCGCCGCGCTCGAGAGTTCGGGCAAGCCGCCGGACGAAGATTTGGAGAGTGAATGGAAAGCGCTGCACCGTCTCAGCGTCCAGATGAACGCCGTGGTGTTGCTCTGTGGGCTGGCGCTGGTGTTCCTGGTGGTCTACTCGCGCGCGGTCTGAACGGCGCCCGGTGCCGTCCCCTCACTCAATCGGGCCGCGGTCAGATGTCCGGTACTTGAGCCACATGGCGTAGTTCTCGTCGAAATCGGCGAGGAACCGTGCAACGGCCGCGCGTTGTTGGGCGGGGCCAAATCCGTGCGCGGACACACTCACCTCCACCAGGTCACCGGGCCGTTCGATCACAGTCGCCATCAGCACCGCGTCACCCGTGATGATGTTGGGAACCCTGGCCGTGATCTCGCCCATATCGGGATCAGTGCGGATCCGGCCGCGGCCAAACTCGCGATAGACGACCTGCTTCACGAGGTTGAAGATTTCCCGGCGAGAACCCGCAACCATTCGCGAGCGCAAACTCTCATCCGCACCCGCGCGGTCAGTTTGAACCGTCGTGCAGCCGTGCGCAAACACCAGCAACAGGCCGAGCAACCACCGCGCCGATACAAGCCGGATGTTCGCCGGAAAAACCCCTGTTGAAAAGCGTCGGGTGCTCAAACAGAAACCCATTGTAGCAAAACAACGCCGGAGACGCACTGTGTATTTGTTCGTGGAACACCACGCGGGGTCGCCGGTGTTTGCCCGGGTAGCACCGGGAGCGATTGATGCGCCGGGCTAGAAATCCCGAGCTTCCGGGCTTGACGCGGCCCGCCGGTATCAGCATTCTACCGTTGGGTGTCGGGATAAGTCTGCTGACTTTCTCCGGCTCGAGGACCGAAGACAGTACTGGTGCAGATCGGCACGCCGCTTTGCCGGCGATCGTGCCGTTGAGGATGGAGTCAGAACGATCGTGAGTTACACGGACGTGGTCATGTTATGCCTGTTCGTTGGGGCGTTCGTTATCGTTCCCGCCATCTTCGTGCAAATGGGCCTCCGGCGGAGGCACGCGACCCATCCGAGCTTTCAGGAGTGCCCAACCTGCGGTGCCGACAATTATCCGGGCCGAGAACGCTGCTATTGCTGCGGATACGATCTGATCCATGGCCGGCTGGCGGCGCCGGGCGAAGCCGTGATCGAGCGCGTCAAACAGGCAGACGCGAGCCGACCGAAGCCGCAAGCGCCGGCGCAGACCCGGCGGATCGTGGAAGATTAGCAGTTGCTGCCGCACAAACCGATGGATCCCATCACGGTCGCTAAACGCCCTGAGACAACAGCGGAACACCTGCGCCTCACACAAACCGCGACGCGACCTCGTCTGCGAACAGAATCCCGCGCTTGGTCGGCTGGAGGCGGTCGTGGCTCCACTCGACCAGATCGGCGGACAGCAACTCGGCAATCTGTTTCTCCCAGCGCCCGCGCAGCAGTTCGCCCGGCACCCCCGCGTTCATTCGCATCCCGAACGCCGCACGCTCGGCCGCGCGCAATTGTGGCGTGAGCGGTTCTTCGTAAGCCAGCGCCCGGCTGCCGCTGCGCATCGCAGCGACGTATTGATCGATGCTCGGCGCGTTCTGCCAGCGTTTGTCGCCGACGGTCGAACACGCGCTCGGCCCCAGCCCGATATAATCCTCGCTCTCCCAATAGGCGATGTTGTGCGCGCATTCGCGGCCGGGCTTCGCAAAATTGCTGATCTCATATTGCCGGTAGCCCGCGCCCGCCAGCGTATCGATGGCCGTCTCGTACATCGCCAACTCAAGGTCCTCGTCGGGCTTGATCAATCCCTTCTGCAGCAACGACCAGAACGCGGTGTCCTCCTCCAAAATCAAGCAGTACGTCGACACATGCTCCGGCCCCAGCTCAATCGTCTTGGCCAGCGTTCTCTTCCAATGCTCCATCGTCTGCCCGGGCAATCCGAAGATCAGATCGAGATTGATGTTCGCAAAACCAGCCTCCCGCAACCGCTCGTACGATCTGATGGCCCCCGCGACCGAATGCACCCTCCCGATCTTGTCCAGCAACTCGTCGTCGAGCGCCTGCACCCCCATCGAAATCCGGTTCACGCCAAATTCGCGGAACAGCGTTGCCTTGTCCACCGAGACGGTCGACGGATTGCACTCGATGGTCCATTCCGAAACGTCGCGGCTGAAATCCCGCTCGCCCACCGCCTCCAGAATCCGCCGCATCAGCGGCGTCGGCAACAGGCTCGGTGTGCCCCCGCCGAAAAAAACCGTCTTCAGAGCAAATTGGGCAGCATACGCCTCGAGCTCCATCAGCAACGCGTCGACGTAATCCTCGATCTTGTCCGCGCTGCCCGCCTCGGAATAAAAACCGCAGTAGTGGCACTTCGCCGCGCAAAAGGGCACGTGCACATACAGGTGCTCGACTTTGTCGACCCGAATTCCCATACTTCAGCAGCAAAATACCAAATTTCATGGGCCGCGACAAACCACAAATCATCCTCGCCAGCGCCTCCCCGCGCCGCGAGCAGCTTCTCCGCGAGATGGGGCTGCATTTCCACGTCGTCCTCCCCAACGACGTGGAAGAACTCACCGCCGGCGCCGCGCCCGACGTGCTCGCCATCCAGAACGCCCAGCGCAAAGCCCGCGCCGTCGCGGGTCGCCATCCCGACGCGATCGTGATCGGCGCCGACACCGTCGTCGTCCTCAACGGCAAAATCTTCGGCAAACCGCTCGACCGCGACGACGCGCACCGCATGCTCACCGAGCTGGCCGGACAACGCCACGAGGTCATCACGGGCGTCTGTCTCGTTCATCGGTCGCTCGACACCGAACTCCTCTTCGCCGACACCACCCGCGTCTGGATGCGCCCGCTCGCCTCCGCCCAGATCATGGAGTACCTCGCCAAGGTCAACCCGCTCGACAAAGCCGGCGCCTACGCCATCCAGGAGCACGGCGACGGCATCGTCGCGCGCATCGAAGGCAGCTACAGCAACGTCGTCGGCCTCCCCGTCGAACGCCTCCGCGCGACCCTGGAACGCCTCGGTATCCTCTAGCCCCCACCCTCTTGCTCTTGCTCCTACTCCTTCTCTTGTCCCCGCCGTCTCCTCTCCTCGGAGGGGACCAAGGGGTGGGTATTGAGATCGGCTGCACTTGCCCATAACGTCACTCAAATCCTAACAACAAATATCTTGAAACCCGCATCCCGAATCGCCTATAAACTCACTAGTCACCCCGTAAGAGCCTTTTTTCTTGGGCTCCAAGGTGCCATGGCTGTGCGAAGCTGGGAGTGTGCGAGGCCAAATCGGAAGACTCGGCATGAGGACATTGCGCGTTCCTCGAAACCGGATCCCCGTACTTGCGACCGTTGGGCTTCTCCGGTGGGCGCCGATGGCGACGGAGTCACTCAAGCCGTCAAACGTCTCGCTGCCGAGGCAACGACCGACAAACACATCCCGGCCAAACTGAACCAACTGACGAAACTGTCAAATGTCAATTAGTGACACCGTAGTGTCTTACGCCGCAAGACTGCTGTCGCTGGTGCTGCTTTCGCTCTTATCCACCACGGTCTACGCCCAATACGGTTACACCACTAATAATGGCGCGATTACCATCACCGGATACACCGGCACCGGCGGAAACGTAGCCATCCCCGACACCATCAACAACCTGCCCGTCACGGCTATCGCGAGTAATGCGTTCGAATTTAATTCCACCGTGACCGGGATCACAATCGCCGGCGGAGTCGCCGATATCGGTGCGTATGCGTTCTATGGCTGCCGGGTGCTCACCAACGCTGTGGTTCCCAACAGCGTTACGAATATGGGAGTTTCCGCATGGCGAGGCTGCTCCGGCCTGACCAGCTTTACGCTTCCCAGCGGCGTTGGGACGATCCACGCGGACACCTTTGATCACTGCACCAAACTTCTCAGTGTGTCCATGACCAACGGCGTCAACACGATTGAAAGCAATGCGTTCTCGTTCTGCTCGTCGCTCTCTCTTATCACCATGCCGAATACACTTGCCAGCATCGGAGACGCGGCGTTTGCCAATTGCAGCCGCTTGCCTGTGGTTACAATTCCCAACAGCGTCACCAACCTCGGCGATTACGCATTTGAGTATTGCGGAATAACCAACGTCACGATCTCCACAAACCTCTCCAGCATCGGAAAATTCGCGTTTGGCTTCTGCACCAATCTCAGCAGCGTGGTCATCCCCAACGGGGTCACCAGCGTCGGAAACTCCATGTTTTGGGATTGCACCCGATTGGCCAGCGCCACGATCGCGGGCAGTGTTACGAACATTGGACCCGACGCATTCTGCCTTTGCACGAATTTGACCAGCGTCACGATCTCCAACGGCGTAGCCGTCATCGATACGGAAGCGTTCTCCTGGTGTCTCGCGCTGAGGAATATCATCATACCGAACAGCGTCGCCAGCATAGGAGACTCGGCGTTCGGTGTATGTGTGAAACTGGCTAGCGTCACAATGTCCACCGCCATTACCAATATCGGGAACTCCGCATTCTCTGATTGCTGGGACCTGACAAACCTCGCCGTATCCTCTACCCTGACCAGCCTCGGAAGCAGCGCGTTTGCCTTTTGCAGCAGTTTGCCGGGTGTCACAATTCCCGGCGGCGTCCCCAATATCCTGGACGATACATTCGAGAACTGCGTCAGCCTGACCAATGTCACGATTCTCGACGGCGTCACGAGCATCGGGAATAGCGCCTTTGTCAACTGCTGGAGCTTGCGCACCGCAACCATCCCCAATAGTGTGACCAGCATCGGGAGTAGCGCCTTTGCCAATTGTAGCAGCCTGACCACCGCAACCATCCCCAATGGAGTCACCAACCTCGGTGTCTCCGCCTTCGAGAGTTGCGATGCACTTGGAGGCGCCCTCTCGTTCACCAACCTGGCCAGTTTGGGAATCTACGCGTTTGCCGATTGCTCCAGCCTGACCAGTATCAGCATTGCCGGCAGCCTCATGTGCATCCCCAGCAACGCGTTCCACGGCTGTTCCGACCTGGTCAGCGTGTCGCTTCCGCCGGGCCTCACCAGCATTGCGAGCGACGCATTCAGCGGTTGCGCCAGCCTCCAAACTGCGATGATCCCCAATGGGGTCACCAATATCGGAGATTCGGCGTTCAGTGGCTGTAGCAGCCTGGTAACTGTCACCATCCCCAACACGGTTTCCAGCATCGACGCCAACGCCTTTGCCGGCTGTAGCAGCCTGGCTAGCGTGACAATCCCCGCCAACATCACCACTCTCGGAGATTCGTTGTTCGCCGGCTGCTCTGGATTGACCAACGTGTTCATCCCCACCAGCATCACCGTGATTGGGGACGCTGCGTTCTCCGGTTGCTCCAGCCTGCTCGGCATCGTGATCCCCAATAGTGTCACCAGTATCGGCGGCCAGGCCTTCGCGGGAACCGCGCTCACGAGCATCACCATTCCCACCAGCGTCACAAGCATCGGCTACCAGGCGTTCGCGGGCAGTCGTCTGGTGAGCATCGTGATCCCCGATTCCGTTGCAAGCATGGGCGGCTTCGCGTTTCTCAGTTGCTCGAATCTAACCAGTGTCGTTCTCGGAAGCGGCCTCACCTCGATCCCGCAAGGCACATTCGAAGAGTGCACCGGTCTCACCACCGTCACGATTCCCACCAGCATCACCAGCATTGGCGGTGTGGCGTTCCAACAATGTACGAGTTTGCCCTCCATCGTGATCCCCGACAGTGTCACGAGCATTGGGGATTCTGCGTTCTCCTATTGCTCCCATCTAACGAACATCTCCATCCCAAGCAGCGTCAGCAGCCTGGGCAATTGGGCGTTCGTTTACTGCTTCAGCCTCAACGCAGTCTATTGTCAGGGCAATGCCCCGAGTGCCGGTTCGGACACCTTCGATTGTGATGGCAGTGTGACCGTCTATTATCTCCCAGGAACCACAGGCTGGAGCTCCACATTTGCCGATCGCCCCACCGCCTTGTGGCTGCCGCAGATTCAAAACGCTGGCCTCCAGTCACACCAGTTCGGTTTCGACATCGCTTGGACCAGCGGTCGGGTCGTGGTGGTGGACTCTTGCACCAATCTCGTCAACCCCGCCTGGTCTCCGATCGCAACGAACATCTTCACCAGTTCTTCCTCTCATTTCACCGATCCCCAGTCGACAAGCTATACCGCGCGCTTTTATCGACTCCGTTCGCCATAGCGGCGGATCGTAAAGGGGTTAGTCCTTAGTATTGACACTGACGACACATCGGATTCGGCTGACTAATTCTCTTGGCGCCGCTCGATCTCGATGGGCTTGATCTGCGGCACGAGCAGATGAAACGCCACCAGCGCCGCCATGTACGCCGCGCCGCAATAAATCAGGATCGTGTCGTACACGCCCGTGTTCTGCAGGATGCCCCCCACCAGCCGCGAGAATCCCACCGCGACCAGTGACGAGCACATTCCGCCAAATCCCACCACCGACGCCACCGCCCGTTTCGGAAACATGTCGGACACCGCCGTAAACATGATTGACGACCATCCTTGATTGGCCGCCGCGGCCAGCGCAAAGCACACGGTCGCCAGCCATGCGTGATTCGCGCGCGTCGCAAACATCACCGGCAACGCGCAACACGCACACGCCATCCCCGCCCCCTTGCGCGCGCCGTTGATCGTCCACCCCCGCCGCAGAAGCGCGGCGGACAAACCGCCTCCGCCGATGCTGCCCAACGCCGCCGCCGCGTAAATCGCCGCCAGCCGGATTCCAAACTCTCGCGAGTTGAACCCGAACTGCCGGCCGTAAAAGTCCGGCAGCCAAAACAAGAAAAACCACCACACCGGCGCCGTGAAAATCCCGCTGCTCACGTACGCCCACGTCTCGCGATGTCGGATCACGCTTCGCCACGGCAGTCTCCGCTCGTCGGCATGGCTGGCTCCCGCCAGTATATGCGCCCGCTCCTCCGCCCCGAGCCAGCGCGATTTCCCGGGTGCCTCGTACAGAATGAACCACAATGACACCCACACGAACCCGATCGCTCCCAACACTACGAATGCCGCCTGCCACCCCAGTTGCAGTGCCAGCAATGGTATCAGCACCGGCCCCACGATTGACCCGACGTTCGAGCCCGCATTGAAAATACCGATGGCGGCAGACCGTTCCCGTTGAGGAAACCATTCTGTCACCGTGCGGACCGCCGCCGGCCAGTTCGCGCTCTCGCCGATACCCAGGGCGAATCGCGCCGCGCAGAAGCCAAACACCGACGCAATCGGCGCGTGACCGATCGTCGCCAGGCTCCACAACACGATGGCGATGGCGTACGCGCCCTTGATCCCGACCCATTCAATGAACGGTCCCGACAGCACCTCGCCGCAGGCGTACGCCGCCTGGAACGACGCCACGATCCAGGCATAGTCGCGTTCGCTCCAGTGAAATATCTTCGCCAGCTCCGGCTTGAAGATGCCAATCATCTGCCGGTCCAGATAGTTGATCACTGTGGCGGTAAACAGCAACGCGCAGATCAGCCAGCGGAAATTGCCGGCGACCGTCTGGCGCGGTTTTCGGGATACGGGCGTCATGGCTGATCAATCCCGCGTGGCTCTGTTACAGGATGCACGATGGCCATTCTTTCTAGCCCGATGATTTCGGACGCTCAAGCGAAAGTTCTGCAGCCGCCACGAACCGGTCGCCGGCAAGGCTGCTGAAACGCTCGTCCCGCGAACCACAAGCTTGAAATCCCCCGCCAGCCAATCTACGCTTCCGGGGTGAACTACAAGAAGCGGCGGGTCTTGCTCGTGCTGAGTTGGTATGATCACCGCCTGCAGCGAGGTATCGAGAGGTATGCCCAGGAACACGGTTGGCACCTCTCCCCCGAAGTGACCCAGGAACGATCCATCCCATGGGGCTGGAATGGCGATGGCATTCTCGCCTGGCTGGCGGGCGGCGATGAGCTGGCGGAGTTCGTCGTCCGCGCGCGGAAACCCACCGTCGATTTCAGTTTTCGCCGTCCGCAATTGAAACTCGCCCGCGTCCTGTTCGATCACGCGCACTCGGCCGGGCTCGTTGCCGAGCACTTCCTTTCCCGCGGCTTCGAGCATTTCCTCTACTACCAGGATTTCGACAACTGGTCGTTCGAGGAGCGTGGCAACGCCTTCATCGCCACGCTCGCCGCCGCCGGAAAACAATGCCGCTGGCTCCGCTGGCACGAGGAGTCGGAGTATTCTCCCTCGGCCCGTCACCAAGGATGGAAACGCAAACGCAAGTGGCTCGCCGCCGCGCTCCAACACGCGCCCAAACCCGTCGCCGTCTTCGCGCCGAGTGATTGGATGGCCGTCGACATTCTCGAGACCTGCGAGAGCATCGGCCTCTCCGTGCCGGAAGAAGTCGCCATCGTCGGCGCCGACAACCTCATGCTGGCGGCCGACACGATGTCCACGCCCATCTCCACCGTCGATCCCAACCTGGAATACATCGGCTACGTCGGCGCGTCGCTGCTTGACGATCTGATGCGCGGCAAGCCCGCTCCGCGAGAGCCAATCCGCGTGCCGTCGGGACGACTGATCCTCCGCAAGAGCAGCGACCTCGTGGCGGTCAACCACGAGGGCGTGGCCCGGAGCTTGCGGTTCATGTGGGAACATTTCCGTGAACGCATTGGCGTCCATGATGTGGCGCGTATCGCCGGCATGTCCGTCCGCGGATTGCAGCAGGCCTATGTTGAACACATCCGACGCTCACCCGGCCAGGAACTGCATCGCGTCCGCATTGATCACGCCCGGCAACTCCTGGTCTCATCCGGGGAAAAGACCGATACGGTGGCGGCGCTGTGCGGTTACACCAGCACCAACAGCTTCTGGGTCGCCTTCCGCCGCGCCACCGGCATGTCCCCGGCGCAGTACCGAGCCAAGTTCAGCCAGCTACCGCAATAGGCTCGCAGCCTCTTCCTCTTGCTCCTGCTCTTGCTCTTTACGTTGACGGGAGCGCAGCACGCCGACAGTCAATCACAGCCGCGCCGAAAAGTCCGGCCACAATTCTGCCACAACCGGTCCCGCCAAGGTTAAGCCCGCAGTTCAATTCCCATGCCGAACACTACGGCGAGACGCCCGTTCCACTTTGTCAGGCGGCCTGGTGTTTGGAGATCCACTGCATGCCGTGGCGTTCCCAGTTGCGGAGTTTCATTTCGAGGTAGGAGACCTCGCTCATGCCGCGGATTTGTTGTTCGATGTGGAGGAGGGTGCGTTTGATGCCGGTTTCGCGTTCGAGCGAGTCGTCCATTCTGCGGCCGGGCTGGTAGTCGAACATGACGAAGTCGCCTTCGATGTAGACGTTGGAGCCGATGACGGATACGTCGAGCTTCTGGGTGTCGACATAATTGCGCACCAGGATGCCTTGCACCACCCTGAGAATTCTCAGTTCCTCGAGCGTCATAAGGCCCAGACCTCTGTCAGCTCGCGGCGCGGCGAACGAGCTTAGTGTAACGCGCGGGGCAGGGCGTGGCAAGACTGAAATGTCAGGAAAAGGCTTTAATTTGAAGGGGCGGGCTAGTTTGAGTCTTTCTGCCAGAAGAGGGCGCGGAGGCCGGCGCAGATGAGGGCGGTGGCCAAGAGGGCGAGGAGGAACCAGCCGTAATGGAAATGGTGGATGATGGTGGTACGGGAGATGGTGCCGGTGACGGGGTTGGTGGAGGAAATGACGGTCGCATTCATTGCTGGGCCTTCGGGTTGGGAAGGCGGCTCAGGTTACCGCTTCCGGCGGTCTGATGGCAACTGGTGTGACGGGATGGCACGGGTTTGCAGCTCGGACCCCTCACAATCCGAGAAGTGCTTGCAGCTTGCGGACGCGGCGAGACAGGTTCCAGTTTCTGACGGTAACGAGGACGATCAGGGTCAAGGTCGGGAGAGCCGCAAGCCAGTCGGCCAGTCTTGCCAGTTTCACGTTCATGTGGACGGATTCTACCACTCATTTGTGTGGTATCAAGCAGCCTCCCAAATGCGGGGCCGTTCAGGCAAACGGGCATATGCACGACTACTTGGCCAGCACAGGAGGGGGCGGTGGAGATTCAGAGAAGGGTCGTTGCGGGACGAGGCCGAGATCGCGGAGCAGTGTGTCGTCGGCGCTGGCTTCGGGGTTATCGGCGGTGAGGAGTTTGTTCCCGTAGAAAATGGAATTGGCGCCCGCGAAGAAACAGAGGGCCTGGCCTTCGCGGGAGAGGCTGGTGCGGCCCGCGGACAATCGGACCTTGGCGTGCGGGAAAGCAATTCGCGTGGTTGCCACCAATCGGGCGAGGTCAAACACGTCCACGGGTGGCTGATTCTCCAGCGGCGTGCCGGGCATGGCCATCAGACAATTGATCGGTACGCTCTCGGGCGGAGGATCGAAATGCGTGAGCACTTCCAGCATACGCAGGCGGTCCACTACGGATTCGCCCATGCCGATGATTCCACCGCAGCAGACGGACATGCCGGCGCGCTGGACGGCGCGGATGGTGTCGAGCCGGTCCTGGAATGTATGCGTGGTGATGATCTGGCCGTAGAACTCGGGGCTGGTATCGAGGTTGTGGTTGTAGGCGGTGACTCCGGCCTCCTTTAGCTGTTGGGCCGCGCGATCAGTGAGCTCGCCGAGTGTGACGCAAACCTCGATGCCGAGCTTGCTGACCTCGCGCACCGTTTCGAGAACGGACTCGAAAGAGCCGGTGCCTTCGCGAACGCCTTTCCAGGCCGCCCCCATGCAAAATCGGGTCGAGCCGTTCGCGCGGGCGCGTCGGGCGACTTCCAGTATTTCGTCCGTAGACATCAGGCGCTCGGCTTCGACGCCGGTCTTGTAGCGGGCGCTCTGGGCGCAGTAGGCACAATCCTCGCTGCAGCCGCCGGTCTTGATGCTCAGGAGGGTACAAATCTGGACCTCGTTGCTGCGCCAATGCTGGAGATAGACGTTGCGGCCCTGCTGGATCAGGTCGAAAAAAGGCTGCCGATACAGCTTTTCGAGGTGGTCAAACGAGTAGAGACTCATGCAATTTGTGATTACAAGTACCTGACTATAAACTGGTTGTGCAATCCGAACGCCATGCCGCAGCAAAAATGGTACAAAAACCGCCCACGCATTGCAAGAGCGCGGTCCTTCTGCTACCGTAACACCTTACCACGTTATGGATAGGGTCATCCAGTCGATTTGTGGCATGTTGCAGAGCCCTGATGGAATGCGGCGTTGCGCGGCGGCGATGGTCATTGCCGAATTGAAACCGAAGCAGGATTCGGTGGTCAAAGCGCTCGGCGAAACGCTGAAAGATGCCAATCAGCTCCTGACGCGCTACGTGCTGGAGGCATTTGAGGCCATTGGCACCCGTGCGGTCGTTCCGTACGTGCTGCCGCTGCTGGAAGCTCCCGAGATCGAGACCAAGCTGCGCGCCGCGGCGATCATCGCCAACGCCGGCGGCGACAATGTCTCCAACTTGCGCGATCAGTTCCTCAATGCCAGCCCGCAACAGAAACGGGTGCTGGTGGACATTCTGGCGCGGATTCACAACCGCGAGGCGATGGATTTGATCCTCGACGTGCTGTTCGACACGGATTTTGAACTGGTCAAGGAAACCTGCCAGGCGGTCCGCCGCCGCATCGGCGACGCGGAACCGAAGACGCGCGGCGCATTGCACCGGCAGGTGGCGAAGTTCATGACCACGTCGCGCGTGAAGAAGAACGACCGGGTGCTGACGTCGTGCCTGTTGTTGATCGGCTATATCGGCGCGCCCGACGCGCTGAAGGTTTTGCTGAAGTACACGACACCGAAGAACCTCGGCTATATCCGCCGCAATGCCCTCATTGGCCTCAAGGGGCTCACCTACACGGGCGCGGCAGTGAATCGTGTGGCGAGCCAGATGATCAAGTACCTGGGCGAAGCGGATTACCCGAATGTCGTGCAGAACGCTCTCGATATCATCGAGAAACTGCCGCTGGGCAAATCGTACGACGGCCAGTGGCGCAACCTGCTCAAGAGCAAGCACGCCAGCGTCCGCTCGTTTGCCGCCCGCAAACTCGCCGCCAATGACAACGCCGCGACCAACCGCCTGATGATGAACCTGCTCGCCCACGATGACCTGCAGGTGAGCGAGATTGCCGCCGGCGCGCTGGCCCGCCACAAGGGCGCGACCAAGCTGTTGCTGGCCGCGTTGGCCCGCGAGCGCAAGACCGAACGGGCCTGGCGCCTGGCCAAGATCCTCAAGCCACACAGCGAATCGGTGGACAGGAAGACGGTGAAGAAATTCGCCGCGTTGACGGCGCGTTCCCTGGCGGCCGGCGAACCGCGGCATGAGCCGCTGATTTACTTTCTGCGCAACATCAATCCCGTGCTGGCGGATGATGTCTATCGGGAAGTCGGTTCGAAATACAAGAAAGCCCGGAAATGGGCCAAGGCGGTGGACTGCCTGAAGCAGATCATGCGGTCCGAGACGGTCGACAACGAGCTTCGGTTCGAGTTGAACGTGTGCAATATCAAACAATCCGCCAAGGACCTCGCGCCGCATCCGCGCGCCGAGGACCGCGCCCTGCGTTCCTTCCAGGCGCTGCTGATGGACAAGGGGTTCAAGCTCTTCGACCGGTTGAAGAAGGAGAAAGCCCTCGATGCCGCCGATCTGTTCTATATCGGCTTCCATTTCAGCGAAGGCTCGGGAGAAGAACTGAAGTTTGGCCGCAGAATCCTCGAGGACGTTGCCAAACGCTGGCCGAAGACGAAGGAAGGCAAAGCCGCGAAGAACAAGCTGCGGCTTCCGCCGAAGTCGCAGGCCATCACCCCCACGCCGATCGCCCAGGCCGCTCACACCGAGTAGATTGACCGGAGCTCACGAGCGCGGTCCGAACGCGTTGGCCAGCGTGATCCATTGTTCCAAGGCGAGTTCCTCCGCGCGAGCCGTCGGCGCGACGGATGCCGCGGTAAACGCCCGATCCACGGCCCCGAACGGCGCCAGCAATTTGTGCAGCATTTTGCGGCGCTGGCTGAACCCCGCGCGCACGACGTCGTGAAATGGCGCTTTCTCGGCCAGCTTCACGCGCGGGTCGCGCCGCTCCAGGACCGTAATCGCGCTGTCCACTTGGGGCGCCGGGAAAAAGCATCGCGGCGAAATGATATGGGCGATTGTGACGTGATAGCAGAGCTGGGTGAAGACGGTCAGCGCGCCGTAGTCCTTGTGTCGCGGCGTGGCGGCGAGACGATGCGCGACCTCGCGTTGCACGGTCAGAATCATCGCGCGCGGTTTGTCAGCGCGCTCGACCAGCCGTTCGAGGATCGGCGTCGAGAGGCTGTACGGCAGGTTGGAGACGACTTTGTATGGCGCGGCAATCTGAAAGTCGGGGCGCTCCAATACGTCCACGGCGTCGCCTTCGATCAGGTTGATACCGTCCACGTGCTCGCGGAGATACTGGCAAAGCCGCGGATCCTTCTCGATCGCCACCACCTGCCGGGCGCGTGCGATCAGCTCGACCGTCAGCGCCCCCAGCCCCGGGCCGATCTCCAACACCGTCTCATCGTGCCGCAGGTCCGCCTGCTCGACCAGAATCCGCAGGATGTTCCCGTCGACGAGGAAATTCTGGCCCAGCGCCTTGCTGGGACGAATCTCGAGCCTGGCCAACAGTTCGCGGACTTCCGTGAGCGTCATGCCCCCGATGTTCGCACGCGACGCCGTCAGGATGCAAAGAAGTTTTCGTGTCGGGCGATCAAGCTTTTGTAGCCACGAAACCCTTTCGCGGCGAGAAGCCCGCGAATACGATTCGCGGCCACAATTCAGTCGGCGCCCGGGTTCTTGCGGGGATCGAGAATGACGGCGCTCAAGTTCATTACCGTCGGGCCGGGTTTGCTGACTGGCTGGACTGTGACGTCCATCAAACCGGGCTTCTCGATGTTGACCGTGCCGAGGGAAAACGTCTTGTAGGTGCCCGCTTTGGGGCCGGTAGCGGCGACCTCACCCTGGAGCATTTGATCATCCCCGATGCCTACGATAAACCTGCTTCCCGCTGTGTTCGTCTCGCACGCATAGACGACGTCCACCCGATATGAGCCGGGATCGGCTATCCGCACGGGCCAGCTCACAAAGTCCTTTTCGTTGGTCCACTGACCGAGGTTCGCTTCGCGGCGTCCTTCCAACTTCAACGTGGAACCATGGATGTCGGCGTCCGCGGCGGTCAGTCGGATCGTCCCATCGTCTGCCGGCGTGATCGGCTGGGCCAACACGTCTGGTTTCTCGTCGATCTCGGCCACCACGACGCTGGCGATCGGATCGGGAGCCGAAGCGGGCAACTGAATGACGACTCCGTCTTCCACGCGGCTCGTCGGCAATGATTCGCCCGGCGCCGCCAACAAATACGCCTTCGTCACCACATTCTTGATGGGCACAAGCAGGCGACCGTCCTTCGGCCAGTTGAACACGTGGAGATACAACCGGCCCGGCTTCTGCGTGCATCGCCCCCATGGCAACTGACGGCGGAACGGGCTGGCGGAGGTGCCGTAAATGGCGTCGCCATTGATCTTCATCCACGCGCCGATCTGGTGGAGCCGATCGACACTCGCCGGCGGGATCACACCGTCGGCGGTCGGGCCGACGTTGAGCAGGTAATTGCCGCCTTTGCTGACGATGTCGATCAAATTGTGCAACAACGTCTCGGTGGACTTCCAATTGGTATCGTTGCTCTTGTAGCCCCACGAGTCGTTCATCGTCATGCAGGCTTCCCAGTCGCGACCGGGATAACCCGCGGCGGGAATGAACTGCTCGGGCGTCTCCGTGTCCCCGGGATAGCCGCCGCCGAGACGATTGTTCGTGATGATGCCGGGGCGCAACGCCAGCAGATCGTGCAAGGGTCTGGCCCGCTCGGGCGTCATCATCCGCGCCGTGTCCCACCAGAGGATGTCGGGCTGATATTGCGTGAGAATCTCGCGGACCTGTGGGACGGCCACGTTCTTGAGATAATCATCGTAGCGCCCTTTCTGGGCATCATCCCAACCATCGCCATCGGCCATGTGATTCTTCGCGCCGCCGCGGTTCACCCAATCCTGCGATTGCGAGTAATACAGGCCGAACTTCATTCCGTGCCGGCGCGCCGCTTCGGCCAGCGGCTTGATCAAGTCGTCGGCATACGGCGTGCCGTCGATCGCATTCCAATCGGAAGCGCTGGTTTGGAACAGCGCGAATCCGTCGTGGTGTTTGGCGGTGATGACGATGTAGCGCATGCCGGCCTCCCGGGCCAGGCTGACCCAGGCGTCGGGATCGTACTGGACCGGATCGAACAGCCGGGCGAAGTTGCGGTACTCCGCCACCGGAATCTTGTCATCGAACATGATCCATTCGCCCACGTGCCTGGTCGGCTGGCCGTGGTATACCCCTGCCGGCACCGCGTACACGCCCCAGTGAATGAACATGCCGAATTTGGCCTCACGCCACCACTGCATCCGCGCATCGTGCTGTTCCCTGGTTTCGGGCGCCGCGGCTTTCGGCGTCGAAACGGACCGGCATGATGCGAGGGTGATGGCGAGCGTTGTTGCCGCCACGGCCTGACGGAATGAACTGGGTTTCATAACGTCTCTCTCGCAATCACTCGATGTGAAACGCGTCGGCGGTCGCGCCGTTGGTCAGCATGAGATCCTTCGCCGCGGCTTTGAGATCGGTACTTCGGATCGTGATGCCGCTGTTGGCGTTTCCCTGCGCCTTGATCACCGCTTCGGCTCCCGTGGGATAGGTCAAGTGGTCGATCACGCAGTCCTTCACGCGGAACAAACTCAGCACGGGACCACGACTGTTGACGACGTCGACGTTTTGGCAATGGATGTTCGCGGCATCCATCCACGTCATGCCGCCTTGGGCCGTAATGGACACGTTGCGCAGCGAGATGTCGCGGATCGGCATCTCGGGCAGCCCCTGAAGCACCACCGCGTTCCGTGCGCCGCGACAAATTACGTTCTCGATATCGATGTCCCGAAACTGCGGGGTCTCCTCGCCCACGGGCACGCTCTCGTGCTCGCCTTCCACCAACTCGCCGTTCGCGTCGAGCGGGGCCCGGCCACCGTAATACATGTTGAAGTTGATTGCGTCGCCGGGGATATCCGCCATCCGCACGTTGGAAATGTAGATCTTCTCGACGATGCCGCCGCGGCCACGGGTGCTCTTGAACCGCAGGCCGATATCGGTACCCATGAACAGGCAGTCGTTGACGTGGACATTTCGCACGCCGCCGGACATCTCACTGCCAATCGTAAATCCGCCGTGCGCGTGATAGACGACGCAGCCGTCAATCCACACGTTTTCCGTCGGCGCGCCGATGCGGCGACCGGCGGCGTCCATCCCCGATTTGAGGCAGATCCCGTCATCGCCCACGTCGAAGGTGGAATTACGGATGATCACGTTGCGGCAGGATTCGACGTCGAGGGCATCGGTATTCTGTCCGTACTCCGGGTTGCGGGAGGTAACGCCCTGAATCGTCACGTCCTCACACAGGGTCGGGTTCAACGTCCAGTTGGGCGAATTCTGAAATGTCACTCCCTCGAGCAACACCCGCCGGCAATTCAGCAGGTTCACCAGCTTCGGCCGGAGGAATTGGTGCGCCGGCTCGTAATCCCTCAGATCGAGCGAGTGCTTCGTGCGCAACTGCCGCTCGAGGCTCGCGCCTTCGCTGGCTTCGCGACTGGGCCACCACGTGTTGCCGCTGGCATCCACAAACCCCGACCTGGTCTGTGCCTTCCACTGCGCGTCGGTTACTTTCGACTTCTTCAGCGGCCGCCATGCCGCGCCGGCGCCGTCGATCACGCCGCGCCCGGTGATGGCGATGTTCTCGAGGTTCTCGCCAAAGATGGGGGGCGTCGAGCGGATCTCCTTTTCGCCGCGGATGTCGAACACCATCAACGGATACTGCCGATAGTCGGATGTGAACTGGAGCAGCGCCCCGGCTTCGAGGTGCAGGTCGATATTGCTGCGGAGACGGATTGGGCCGGTCAACCAGATTCCCGGCGGAACCACCAGCACGCCGCCGCCTTTGTTGGCGAGCGCCGTGATCGCTTTGGCAATGACCTCGGTGTTGAGCGTCCGGCCGTCGCCGGTGCCGCCGTACTCGGCGAGATTCACGGCATTGGCATGGAACTCGGGTTCCTTGATCTTCGGCATCTGGAAATCGCCGGCCATGGCGGGGAGCGACGCTGCCGCGAACGCCATCAATACATATATATATGGACCGATCAACCGGCGGCGATGGCGGGCATTGTGCCGAACGGAGACTGTTCGACGAAAAGGGGTTTGCATGGCTTCAAACTCTTATCAATTATCCGGCCGCATGAAAAGCCCCGAAAACACGCGTCGCGACGGCCCGGCCGTCAGCGGAGATGACCGAATTCCTTGCGATACTGCGCCGGCGGAATTCCGGTCGCATTCCGAAACGAAACCCAGAAGCTGTTGAGGTTGGGGTAGCCACATTCGCTCGCCACCGTTTCGGTTTTCTTGCCGGTCATCGTCAGAAGCTTCTTGGCGTGGTCGATGCGGATGCGGTGAAGTTCGTCTCGGGGCGACCGGCCGATATGCTCGAGGAATGCCTTCTGGAGACCGCGCAGCGACATCCCGGCAGCCTTCGCCATATCGCCGACGTGAACGGGCTCGTGATAATGTTCCCACAGGAAGCGGAGTGCCTCGGCCACGCCACTGTGATTCACCGCCAGCATGTCGCTGCTCTTGCGGACGATCACCCCGAGCGGCGGCATGCGGATGGGCTGTTTCGGCGGTGGTTTGCCGTTCATCAAATCATCCAACAGCGCGGCTCCCCGGTAGCCCATGGTTTCCATGTTGGGCTCGACACTGGAAATCGGCGTCGACATGGACTCCACGGCCAGGAATGAATTATCCGGCGCGACGATGGCCACCTCCTCGGGCACGCGCAACTGGGCGCTTTCGCACGACTCCATGAGGTCCATGGCCATCCAATCCGCGCCGGCGAACGCCGCCAGGGGTTTGGGCATTCGCTTCAACTCCGCCACGAGCCATTTTCGTTTGCGGTGCCACTCCTCATACCGCGCTCGCTGGTCGGAAGCGGAAGGCCGGCTCCAGCGCAACCACCGGCACGAATACCCCGCCTGCCGCAGACATTCCACGAAAGCCGTGCCCCGTTCGTCAAAGGACCAGTTCCGGTAGTCGCTGTAGAACAGAAAATTGGTGAAACCGCGGGTCAGAAAATGCTCGGCGACAAGTTGTGCGGCCTGGGTATGATCGAACAGCACGCGCGGAAACCTTAAATACGGGCGACGAAAACTGAAGTCCACTGTGGGTTTTCGTGCATGGACGACGAAATCGGCGAGATCGTCTCCCGCGCCGAGCCAGGCGAGGATACCGTCCCCATCCCAACCCCAGGGAATTACCTTCTCTCTCGTTACTTGCGGCGAGAGATGCCAGCCATGTTCTTGCGCGTATTGCTCGATTCCACGCTGAAGCCGATAATCGTACCAACCCAGGACGAGCAGAACCCGCCAAGCTTTCTTCCTCACGAATCCGCATTGTAATTCGGTTGGCCGTGCTATTCAAGCATACGGGCCTGGAAACGAGGCGCAGAAGCGCCAAAACATGCATCCGGCTAGTCAAGAACGCAGTGGCAGCCGGTTACCAGGGACATCATTTTCAGACGCCCCGGCTTCCCGGTTTTGGGTCGACCGCCGGGGTTTGTGCGCGGGCATTGCAAATGCTGCGTTTATGACCGCGAATGGGGGTGGTGCGTGTTTTTCAATAGTATTTGCGCGTTGCCCAAATTGACCGGATTCCTTGAAATTGCTAGGCTGCGCACCGGGTTTTGTTCAGCCATAGCCCCGAAGGGAAAAAACCATGAAGACTATCCGCCATCTGCCGGAAACCACATCAATCTCTCGCCAGTCCTTCCAGCGTCTCGCCATGACACTGGCCCTGGCTTTGAGCCTGTTGGTGGGCGCACCAAACAGTCATGCCGCCATCTTCACGTGGACCAACACCGTTGGCGACGTGTGGGGGGACACCAACGCCTGGAGCCCGACCACCGGTTTGCCAGGGAACGCTGACAACGCAACCTTCAGCGGCAACACATCGTTCACCGTGCAGATTACCAATTCGATTGCCCTCGACGGCATCGATATCAAGGACACCAAGCAGCAGGTCATCACGCTGGACACGCGGGGCAATACGATCACCCTGTTCCACAACGGCACGGGGCAACCCACGGCGCTCACCGCGGGTGATCCCGGCAGCTCCACGGCAATCGTGTATATCGTCTCCTCGACCACCCCGGGAACCTTGATTGTCACCAACACGGGCAACGCCCGAATTACCGCCGGCCGAAGCGGCAACGGCACCATTCTTGTGTCCAACATGACGGTCATTGTTGGGGCCGGGCTGAGCGGCAACAATTCCGTGATTGAAGGCAACAGCGCCGGTCCGGCTTCGCAGGGCCACATCATCATCACCGGGTCCACAACCTATTGGACGAACAACGCGAGCTTCAACGTTGGCAACAACGCCTCGGCGGCTTCCAACACCTTGGTCATATCGAGCGGCGCGTCCATGACATGCGTGGGCGCTTTCACAACCGGCACGGGTGGGGCTGGCGGCAGTTCGGTTCTGATCGATTCGGGCGCTCGATTGTTTACACTGGCCGCGGGCACGACCATTGGAACCACAACAGGCAACGGCTGCAGCGTCACGGTCCGCAACGGCGCGGTGTGGGACCTCAACAACACGGCCCTGCCGATCGGCGCGACGGGCACGGGCAACTCGCTGACAATCGGCGCGACGGGCACCGTGCAAAGCGTATCGGCTGCGACCATCGCTTCCGGCAACTCCCTGATTCTTGCGGGTGGACTGCTCAGCGTCTCGACGACCTTGACCGACAATTCCGGCACGATCTCGGGCTTCGGCGCTGTCGCGGGCAACATCCTGTTCACGGGGAACGGAACATTGACTCCGGGCTCGGGGAGCACGGTGGGGACGATTGTCGCGTCCAATAATCTGACCCTCGTTTCTAGCGCGACGACGATCATCAAGCTGGACAAGGGCCAAGTCGGCAGCAATGACCTGCTCAGCGTCACCGGCGCACTCACGGAGGCCGGCACGCTGACGATTAATAACGTTGGTGCGGCACTCGTCGGTGGCGACACATTCCAGATTTTTACGGCCGGAAGCGTTTCCGGGAATTTCTCGGTGACCAACCTTCCTTCGTTGGGAGCGGGGTTGTCCTGGAACACTTCTCTGTTGGGGGCACAGGGCATCATTTCCGTGGTCCTCGCGCCCAGCATTACCGGCCCGGCGGGCCAGGCCGTTCTACCGGGCAGCAATGTGGTCATCAGCGCGGTGGTCACCGGGGTTCCGGTCCCGTCACTGCAATGGACGTTCCAGGGAACGAATCTCATCGGGGACACGAGCAATTCGATCACTCTTAACAATGTCAACAGCAACGACAACGCCGGCGTGTATTGCCTCATTGCCAGCAACTATGCCGGATCGGTTACCAACTGCATGATCCTCACGGTTTGCGACGGCGGTTGCCCGCCCACCATCACGGGGCCGACCGACCAGACCGTCATCCAGGGCAACAACGGCACCTTTGCCGCTTCCGTCGCTGGTCTGCCATTCCCCACGATTCAGTGGCAGCAGAATGGGGTTGATATCCCGGGCGCGACGGATGTTCCGCTCGTGTTGACCAACGTCCAATACTCGCAGGATGGTCACGTCTATTCCGTCATCGCGAGCAATGAAGCCGGTTCGGTAACCAACCAGGCGACACTGCATGTCATCGTGGCACCGGTCATCACCCAGCAGCCGACGAACTACACCGTAACGGTTGGTCAGAGCGTGACGTTTACCGTGCTGGCGAGCGGTGTGCCGACGCCGACGTATCAATGGTATTTCAAGAATAACCCGATCGGCGGGGCCACGAGCGCGACCTATACAATTGCGAGCGTCACCGCTGCCAACGCGGGCTCATATTATGCCGTTGCCATCAACGCGGCGGGAACTGCGCCCAGCGGGAGCGCCACATTGACGGTGCTGTCGACCATGACAGCGGCGTCGTTGACGCCGGCCAACACCGCCTCGAATATCTGCTACGACACACCGCTGTACATCACGTTCAGCCAGGCGCCGCTGTTGCGCGACTTTGGCAAGGTGCGGATCTACAACGTGAACAATCCGGCCACGCCGGTGGACACGCTGGACATGACCCAGAACTTCACCAACAACACTCCCTATGCGGTCGACATTCAAGCGCGAACAATCGGGACGGAAATATTCAACACATACCCGGTGATCATCACCGGCAACACCGCGGCGATCTACCCGCATCTGGGTGTGCTGAGCTCCAATCAGACGTACTTTGTCACGGTTGATCAAGGCCTGTTCACCGACACGACCGGCGCGTTGTTTGCGGGAATCACCAGCACGAACGCGTGGGTGTTCTCCACCAAGCCGACCGGCCCGGTTAACCCGAACAACCTCACCGTGGCCGCGGATGGCAGTGGCGACTTCCTGACCGTCCAGGGCGCCGTGGATTCGCTGCCCAGCGGGAACACGACCTACACGCTGGTCAATATCCGCAATGGCACCTACACGGAAATTGTCGACACCCGGAACAAGAACAACATCACGTTCCGTGGCCAGAGCCGCGCGGGCACGGTTGTCGGCTATTACAACAACAACAACATGAACGGCAGCACGCACTTCCGCATGGCGTTCAAGATTTACGCGAACAACCTGGCGATCGAGAACATGACGGTCGTTAACACGACACCGCAAGGCGGCTCGCAGGCCGAAGCGCTGATGCTGGAATCGGGTGCCGTGCAGTTCATCCTCAACAACGCCGAGGTGGACAGCCGTCAGGACACCATCTACGCCAACGGCACGCCACAGTCGCAAGGCTACTTCTACAACAGCTTTGTGCAAGGCAACTTCGACTACGTCTGGGGCAGCGGCGATCTGTTCTTCACCAACTGCCAATTCCAGACGATTCCGACGGCCAGCACGTACAATCTGGGCGCCTCCCGTACCGACAACGGCACGTCGCCCGGCGGCTGGCTCGGCCCGGACGGCCGATACGCGAGCAATGGCATTGCGTTCGTGAACTGCCTCCTGACAAGGTCGAGCAGCACGGTCTCCAACATCACGATGTCGGATTCAAACGGCAATCCGGATGGCCTGACGGCGTGGATCAGTTGCAGTATTGACACGTCGAACGGTAACGGCTACGTCACTCCGGCGCCGGCCGTTCTGGCCAGCCAGATTCTGTGGGAATACGCGAACAGCAATCTGAACAACTCCGCAGCGGCCCCCTTGGGTCTCACCGTACTGACCAACGGGGATGCGCGATTGCAGTGCGTCAGTTCCGCCACGTGCTGGCTGTATGGCTGGCAACCCCAGTTGGCGCCGAATATCCTGACCAACCCGGTCAGCATGACGGTCACGGCTGGTACCGCGGCTTCCTTCAACGTCGTCGCCACGGGTATCCCGAGTCCGTCTTATCAATGGCTGCTGAATGGCACCAACATCGTCGGCGCCACCGATGCCACACTCACGTTCAATGCGTACGTCAGCGATGGAGGGGGCGTTTATTCGGTGATCGTCTCCAACGCCGCCGGCACGATCACCAGCGCGGGCGCGACGTTGTCTGTCGTGGGCACACCACCGACAGCCAGCTTTACCGCCAACCCGAGCACTGGTGACGAGCCGTTGATTGTGACCTTCACGGACACCTCCACTGGCACGAAGCCGTTGGCTCTGACCTGGGACTTCGGTGACGGCGGGGCGGCCGAAACCGTGGGCGGTGCCAGCGTCACACATGCGTACGCGGCGGGCACCTACACGGTGACCATGACGGCCAGCAATCTGTACGGCTTGGGCACCAGTACCGCGACCGAGCCGAACCTGGTCGTGGTGGTGAATCCCGAGTTCGAAGGCTGGCAGCAGCAGTACTTTGGCTGCACCAACTGTCCGGAGGCGCTGCCGAGCGCGGATCCGTACGGCAAGGGGATGCTCAACGTCAGCCAGTACTTGGCGGGCTTCGACCCGACCAATACGGCGGCGTACCTGCACGTCATCAGCATCGCCAAGACCAATGGCACGGACGTCAACGTGATCTTCCTGGGCGCCAGCGGTGACAGCACCTACGTGCCGGGAGTAGCGTCGCGCACGAACCGGCTGGAGTACACCACCGGCGCGGCGGGTGGCAGCTACAACAATGCCTTCACGGCGGTGCCGGGCGTACCCGACATGGTCCTCAGCGGAGGCACGGGTCTCGGCGCGGTCACGAACTTCACGGAAGCTGGTGGCGCGACCAACGTTCCGTCGCGGTTCTACCGCGTGCGCGTGCTGCTGCCGTAGTGCAGCAAACAGATTGAACGAAGAAGCGCAGCCGCAACATAAACGGCATAACGAAGGAACCAGTGCCTTGTTCACGACTCGGTGAACTCAGTTGCGGCTGTGCTCTTCTTTCTTACGTCACTGTCCCGGCCCCCTAGACGGCCGGGCGCCGGAAGCGCGTGGCGCCTTTTTTTGACCCTGCCGAAGACAGGCGCGCGCCCGGGCGGTAGCCGCACTTTTCATGGGGAAACGTGGCGCAAATTTCCGGCTTGCGTCCGGTGGCCCTCTTATGCGCTCCTAGTGAAAAGACGGGAAAGGGTAGGGTGATGTAGTGAGCCTTCGACAGCGAGTTGATCCACGAAAACCAGTGTGGTGTTTCAAGTCCCCGAAGAGTTGGAGATTTGCCTGGGTCGCCTTGCTTCTGCTCGGGCCTGCTGCTGCGACATTCGCCGACACGCCGCCGCTTCCGGTGATTAATACCGGCCTGATCTATGACGTCACGAACACGGCCTTCGCCGGCGGCGCGCTCGGCGACGGTGTTTCCAACAGCGCCGCCGCCATCCAAGCGGCCATCAACTTCGCCTCAACCGCATCGGCGTCCGGAGCCACGGTCCGTCTGCCAGCCGTCGGGACGTACACCAATTACATATCCGGGCCGATCGCCTTGAGAAGCCATGTGAACTTGCAGGTTGACGCCGGCGCAATGCTGCAAATGTACCCCCTGACCACGTGGCAACCCAATTATGGCACGACGACGTTTATCGAGGTCGGTACCATTACGGATGCGGAGATCAGCGGGTTGGGCACCATTGACGGCCAGGGCACCAATTGGTGGGCAACCTACCCTTCCGACACGGGCTCGCGTCCGCACTTCATCCAAATCGACCACTGCACCCGAGTTCTGGTCCGGGACGTGACCTTGCAAAACCCGCCGGTGTTCACCGTCTATATGAAGAACGGCAACGACACGAGTGTGACGATCGATCACATCACGATCAATACGCCCTTCGATTCGCACAACACGGACGGCTTTGACATCACCGCCACCAACGTTGTGATCCAGAATTGCTTCATCAGTACCGGAGACGACGACGTGGAGATCGGCGGCAGCAACCCGCTGAGAGACCTCACCATCTCCAATTGCACGTTCGGCACCGGTCACGGTGTGTCCATGGGCAGTAGCATCAAGGGAGGAGTCAGTGGCGTGATCGTGAGCAACTGTTCGTGGAACAACACGGAGTACGGCATCAAGATCAAATCCGACGACGGAAGCGGCAGCTTTGTGCAGAACATCACGTATTGCGATATGACCATGACCAACGTGAATTTCCCGATCGCGTTCTACATGGACTATGCCACGATTGGGTCGCCCATCACCACCTTTCCCATTACACCCGCGAACGCCGCGGCGGACAGTACTGGATCGATCACCAGCACGACCCCGATCTACCGCAACATCACCATTAGCAACCTCACGGCGGTTGGAAACAACGGCATCCAGGGCCCGGGCAATGTTGCCTGCTTTATGTACGGCAAGCCCGAGTCGCCCGTGACGAACGTCACACTGACCAAAGTCAATATCCTGGGCCGCAACAACGGCGATGGAACCTTCTGCCTCTATCATGTGCGAGGGATCCAGTTCATCGACTGCAACCTCACGGCGCCCACCTCGGGCACCAACACGTTGACCCTCTGCGACGCCCAAATCACCATCACCAACAGCGTTTCGAGCACCAATCTGGTTACCATTGGCGGTTTGGCAACGGCCTCGGACCCGAACACACTGAGCTTTTTCAATGCCCTGGCTGCCGTTACGGATACGAATGCGCTTCAGGCCGGCTCGATTGCACTCGGAAGCAGCACCCTCACTTTCACCCAGGGTTCCGCGAGCGTCGGCGCCAGTTTTGGGATCGTCAATCCGAGCACAGTGGTTGTCACCAGCGGCACGAATTCATTCAGTGGCGCCCTGGGTGGAACCGGACCGCTCACTCTCAATTTGATTGGTGGCAGTCTATTGAGTGTGCTCGGTGATTCCACCGGGTTCGGCGGCGCGCTAACCGTAAGCAACGGGACCCTGCTGGTCGACAACACGACCGGCACGGGGACGGGCACCGGCCCCGTTACGGTGGCCACTACGGCGAGCGTGGGCGGCAACGGGGTGATCGGGGGGCCTTTGACGGTGAATGGTGCGTTTGTTCCCGGCAACAACGGCGCCGGCACGCTGACCATGAGTAGCGACCTGACAACAGCCAGTGGGGCGACCCTGTCCTACGCATTGGGCGCCGGCAGCAGTCTCGCCGTTGTTGGCGGCAATCTCGCCCTGGATGGCACGCTCAACATCACGGACGCCGGCGGGTTTACGACAGGCGCGTATACGCTGTTCAACTACGGCGGGACGCTGACGACCAACGGCAGCCCATCGATCCTGGCAATCGGTTCGGTCCCCAACACGAATTTTAGCTACGTCGTCGATATCAGTTCGAACGGTTACGTGATGCTGTTCGTTTTCACGCCTCCGGTCGCGGCATTCACCGCGGCCCCAACGACAGGGACCGTGCCTCTGGCCGTCACCTTCACGGACAATTCGACCGGCACCATCACCAATCGCTTCTGGGACTTCGGGGACGGCACGACAACCAATACGCTGGCGACGAATGTCCAGCATGTCTACACCCTGGCAGGAACCGACACGGTGCAGTTGATCGTCAGCGGCCCGGGCGCGGTGTCCACCAACACGCAGGTGGGTGAGATCATCGCCAACGCCCCTGTGTGCACCAACACGCTGTCCGCCACCAGCGCCAACTTCGGCATCCTGGGGGGCCCCAACACCGTGATGGTGACCTCCTCCGATGTCCTGTGCCCATGGACCGCCACCAGCGACGCCGGATGGATCCAGATCACCGGTGGCAGCGTTGCCACCATGGGCAGCGCGGTCGTCGCTTACACCGTCCTGCCCAACACGGCCAGCAGCAGTACGCGCATCGGCACGATGACGATCGCCGGCCAGACATTCACCGTGACCCAGGTCGGCGACACGGTGTTGCCGACGGTCACCCTCATCTCGGCGCCATCTGGCATCGTCTCCCGTAACAGCACTCTGAGCGCCACCGCAACCGATAATGTTTCTGTCGCCAGAGTGGAGTTCTACCGCGATGGCGGCGTGCTGCTGGGGAGTTTCCTCGCGCCGCCGTACCAGATGACGCTGGACACGACCGCCCTGAGCGACGGGCGCCATTGCTTCTATGTCGAGGCGTATGATCCGGCGGGCAACGTCGGCAGCTCTTCCAACAGTTGCGCGATCGTGGACAACAATTCCCCAACAGCGCCCACCGGCCTCACGGCCACGGCGGTTTCCACGAACCAGATCAATCTGAGCTGGACTCCGTCCACGGACGATGGTTCCGGAGTGGCTGGCTATCAGGTCACCCGCGGAGGGTCGTTGTTCGCCAATACCACCGCCACCAGTTTTTCGGACAGCGGGCTCGCCACGGCCACACGATACTGCTACACGGTCGCGGCGGTTGATTTCGTTGGACACGTGTCCGCGGGCTCCCAGGTCTGCGCGCAAACGCTCGGCCCCGCCAGTGCGATGCTGGGAATCTACAACGGGCTCGTCATGCAATCGGCCGCGCCGTCGCACGCCAGTTCGGGCTCGATCCAGATCACCGTGGGCAAGTCCATGTCATTTGCCGCCAGATTGACCATCGGAGGCGCTCGGGCCTCGTTTAAAGGACGCTTCGATTCGTCCGGCAACGCGACGAACACGATCAAGCTTGCCGGAGGCAACTCGGCGCTGGTGGCGCTGCATGGGCTGCCGGACGGGACCGATCAGATAACCGGAACGGTCTCCAACTCCGAGTTCGTATCCGCCTTGCTGGCAGACCGGCAGACCTACAGCACGCAGAACCCCTGCCCGTTCGCCGGTGGCCTCACGATGGTGCTGGCACCGCCGTCGGGGAACAATCCAGCCATTCCCCAAGGGTTCGGATACGGTACCTTGTCGGTCATGCCCACGGGCCTGGGGCGCCTGCGGGGCGTACTCGGCGACGGAACGCGAGTCACCGCCATGACACCGGTATCCAAACATGGCACAATCCCGTTCTACGTGCCGTGCTATGGCAAGCAAGGCGCGTCCATTGGATGGCTGACGTTTGTCAACAATACGACAATCCAGGCGACGGTAGACTGGTTCAAGCCCGCCACACCCACCTCGGCTTTCTATCCGCACGGCTTTGCGACCAATGTTACCCTGTCCGGCGACGTATTCGTGTCGCCAGCCAACAACGGGCCGAGCCCGGCTGGCACGCGCCAGGTTACATTGGCGGGCGGCAATCTGATCGCCAGCATCGTGGAGACGGCTGTCGTCAACTCGGCGGGCAGCGTGTTGGTATCCGGCCCGAACGCGGTGAATCTGCAGATGAAATTTAACCCGACTTCGGGACAGTTCAGCGGGAGTTTCACCCATCCCGCGCTGAACAAGACCGTCGATTTCAACGGGTCGTACCTGCAACTCGACGGATCGGGGGCCGGGCTCTTCTTCGGAACGAACGAAACCGGTTCGGTCGTTCTTGAGTTGCTGCAGTAATCCGTCATAATCGCGCGGATGATTTTCTTCACGACAATCACCGCGCCGACGGAGAACTGCTGATGCTCGCCGACGACAGACGGGCCTCTGATCTCGTCGCGCATGATGCCCGTTCCCAGCGCTCATCGGATGGTCGGTTTCGCTGGGTTATCTGCGCGCTCCTGTTTGCCGCCTGCCTGATCAACTACATGGACCGCCAGATCCTCGGCATCCTCAAGCCCGAGCTGTCCCGCGTGTTCGGCTGGTCGGAACGCGACTACGGCAACATCGCCATTGCCTTTCAGGCGTCCTACACCATCGGACAAATCCTGTTTGGACCGTTCATCAACTGGCTCGGCACCAAGACCGCCTACGCGATCTCGGTGACGGTTTGGAGCCTGGCGGCCATGTCCCATGCCATCGCGCGCTCCGTGACCGGTTTCTGCGGCTCGCGGTTCGCGCTGGGCCTGGGCGAATCCGGGAACTTTCCAGCCGCCATCCGGACCACCACGGAATGGTTCCCGCCCCGGGAACGATCCGTCGCCACCGGCATCTTCAATTCCGGTTCAAACATCGGAGCCATGTTCGCCCCGTTGCTGGTCCCGGCGCTGGCGATCCATCTCGGCTGGCGGGGCGCTTTCATCGCCCTCGGGTTGACCGATCTGGCGTGGCTGTGTTTCTGGCTCGGCCTGTATGACCCGCCGGAATCATCGAAACGCGTCAGCGCCAGCGAACTCGCCCACATTCACAGCGGCACCGAGGGTCAGGTTGAGGCGCGAATTCCCTGGACCCGGCTGCTGCGGTTTCGCGAGGCGTGGGGATACTACGGAACGTGCGTATTGGTCGGCCCGGTCTGGTGGTTTTACGGGTTTTGGCTGCCGGATTTCTTCAACAAGCAGTTTCACCTTAATATGAAGCAGTTCGGTCCTCCGCTCGTTGTGGTCTACGCCATCGCCGGCCTGGGTAGCATCATGGGCGGAGCCGTTTCCGCGTGGTTTCTCAAGCGCGGCTGGCCGGTCAATTTGGCGCGCAAGACCGCCTCGTTCCTGTGCGCCATCTGCACGTTACCGGTCATCTTTGCGCCGCGGGTGAGCAGCGTGTGGCTGGCCGCCGGCTTCTTCGCGCTCGCCGCGGCGGCTCATCAGGGCTGGTCGGCCACCATGTACACCGTCGTCGCCGATATGTTCCCCCGGCGCGCGGTGGCTTCGATTGTCGGGTTCGGCGGCACGCTGGCCTCGCTGATGACCATGGCGTTCTTCTGGCTCGTCAGCACAATTCTCCAGGACCAGGGGCGGTACTATACCATTATGATGATCTGCGGCAGCGCCTACGTTGTCGCCTGGATCATCTTTCATTTCGCCGTGCCCCAGATCAAGCCGGTGACCGTGGAATGACGCCGCGTTCCTCAACCGGGACCCGCCGACGCCTCGGTGCGGCCGACTCCGGCGCAAAAGGTCACACATATCGCAACCCGATCGTCTTTGCTGATTATTCCGACCCGGACGTCATCCGTCACGGCAACAGCTTTTATCTGGTTGCCTCGAGCTTCAACTGCGCTCCGGGGCTCCCCATCCTGCATTCCCACGACCTGGTGAATTGGGAGATCCTCAATTACGCCGTCAAGAATCTGCCGCACCCGCGATACGATGAAGTCCAGCCTGGCTGTGGGATTTGGGCGCCGGCGATCCGGTTCCACGATGGCCGGTTCTGGATTTTCTTCCCGATGCCGGATGAAGGCATCTACATGACGACCGCGACCGACCCCGCCCGCGAATGGTCCAAGCCGCATCTGGTGCAAGCCGGCAAGGGCCTGATCGATCCGTGCCCGTTCTGGGATGAGGACGGACAGGCCTATCTCGTTCATGCCTGGGCGAAGAGTCGCGCGGGAATCCAGGGTATTTTGAGCCTGTGCCGCATGACCGTCGATGGCAGGAAATTGCTTGATCAGGGAACGGTCGTGTTCGATGGCGGCAAGCGTCATCCGACCATCGAAGGGCCCAAGCTGTACCGGCGCAATGGCTACTACTATATCTTCGCCCCCGCGGGCGGCGTGGAAAACGGCTGGCAAACCGTTCTGCGTTCCACCAACATCTTCGGTCCCTACGACGACAGGATTGTGCTCACCCAGGGCAATACGAGAATCAACGGGCCCCATCAGGGTGGATGGGTTGAAACGCCCTCGGGCGAATCCTGGTTCATTCACTTCCAGGATCGTGGCGCGTACGGGCGGGTTCTCCATTTGCAGCCGGTCCATTGGGTCGATGACTGGCCCGTGATCGGAAACGACAGTAATGGCGACGGCACCGGCGAGCCCGTGCTGGCATTCCCGAAGCCGCGTGTGGGCCGGCGACGCGGCCGCTGGAGATTGGCGACAAGCGATGAGTTCAATTCGCGAGAACTCGGCCTGACGTGGCAATGGCAGGCCAACTACCGGAACCGCTGGTGTTCACTTTCCGCGCGGCCGGGCTGGCTGCGACTGTTCTGCGCGCCGGAGCGCAAGCGGCTGGCCAATCTCTGGCGAGCTCCGAATCTGCTGCTGCAGAAATTCCCGGCGGAGAAGTTTTCCGCGACCGCCAAATTGGATGTCGGCCATCTCCCCATGGGCGAGCAGGCAGGCTTGATTGTCATGGGACAAGACTACTCGTACGTAACGGTCAGGCAAACCCCCGACGGCTGTCGCGTAGCCCGGGTTGTCTGTCGCCACGCAGACAAGGACAGTCCGGAGATCGTGCAGGACACGGCTCCCGTCCGCCCCGGTTCCGCCGTTCTCCGGGTTGACGTTCGCGCGGGCGCCGTTTGCACGTTCTCCTACAGCGTCGACGGCAAGAGGTTCGTCCCACTGGGCAAGCCGTTCACGGCCCGGAAGGGCAACTGGATCGGCGCCAAAGTTGGAGTATTCTGTTCATCCGTTGGCGACGGCGGCCGCAAGTCCGGATACGCCGATTTTGACTGGTTCCGCGTTTCGTGATGTGAGTTAATCGGCGCGTGCCATGAATGCATCAACCAGCACAGTTGCCCGTCTTGCATTGCTCGCGTTGATCCTTCTTCTTGTCGTCACGCCGTTGCGTGGCAGCCGCGGCGAATCGATCCCGCCCGACATCGTTGTCGCGGCTGACGGGAGCGGGAACTTCAAGGCGATCCAGGAAGCCATTGATTCCATCCCGCGCGACAATCGCCAGCGCATCACGATTTTTGTCAAAGACGGCGTCTATCACGAGAAAGTGCGGATTGACCCGGACTTCGTTACCCTGCGCGGCCAGAGCCGACAGGGCACGCGGATCGAATTCCCGCAGGGCACAAACGAGTTCAACGAGAAACCGGACAAGATCGGGCGCGCCGTCATCAACATCAACGGTAGCGATTGCGTGATCCAAAACCTCACGGTGAAGAACACCCACGGGGTGATTGGCCCGCACGCATTCGCCGTGTACGGCACCGGCGACAGGACCGTGATCACGGATTGCGACGTGTTGAGCCAGGGCGCTGACACGCTGGCGCTGGCCTGGTCGAAAGACCAGCGCAGCCGATCGTATCAGGCCCGCCTCGACATCTGTGGATCGGTGGATTTTGTCTGCCCACGCGGCTGGAGTTACATGGCCGACTGCACGTTGCATCAGGTCAACCCGAAGGCCGATGCGACCATCTGGCACGACGGCAACAAGGACAAAGACATGAAGTTCGTCGTGCGCCACTGCCAGTTCGACGGCGCGGAGGGCGTGACCAGTTGGATCCTCGCGCGCCATCATCGGGATGCCCAGTTTTACCTGTTGGATTGCACGTTTTCCAAAACACTGAGCAATCGGCCGCCGTTGCGCGTCGTTTACCCCATCAACGGCGCCCCGCCGACGGAAGCCGACATCAAACGGAACCACGATCTGGATGCGGTGAACATCTGGGGCGAGCGCGCCTATTTCTACAACTGCCATCGCGACGGCGGGGACTACCCGTGGCACACGAACAATCTCTCCTCGGCGCCCGGCTCGCCCAGGCCCGAGCAGATCACGGCCGCGTGGACGTTCGGCGGCACGTGGGACCCGGAACGGTCGGCCGCTCCCGTCATTCGGAGAGTCAGTTACCGGGACGGCCAGGTTGAACTGGGTTTTGGCGAAAGCGTCACTGTCAAAGGCAAGCCGCGCCTGATCCTGCAGTCAGGCGGCTTCGCCGAGTATTCCACGGGCAGCGGGAGCACCAATCTGGTGTTCTCCGGCCCCGTCAAGCCGCGGAACCGCGCGGTGAAACTGGATCTTCAGGCGGGCAGCATTATCGCCACGGAAGCTTCCGCCACCGTGCGGGCGGTCGAGGGATGGCCAGAGCCGGTGAGTCGCAAGGTTCGGCCATGACCGGGTCGCATGCCCTCGCGGAATGGTCGGTGTTGATCAGTCTGGTTGCTTGTTGCGGCATCGCGCTCAATTCAGTCGCGCAAAGTATGGCTCCAACCACAAATGCCGTCACTGCTTTCGCCGGTGAATTCATCGGCGAGGCGAATCGACCCGAGGAACCGTTGAGCTTGTGGTATCGGCGGCCGGCAACGAATTGGGTCTCGGCCCTGCCGATCGGCAATGGCCGGCTCGGGGCGATGATATTTGGCGGAATCGACCGCGAGCGCATTCAGCTCAACGAAGACACGTTGTGGGCCGGAGGTCCGTACGATCCGAATGATCCTCACGCCCGCGCGGCGCTGCCGGAAGCTCGCCGCCTGATCTTTGCCGGCAAGTATGCCGAGGCGGAAAAACTCATCGGCCAGAAGATGATGGCCACCCCACTCCGACAAATGCCCTATGAACCGGTGGGCGATTTGTGGCTGACATTTCCATCGGTGTCCTCCGTGAAGGATTACCGGCGCGATTTGGATCTCGATACCGCCATCGCTCGTGTTACCTGCGGCACGGGCGACGTGACATTCCGTCGCGAAGTGTTCTCCAGCCCGGTGGACCAGGTTATCGTGATTCGGTTGACCGCCGACAAGCCGGGGCAGATTTCATTCACGGCCGGAATGGAAACGCCGCAGATGGCGTCCGTCACCGTGGAAAACGGGGACACGCTTGTCATGCGCGGCGTGAACGGCTCGTCACAGGGGATCCGTGGCGCCCTGAAATTTGAGGCCCGAATTCGCGTTCTGGCGCACGGTGGGAAAACCGTGACGACTCCCAATACAGTTTCCGTCAGCGCTGCGGATTCGGCCACACTGCTGATCGCCGCCGCGACGAGCTACAAGAGTTACAAGGACGTGAGCGGCGATCCGGGCAAGATCACGAGGGAACAAATTCGCGCCGCCAGTGAGAAATCATACGAATCGCTTCGGGCCGCGCACGTCGCCGAGCACCAGCGATTGTTCCGCCGCGTGCAACTGGACCTGGGCACCAGCGACGCCGTGAACCTGCCGACGGACGAACGTATCGCGGGGTTTGCCAGGGGCGGCGACGAGCAACTGGCAGCGTTGTATTTTCAGTTTGGCCGTTACCTGCTGATCTCCAGCTCGCGCCCTGGGGGTCAAGCCGCCAACCTGCAGGGGCTGTGGAACGAGAGTATGAATCCGCCCTGGGGCAGCAAGTACACCATCAACATCAATACCGAAATGAACTACTGGCTGGCCGAGCCCGGCAATCTGAGCGAATGCAGCGAGCCGCTCGTGGCGATGATCCAGGACCTCTCCCGAACCGGCGTGCGCACCGCGAAGGTGGAATACGGCGCTCGCGGTTGGGTCGCGCACCACAACACGGACCTCTGGCGGGCGACTGCGCCCATCGACGGGCCCCAGTACGGGATGTGGCCCACGGGCGGCGCTTGGCTGTGCCAGCAGTTGTGGGAGCATTACCTGTTCTCGGGCGACAAACGGTTCCTCGCGAAGGTCTATCCGACCATGAGAGGCGCCGCCCAGTTCTTCCTCGATACCCTCGTCGAGGAACCAACGCATCATTGGCTGGTCACATGCCCTTCATTATCGCCGGAACACAAGCACCCGCACGGCGCGAGCGTTTGCGCCGGGCCGACGATGGACAACCAGATTCTTCGCGATCTCTTCGCGAACTGCATCTCCGCCGCGGAGATTCTCGATACGGACAAGGACTTCAGCGCCCGATTGGCGGCGGCGCGTAACCGATTGCCGCCGAACAAGATCGGAAAAGAGGGCCAGTTGCAGGAGTGGCTCGAAGATTGGGACATGGAAGCGCCGGACCTCCACCATCGGCACGTGTCCCACTTGTACGGACTGTTTCCCGGCGCGCAAATCACATTGCGCGACACGCCGAAACTCGCCGCGGCCGCCCGCCGGTCATTGGAGATACGCGGGGACAAGGCAACGGGTTGGGCCACAGCGTGGCGCATCAATCTCTGGGCCCGGCTGCACGAGGGCGACCACGCCCATCAGATCCTCGAATTTCTTCTGAGCCCTGAGCGCACATATCCCGACATGTTCGATGCCCATCCGCCGTTTCAGATTGACGGCAATTTTGGCGGAGCCACGGCCATCGCCGAGATGCTGCTGCAAAGCGAGGCTGGCGAAATCGAACTGTTACCCGCGCTGCCGAAGGCCTGGGCCACGGGGACCGTGAAAGGACTGCGCGCTCGTGGCGGGTTCGAGGTGGACATGACATGGAAAGAGGGCATGCTGGCTTCCGCTTCCATCCACAGCATCTCGGGCACGAAATGCCGCGTCCGTTACGGAGATCGAGCGGTCGAACTGGCGATAAAACCGGGCGCGTCGCGCTCGCTGGATGGGCAATTGAATCCGGGGTAACCTCCCGAATCATGAAAGGCGCCGGCCTCCTTGCCGTAATCGCTGCGCTGGTTCTGGCGGCAGCGCTCTCCGTGTGCGACGCGGCGACAGATCCGGGCATGCCGCCCATTGACCGCCACGCGCTGGTGACGCGGCACAACCCGGTCTTGCGTCAGTTCGACGCTGAGTCGCCGCTCTCCGTCGGCAATGGGGAGTTCGCCTTCACCGCCGACGTGACCGGTCTGCAAACATTCGCGGAAGCGTTCGACAACACCACCCCTCTCGGCACATTGTCGCAGTGGGGGTGGCACACGTTTCCCAATCCGAACGGCTGGAGCATCGACAAGTTTGCGTTCAAGATGTTCGATGTGTTCGGGCGCAAGGTCGGCTATGCGGACGTGCCACGCAACCAGCGCACGCCCGAGATCGACTGGCTCCGGGCGAATCCGCACCGTTTGCATCTCGGCAGAATCGGGTTCGTGTTGACAAAAGCTGATGGGAGCGCGGCGCGCACAAACGACCTGGGCGGCATCGAACAGACTTTGGACATGTGGAACGGCGTCCTGGTCAGCCATTTCACGTTTGAGGGTCAACCCGTTGAAGTCCAGACGATCTGTCATCCAATGCTCGATCTGCTGGCCGTGCGCGTCACGTCGCCGCTGCTCCGGCGAGGCCGGATCGGCATCAAGATTCATTTCCCGTATGGCACTGGTGCGACCACCACGGCGGATTGGAGCAAGCCGGATGCTCACGAGACGATTCTGAAGCAGCCACAACCGAACCGAGCGGAGTTCTCGCGCCGGTTGGACAACGACACGTACAGCGTCGGCGCGGCCTGGACTCCGGGCGCGGCGCTGACAGAAATCGCCAAGCACACGTACGTGCTCGGATCCGCAACGAACCTCGACACGTTGGACTTTGGTTGCGCGTTCTCGCCGAAACCCGCGAGCGGTGAATTGCCGGATTTCGAGCAGACGCGCGAGGCGGCGCGCGCGCACTGGAACCGTTTCTGGACCAGCGGCGGCGCGATTGATTTGTCCCTCAGCCGGGATCCGCGCTGGCGCGAACTCGAACGACGGATTGTCCTGTCGCAGTATCTGACGGCAATTCAGTGCGCAGGCAGTCTCCCGCCGCAGGAGACCGGGCTGACGTACAACTCGTGGGAGGGCAAGTTTCATCTCGAAATGCACTGGTGGCACGCGGCCCAGTTTGCGTTGTGGGACCGGCTCGCCCTGCTGGAAAAGAGCCTCGGCTATTACCAATCGATCCTACCCCGCGCGCGGGCGACCGCCAAGCGCCAGGGCTACGCGGGCGCGCGTTGGCCCAAGATGACCAGTCCCGACGGCGCGGAATCGCCGTCGCCCGTCGGCCCGTTTCTCATCTGGCAACAGCCGCATCCGATTTTCTACGCGGAACTCTGTTACCGCACGCATCCCGATCGCGCGACGCTGGAGAAGTACGAGGAGATCGTCAATGAGACGGCGGAGTTCATGGCGTCCTACGCGACGTGGGACAGGGCCACCAAACGTTTCGTGCTCGGCCCGGTGCTGCAATGCTCGCAGGAGATATTCCCGAAAGACAAGACGCTCAATCCCACCTTTGAACTGACGTACTGGCGATGGGGGTTGGAAACCGCGCAGCGTTGGCGCGAGCGCCTTGGTTTGCCCCGCGAGCCAAAATGGGACGGCGTACTGTCGGGACTGACCAAGCCGGCCGTCTCCGACGGCAAGTACCTGTTCACTGAGACGACGCCTGATTGCTACCAGGATAAGAAATGGGCACGCGACCATCCGTCGGTAACCGCGGCCTTTGGCGTGCTGCCGGGGCCGGAGATCGATTGGCCGACGATGCGCCGCACGTTGGATTGGATTTGGGACAACTGGAACTGGCCCGAAACGTGGGGCTGGGATTATCCGATGATCGCGATGTGCGCCGCACGTCTTGGCGAGCCAAACCGCGCCGTCGACGCGCTGATGCTCGACACGCCGAAGAACCATTATGGCGCAAACGGCCACAATTACCAGCGACCCGGTCTGACGATCTATTTGCCGGGCAACGGCGGGCTGCTCTATGCCACCGCCATGATGGCGACCGGTTGGGACGGCGGCCCAAAGAAGCCAACGCCCGGTTTTCCGAAAGACGGCACGTGGACGGTGCGCTGGGAAGGGCTGCGCATGGCGCCGTGAATCGTCTCTATTGTGCTTGATCAGGACGCCAGCGAACCGTCACGATGGACACGAAACCTGTGAAGCCGAACACACGCCGGTGGAGCCTGTGGAAGCGTCGGGAATGTGTCATCCCGACCTTGTGGGGGTGGATTGCGCTATTGCTCCTCGTGGCCGTGCTCGCCGCATTTGGCATCCGCGTGGCGCATCAATTCCTGACCGTGAACGATCCGGTCCCCAGCAAGATCCTCGTGGTCGAAGGGTGGGTTCCCGACTACGCGGTGGACAGAATCCGGAGTGAAATCGATCGCGGTCGTTGCGACAAAGTCCTTGTTACGGGAGCAGCGATCACCTCCGGCGCTTATCTGTGCGGATACACGAATTGGGCGGAGTTTGGCGCGGCCACGTTGCTTCGGCGTGGCGTCGATACGAATTCTGTTGAGGCCGTCCCCGCGGGCATGGTTGTGAGGGATCGCACGTACACGTCGGCGGTTGCCTTGCGAGTGTGGCTCCGCCATCACCCAATTGGCGTGAAATCGTTTAACCTCCTGACGATGGCCGACCACTCGCGGCGCTCGCGCTTGTTGTTCACCAAGGCGATGGGCCGTGAATATCACGTGGGAGTCATCAGTGTTGAAGAACGCACTTTTGATCCAAACCGTTGGTGGAGGTCCAGCGAGGGAGTGCGTACTGTTGTCGGTGAGATGATCGCCTACGGTTATGCGCGCTTCCTGTTCTGGCCGCCGCCACCAAGCGAGCCGTCCGACGGGATCGCGCCGTAGAGATTCGGAATGGGGAGGGACCAAGGCCGTGGTGGCCAAGAGGATTCGGCTACCTGACCGCCGAGGTGTGCCGCAAACAACCACGCCACATGTTCGGGTCCGCACGGCCCAGCGGCTGGACACGTCTTCACAATCGCGCAACAACAGCCGCAATCTAACCGGTTCGTAGACAAGAACTTTTGGGAATTCAACAGGATAAAAATCTTGGCACAAGGTATGCAATGTATACAAGGTATGACACAGGGTTCTGAATCATTTGTAGAAGGAATGGTGGACATCTACCGTCATCCGGTTTTGGAGCAGGACACCAACCCCACTGGCGAGACACTCTACCGCAACGAATTTACGATTCTGGTCGTGGACGACGATGCATCGTTCTTGCATCTGGTGAGCTCCGTTCTGCGCAAACACGGGTTCACCGTGCTGAACGCGTCCTCTGGCGTCAAAGGCTTGAACATGCTGACCTATTCCCCGGCTGACATTCGGCTCGTGCTCCTCGATTATACGATGCCCAAGCTCAATGGAGATCAGACCCTCCAACACCTGCGAAAACTCAATCCGTCCATCAAAGTGATTGCCGTGACCTCCACGGATCCGAAGCTCGTGCCGGCGAGTTTTCGTGACGGTGTCGACCGATTCCTCCGGAAGCCGCTGGACGCCAAGGAATTGATTTCGGTGGTTGACACACTCGTCGGCTGTCGGGCGCAACCCGGGACAAGGTAATCCATCTGATTGTCCCGCGTATGCATCGCGCATGGAGTTTCTTGATGGGCAAAAGGTTATGCAGTCTGCAACTGAGGAGTAAGCTCCGTTTTCCGGAGCTCGATCAATTTTCCTGATTTTCATTTGGATGGTGATTCTGGTGCCGAGACGACACAAATCCGCCGTTCCTACCGCGATGTTCGCGCGCGGCCACATTAGAGGCACCACTGGACGAGCGGAACTGGCGGCCGCGTTTGACTTTGGGCCGCCTGCAAATTACACTACCGGGCCGCATGGGTAATGGTTCAGCCAGGGCTGCCGTCGGGGTTTCCCCTTTGCCAATCGATTGGAGGAAGGGTGCCCTGTGCGTTGCCGTTGTGGGGCTGGCGGTGTACGCGTATTGGGGCCAGCACGTCGAGCGCGAAATGACCTGCTGGGAGTGGTTAATCGAGCACTGGAACAGGATTTCAAACTACTCACACGGGCCGCTGATACCGTTGATCGCGTCGGCGCTGCTATGGTGGAACCTCTCGGAGAACAACCCCAAGCAGGATTGGACTCCGTACTGGCGGGCAATGGGCGGCGCGGGTGCGGTGCTGATGATTTGGATCGTGGGCGGCTCGATCAACAAGGGCTGGGAGGATAAGGCTTACTTTTGGTCGCTGATGGTGCTGCCATTGACGATTGCCTGGCAGCTATGGACATTGCGTGGCCATCTGGTGGGAAAAGAGGATCCGCCGCCGATGGCTGGGCCGGTTGTGGTGGCGCTGGCGATGGCGATTTATTATCCCGGCGTCAAGGCGGTCCAGCCGCGCATCGTGGTCATATCGGGGATTGTGCTGTTGTACGGTCTGGCATTGACTTTTTGCGGTCGGGATGTCTTTCGCTTGGTGTTCTTCCCCATCACATTTTTGTTCCTGATGGTTCCGTTGAATTTCCTGGATAACATGGTCGGGTTTCCGTTGCGGATGTTCGTGGCCAAAGTTGCCACGATGTCCTTGAACGGGATGGGGATCGAGGCGATCCAGCGGGGATCCGGCATCATCGCGGTGCAGCGGATCTCGGGTGTGATGTACCCACGCTTCAGTTTTGATGTGGCCGATCCGTGCAGTGGAATCCGCTCGTTAATGGCGCTGACGACTGTCACCGCCGCCTACGGGTACGTGACGCAACGGGTATTGTGGAAACGCTGGATCTTGTTTCTGTGCGCCATGCCGCTGGCAGTGTTGGGCAATCTGGCCCGGGTGATTTCGATCGCGCTGGTAGCGCAAGTCTACGGCCAGAAAATAGCTGCTGACGTGTACCATGAATGGTCAGGGTTCATCCTTTTTCCCGTGGCCCTCGGGATGATGGTGCTCGTCGGATTCTTGTTGAATGTTCGATTTGGCCGACTTTTTGGAAGCTGGTTCAAGCCGCCGCCACCGCCCCCCGACAAGGGACTGGACGACGATCGGTTTCCGCCAGCCGCATGATGGGAGAAGTCACATGAACGAAACATCCGCGACAACGCCGCTGCCTGCGGCCGTGCCTTCCGAAGGCCAACCGGTCGCGCCGCCGCGGCAGGGCCCGAGCACAAAGCAGATTTCGATTGTCGTGGCGATCCTGGCCGTTGGGGTGTTGCTCACAGCGACGACATCCGATGTGACGACGGTTTCCGAGCCGGGAGTGAAACTGTACGCCGACGGGACGCCGTTCCTGGCGGAACGGGCCGGCGGTTGGTCCGGCGGGGAAAAGACCGGACTGGCCGAGGAAGAGCGCCGGCTCTTGCCCGAGGATACGGAAGGCTCGCGGCGACTGTTTACCGACAGGCAAGGAAATGAGTTGTATTGCTCGATCATACTGGCCGGACGCGACGTGACCAGCATTCACCGGCCGGAGCTGTGCCTGCCGGGTCAGGGCTGGAGAATTCAAAGCGAACGGGTGGAAACCATCCCGGTGAACGGGGCGCCGGGCGGTCAGTTGAGTGTCATGCGCATGAACACCGCACGCACGGTTCAGTTCTCGAACGGACAAACCGCTGAGATGAAGTCGGTGTTCGTTTACTGGTTTGTTGGCAAGGGCCGGGTCACGCCCTATCACTGGCAGCGCATCTACTGGACCGCGAGGGATCGGGTTCTCCACAACATCAACCACCGCTGGGCTTATATCCTCATTCATGTGCCGATTAGGAAGATCGGTGTGAACGACGGGGCCACTGTTGCATCGCAAGATGAGGCAATGAAGGTGGCTGACAGGTTTATTCAAGATTTCTACCCCTCCCTGGTCGAACGATGATCGCGAAGCCGTGGCATGATTGATGCCCTCGCGTTGAGGATGAGCACCGGGGTGGTAGAGTGTTCTGATGGCAAACAGGCGAAGAGAGTTCATCATCCAGGCCAGCCAGGTTGCTGACGGGCTGCTGATCGCCGTTGCCTTCTGGTGTGCTCACGCGATTCGCGAACAGCTCGCCTTCTCGTTTCCCTTCCCGTACCGCGTGTTGGAGTACACCGTTCAGCACGCGTTGATCGCGCCCTTTCGCTATTACAAGTGGCTGTACCTGATCCTGCTGCCGTTGTACCCGTTTCTTCTGGACGTCAACGGGTTCTACAGCCGCTCGCACGGCCAGCAATTTCGCAACACGATCTGGATCCTCCTGAAAAGCGGCGTCATCTGCACGCTGGCGGTCATGGCGGCGATGTTCTTGTGGCGTCCCCTGAGCGCGTTGAGCCGTAGCGTCGTGGTGATATTCGGCCTGCTCAGTATCATCGTCTTGTTCGTGAAGGATCGGTTCTTTCAAGCGTATCTGCGCCATCGGGCCCGAAGTGGCAAGGAGGTCACCGAAATCATCCTCGTCGGCCCGGCGGAACGCAACGCCGAGTTCGCCGCGCAGCTAAACGACCATCCCGAATGGAGCCTCCGCGTCGCCACCCAGCTCAATCTCAACGAGAACCTGCTGGCGGAGCTTCCCCTGATGTTGCACCGCTACCCCGTCGGCTGCGTCGTCTTCAACGTCACCCAAACCTCGTTCAGCGAAATTGAAAAAGCCATCATCGCCTGCGAGGTCGAAGGCGTCGAGGCGTGGCTGGTCGCGGACTTCTTCCGGACATCCATCGCCAAGGCGACGGTGGACGATTTTTACGGAAAACCGCTGCTCATCTTTCGCACCACGCCCGAGATCTCCTGGCAACTCGTGTGCAAGCGCATCATTGACGTCGCGGGTGCCGCGCTCGGCCTGATCGTGCTGGGACTGCCCATGCTCCTCGTGGCGATCGTCATCCGTCTCACCTCGCCCGGCCCGGTCCTCTTCAAACAGAAACGCAGCGGCCTGCACGGACGCCTGTTCACCATGCTCAAGTTCCGCTCCATGGTCACCAATGCCGAGATGCTCAAGGCCGAGCTCGAAGTCTTCAACGAAATGACCGGCCCTGTCTTCAAGATGCAGGATGACCCCCGCATCACCCCCTTCGGCCGTTTCATCCGCCACACCAGCATCGACGAGTTGCCCCAGCTCTGGAACGTCCTCGTCGGCGACATGTCTCTCGTCGGACCACGCCCGCCCATCCCCACCGAAGTCCAGCATTACGACCCGTGGCACCGCCGCCGCCTCTCCATGAAACCCGGCCTCACCTGCATCTGGCAAATCAGCGGCCGCAACCGCATCGGCTTCGATCAGTGGATGAAACTCGACATGCAATACATTGACAACTGGTCCCTCTGGCTCGACCTCAAAATCCTTGCCCGCACCATCCCCGTCGTCATCACCGGCCTCGGCGTCAAATAACCCTTCCTACATCTACTTACGTTCTACTGCCTTCTCCTCATGCGCCCCCCCTCGCGAAGCCCACGTTTGGCCCCAGCCATCACGTGGCCCCAATCCCTCCGCAGAACTCGCCAACCCATTCGGACTTTCCGGCGTAGCCACGCCTCGGTGTAGCCACGGCCCGCTCGCGATTCCTTATCGGCGGTCCTTCTCGGACTTTCGGGGTTTACCCGCCCCACGGCGTGCTTGCTTGCCCTCAGCGAAGTCGAGGAGCACTGGAGGTCGCAGCCGCCCCTAATATGTTGCCTATACACGAGCACCGTGTAGTATGGGCATGTGAGGCTTGGTTGCCGGAACTTCGCCAATCATGCGAAAGCCACCGGCTGAATCCACTGCCCCTGAGATCCAACGTAATGCTTCGAGCACCGGTCAGCAACATCGCCCAGTTCTCGAGAGTACCCCGGGCGCCGATTACATTTGGGCTGGCGAGGCCTTCCCCTCAGAGAACTAGCCAAGCGAGGAACGGCGACGCTCAAGCGCTCAGAGAAAACCACCCGGCGCAGTCAATCATGTCGCGAACGGGCTCGTTTCCAATATCAGTGGCGGACAAACTGATACGAGAATACGCAGGCAAGTCCGCAAGGGTCTTCGATCCCTACCGACGAATTCGGGTACCGTGACAGCGGATGCATGCTTGTCACATGACTTCCTAAGCCACTTCCTCTTCCGCGAGCCCCTAAAGGGCCTGGAGACCATTCAAAGCCGCCAAGGAGAGAGGTTAAAGGCATGGCTAACCGGAACGGATTTGGAAGTCATAGCAATGTGGGATACGGAGTACGTCTTCAATCGGCTCCAAGTTTGGGAAGACAATAGCGAAGGACTCACGCTCGCGCCATTCGGCCCGAAACCGCACACCCTCGCCATGGCACTGTTTGCGATCCACCGGGACGCGGGCATGTATTACACCCAACCGAAGTCGTACAATCCAAACTACTCATCGGGATTCGGAAGAACGTGGGCCTACGTGGTCAAGTGGGACGGCGTATGTTGTTACGAACGACCATGCGCTACCTTCTATTGACTCCTGCATAATACAGTGACTATTTCACCACAGTTCAGCCTGTTTCCAGAAGGCAGTGATCAACCGCGGGCGACGGCGCATTCGGCGGAGCGCTTGGGTTGCCCGCAGTGTTAGCTCCCAGCCGTGGTGGGCGCAGAAGTTGGCCAATTCGTGCTGTTTGAGATGGCCCCAGATGTACTCGGTGGGGTTGAGTTCGGGGGCGTAGGCGGGCAGATACTCCACATGGATTCGTCGGCCCCACGAGCCGACAAACTCGCGCACAGCCCGACTGCGGTGAATGCCCGCGCCATCCCAGACGATCAGCAACCGCCCCGGTAGATGCCGCAGCAGGTGGCGCAGAAACTCCACGACCTGCGCGCTACGAATCGCGCCGTCGAAGAGTTGAAAGTAGAAGTTGGCCACCGTCAGGCCCGCCATCACCGAGAACGTTTTCCAGTTGAAGTGGTATTGCAGCACCGGGGTCTGTCCCCTGGGAGCCCAGGTGCGCACCCGATGCGGCTGCTGACTCAACCCGCTTTCGTCGATAAAGACGATCAGCCGGCCTTCGGCAAGGGCTTTTTTTTAAGGGCCGGCCAGCGGCGGCGTTTCCACTGACGGATCGCCGACTCGTTGCGTTCCAAGGCGCGCCCGACGGGCCGTTGGCAACTCCAGCCCAGTTGTTGCAGGATTCGATACACGTGATCGGGATGGAAGCGTACGCCGCTTTGACGGCGAATCAACTCCGCCACGCGCGGGGCGGTCCACAACGGCGTGTCGTAGCCCAAGACCTGGGGACCTTGTTGCAGTCCGAGTTCCAAGGCTTGTCGCGCCGCCTCATCCAGCCGGGGCCTGCGTCCGGCCCGCTGGTGCTCTAACGCAGCCATCCCGTGCTGCTGCACGCTGGCCGCCCACCGCGACACCGACTGACGATGCACGCCCACACGCCGGGCCACCTCGGCTTGCGACAGGCCGGCTGTCAACAGGCGGAGTGCC
>DATKNW010000074.1:0-20244 GCA_035541135.1 Verrucomicrobiia bacterium
GTGACGTGCCAGGAGCGGAAGCCGGTTGCAGACGGCAAGGGAAGTGCTACACTACAGCGCATATTATTAAGGAAAACACATGGAAAAAGCCCAGATTCTAGTGCCGATGGTGGTCGAGCAGACCGGTCGCGGGGAGCGCGGTTACGACATCTACTCGCGGCTGTTGAAGGACCGGATTGTGTTCATCGGGACGCCCATCGACGACAACGTGGCCAACCTGATTATCGCGCAGATGTTGTACCTGCAATCCGAGGACCCGGCCAAGGACATCAACCTGTATGTCAACTCGCCCGGCGGCTCGGTCACGGCGGGGCTGGCGATTTACGACACCATCCAGTTCGTCAAATGCGACGTGACGACCTACTGCGTGGGCCAGGCGGCAAGCATGGGCGCGGTGCTGCTGGCGGCGGGAACGAAGGGCAAACGGTTCGCGCTCCCGAACGCGCGCATCATGATCCATCAACCGTGGGGCGGCGTGCAGGGGCAGGCGTCGGACATCAGTATCCAGGCGAAAGAGATTTTGCGGATGCGCGATCGGCTCAACGAGATCCTCGCGCTGCACACGGGCAAACCGATCGAGACCATCGCGAAGGACACCGACCGCGATTTCTTCATGTCCGCGGCGGAATCGCGCGATTACGGGCTCGTGGATGACGTGGTGAAGTCACGGCGCGACACCGAGAAGAAATCGGACAAAGACAAGGACAAGGCCGCCTAGGAAATCGTTTCATGGCCCGACCGACCAACCTGACGATGTGCAGCTTCTGTGGGAAAACCCACGGGGAGGTGCGCAAGCTCATCGCCGGTCCGGGCGTGTACATCTGCGACAACTGCATCACCGTCTGCAAGAGCATCCTCGACAAGGAACTCGGCCAATCGAAGGCCAAGCACACCTCCGGATTCAAGCTGAGCGTGCCGAAGCCGGCGGAAATCCGCCGCGAGCTGGATCAGTACGTTGTCGGGCAGGAACGGGCCAAGAAGACGATCGCAGTCGCCGTCCACAATCATTACAAGCGGATCCAGCAGGACAACGGTAATTCGGAGAAGTCGGTGAAGCTGGACGAGCATCGCGACGTCGAGATCGAGAAGAGCAATATTTTGCTGGTGGGCCCGACGGGGTGCGGCAAGACGCTGCTGGCGCGGACGCTGGCGCGCATCCTCGACGTGCCGTTCTGCATCGCCGATGCCACGACGTTGACCGAGGCCGGGTACGTCGGCGAGGACGTGGAGAACATCATCCTGCGGCTGCTGCAGAACGCCGATTACGACGTGAAGCGGGCCGAGCTGGGCATCGTGTACATCGACGAGATCGACAAGATCGGGCGCAAGAGCGATTCAGCGAGCATCACGCGCGATGTTTCCGGCGAAGGCGTGCAGCAGGCGTTGCTGAAGATCCTCGAAGGCACGGTGTGCAATGTGCCGCCCCAGGGCGGGCGCAAGCATCCGCACCAGGAATACATCCAGGTCAACACCGAGCACATCTTGTTCATCTGCGGCGGGGCGTTCATTGGCTTGGACAAGATCATCCAGCGGCGGCTCGGCGGGCACGCGCTGGGATTTGGCAAGGAGGACGCGAGTGTGCCGACGGCGGACCGGGCCGGCGCCAACGAGCTGGTCGAGCCGGAGGACCTGCTGAAGTTTGGCCTGATACCCGAGTTTGTCGGGCGTCTGCCGGTCGTGTCGGTGCTGCGCGAGCTGACCGAGGCCGAATTGATCGCGATTCTGGCCGAGACGAAGAACGCGATGATCAAGCAGTACAGCAAGCTGTTCGCGATGGAAGGCGTGCACCTGAATTTCACCAAGGACGCGCTGCAGGGGCTGGCCGAGTCGGCGTTGAAAAAAGGGACGGGCGCGCGGGCGTTGCGGTCGCTGCTGGAGAAGCTGATGCTGGATTTGATGTACGACATTCCGTCGCGGGACGACATTGCCGAGGTCACGATCAACCGCGGCGTCGTCGACGGCAAACGCGAGCCCCTGATCCGTAAGAAGCAGTCCAAGGACGCGGCGTAGGCGCGTCCCAAAATCCATCCTCCAAAGCCGAAGGCGGGCCGGGCCTGGTCATTCTAGTCATTGCGGTTTGGCAGCTTCTCGGCGTCAAGCATCAAGAGTTGCGCCCATCCACCTGCACATCGTTGGGCGTTCTCAGGAAATCTGAATTGTTGGAATGTTTCGCGCGATGCCAGAACCGCGAAATGCCCCAGGCGAATCCGGAGAGGCCGATGGCCGAAAGCAAGAGTCCAACGAACAGACCGATGGTCCACGCGTCGGGGGAGACGGTCCGGCTCAGAACGGCATCCAGCGGGTCGTTTGGGTTTACATAGCACACCGCCGAAGTCCCCGACGGGAACCGACCGACAACGGCCAGCTCGGTCGCCGAATCGCGGCTTCCCCGGGAGTAAATTGCGTACTGGCTCGATTTGTACTCCTGGCCGTTGACCCGGTAGGAGTAGAGAATGTCGGCGCGATATCGCGGTTGCTTCCGAAAGGTCTGGACCCGGCTGCTGATCACATCACAGGGTGTCTCCGTCCAATTCTTCGAGGCGGCGAGCCGGCACATCGGTTTGACAAAATTCAGGGAGAGGTCGGCGACTCCGGCGACGGTAAACAGGCTGAAGACGATGGCGGGTACCAGGTACGAGACGGCGACCAATGCAAAGAACGGCCCCTCAAACGACCACCGCGCCCAAAAACCCGGCGGTTTGTCCGGAGACGGTGACGGATCGTCCTGCGCCAGGACGAGTCGCATGCAGATCGCGCTCACACCCGTGAAAAGGAAGATCGTGGCGAATCCTGTAAACACCAGGAAGAAGACCATCCCGATCACCCCCGGCCTCTGCAGAGATGACTCTTGGGCATTCGAGCCCGAGACATAACTCAGCGTTTTGAGGCCTGCCGGGTATCGTAGCAGCAAACGCCCTGCTTGATTGTAGTCGGGGGAAGTTCCCGAGCGGAAGTGGCCGTTGTAGCTTTGGTCGCCGACGACGTAGGTGTAAGAGGCTTCGAACTGATACGACGTGCCGTCCGGACTGACCTGACTGCTCGTGATTGTGCAGGGAGTTTTCCGCCAGAACCAGCCCCGACTGGAGCTATATAATTGCCACGCGCCGACAAGCACCATTACCGCGGCCAGGAGGGAATAGACCAGAAGAAAGAAGATTCCCCCAGCGTGTGCCCTGGGCGATTGCTGCTCGCTGCTCATAAGGATTCAGTCTATCGCGGATCGGCTGGCCCGCAGTGTCGCACGCTCCCACGACGAAGGCAAGCCGTGTGGCATGGCAGCGAGTGATCGGTTGGAGAGGGGGACGGGGCAGACGCGATTCAAGCCACAGATTGGCACAGATCACCACGGATAGCGTTAGCCGTGGCCGCGCGCGCGCGGATACATGCCAGTACCATGCATCGGTATCGGATGTATTAGGCCAGGGGCGATGAGAATGAGGTGATGGGAGGATGTGCCGGGTGTCAGAGGTCGAGCGTGAAGGTTCCCGGATTCGCAGCTAGTAGTTCGTAGCTGGGAGCTGGGGCGGGACAACGGGCCAGCCTGAGGCGGACAGGTGTACGCGAATGGGCGCGAATGACACGGTCGAACGTTCACCACAGAGACACAGAGGGCACGGAGTGAGGAAAGCGGCGGTGCATGGACGATACATGGTAGTGCCATGCATCGGTATCGGATGTATCAGGGCAGGGGCGATGGGAATCAAGTGGTGGGAGGATGTGCCAAGTGTCAGGAGTTGAGCCTCAAGACGGAGAGCGTAGGGCATCGAAGCGTCGAAGCGAGGGGAGAAGAGCGATGGCGGGATCAGCAGATTAGGAATGCATCCTAGGCCTTGACCAGACTGATTTGTTGGGTGTAATCTGCCGTCGAGGTTGGGCCTGCCCCGACCAGGAGCGCCCCATGAGCCTGCAAAATCAAGCCAAGCAGCGGATCGCGAGCGCACTTAAAAAACACAGCGAAAGCCTTGCGCTGAAGGGCCTCAAACTACGAGAGCTCCCCGGTGAGATCGGCCAACTCCAAAGGCTGAGAGCGCTCTCACTTGGGAACAATGACCTCCACCATCTTACCCCCGAAATTGGCAAACTGAAAATGTTGGAAAGTCTCGGTGTCGAGGCCAACCGGCTTGTCGATCTGCCGCCCGAAATAGGGGACCTCTCCAACCTCAAGTCGTTATTGCTGTATAGCAACAGCCTCAGCACCGTTCCCGCAGAGGTGGGCAAGCTTCAAAACCTAAGAATGCTCGGCCTAAGCAGCAACCTGATAGCAGAGTTTCCAGTCGGACTCCTGCAGCTTGCGTCGCTCCAACACCTGAGGCTTAGCGGAAACAGACTTAGCAGTCTGCCGCACGAGATCGGAAACCTGAGGGGGCTCAGGCACTTACGGGTTACGACCAACAAGCTCTGTGCTCTCCCCGCCGCCATCGGAAATCTCTCACATCTGGAGCGGTTACACTTACGAGGCAACCTTCTGCCAACACTGCCGCCAGAGATCGGAAGCCTCGTCGAACTAGTCGAGCTGGATTTGAGGGGCAACCCGCTTACGACTCTCCCTGTTGAGCTCGGTAACTGTAGGAAATTGAAGACGATCGCCCTGTCCGAGCCCGCGAGGCTGCGATTTCCACCGGGCGACGTGGCGGAACTCGGTACCGGCGCCATCCTGCGCTACCTACAAGCCGCAGGCATAGGCACAGAGACGGTGTGGGAGTCCAAGTTGTTATTGGTAGGCGAAGGCGCGGTTGGAAAGACTTGGCTCTACGAGGCAATGAACGGTCGAAGGTCCGGAGGCGCTAGGAGAGGAGACGGAGCAACAGTCGGCATCGAGATAGGACCCTTGAGCCTGCCGCATCCAGACGACGCTGGCGTGACGATGCGTCTGAATTGCTGGGATTTCGCCGGCCAAGATATCAATCACGCCACACACCAGTTCTTCTTCAGCGAGCGTACAATATTCCTCCTATGTTGGAGCGCCCGGGCGGGCTGGGAAGCTGGGAAGCTGCGCAAGTGGTTAACAAACATACGGGACCGAGCGCCGGGCGCGAAGGTCCTCCTCGTGGGAACGCACAGTGACCAGCCTCACAGCGACTACCCCGAAAAAGAGCTACGTGAGGAGTTCCGACAAATCCTGGGAACATTCATGGTAAGCAGCGAAACCGGTGATGGCGTACCAGGGCTGCTCATGGAAATCGGGCGCCAGGCGAAGGATCTCCCGATGATGGGCCTCCGGTGGCCAAGGGCATGGCGGGCTGCGGAGCGGGCTGTGAAACAGTCAGCCGCAACTGGGCCCTACGCGAGCCTGAAGGAGGTCAGCGGTCTGATTCGCGGCTGTGGCCTAGACAGCAACGACGCGACTGTAATCCTCCGGTGGCTTCACGAACTCGGAGAAATCCTGCACTATGCGGACGTGCCCGAACTGGCGGAGTTGGTAATGCTCGACCCTCAATGGGTGACGCGTCGTGTTGGCGAGGTACTCGCCAGCGCCGACGTGCAAAGCGCAAAGGGTATTCTCACCAAAGCCTGTTTGGACAGCATCTGGCCGGATCTGGAAGCCCACGTCCGACAACACTTGCTCGGAATGATGGAGAGGTTCGATCTCGCGTATAGAATACCCGAAGACCAAGAACACCGCTGCCTAGTGGTAGAGCGCCTGCCGCAGAACCCGCCAGACTACGAAAAGAGCTGGGCCTCGGCCAAAACCCAACCCGAAGTTCGCCTGCGCTACAGGCTGAGAGCCATGCACCCCGGAATCCCGACCTGGTTCATTGCCCGGTGCCACCGTTTCACCTTGGGACTTCATTGGCTACGGGGCGTTCTCTTCGGAGACCACAGACACACGCCCCGCCACCTAGCACTGGTCGCCGCGAAAGAATCCGAGCGGGTCGTCGACTTCACCGTCCGCGGACCACAGCCTTGGACGTTTCTGCCGCTGCTGACGGACGGATTCGAAGACACTGTGCTAAAGCGCTACCCAGGATTGGAATTCGACCGAATCGCACCCTGCTCCGGGCGCCGCAAGGACGGGAAGCCGTGCGACTACGAGTTCAACGTCAAGGATCTTGAGGCGCTTCGCTGGCCTGAAGAGCGAGGTGTTGACCCTGAATACGGGATCCGGTGCCCGCGCTGCCGCACCGAACACGATATTGACGAACTTCTCCTAGGCCTAAGCCGAGCCCCCTCGAGAGATGCCGAGAAGCTGCAGGAGATCCTCGCCGCTGTACATGCCGAGGGCGAAATGACCCGGACAGACTTCTCGAAGGAAATGGAAGAAACGAGGCGCTTCATCCAACTGGCGTTCGTGCAGGAATGGAACCAGTCGCAGGAGTTGGAGGAGCAGAGTTGCCCGACTGTTTTTGCCCTCTACCCCGTCGGCGGAAAGGCGATCACGCGAAAGAGCAAGCTACGACTGCAACTCTATTGCATGGACCCGTTTTGTTGGCACTCGATTGGTGACGACGGCGTGTGCGAATTCCAGCCATGGCGCGACGGGCTTGTAACAGCAGTCCGCTGGATCCGCTCGGGTCTGCGGTGGCTAAGACCCGCCGCGGCGCTTCTGCCCAGCGGATCGCAACTCGCGGGCGAATACGCCAAGAACCTCCACGAATTCGCTGCTCGCGCGACGAACGAGCTCAAATTTACGGCGGACCTTTTCAAGGAGTTGCGGGACGTACCAACCCTCGACCCAGATAGCTCAGCGACCTTTGAAAAGGATATGCTTCCCACGAATCGGTCCGAAAGGGTGGAAATTCACGAGTTGAAAGAATTCCTGGACCAACTACGGTTTCCCGTAAAACCCTACGGCGGACTGCGCAGAGTAAGAACACCAGAGGGACACGTCTTGTGGCTTTGCGCGAAACACGCCGGCGAGTTTAGCCAAGTATCTGCGGCCGACGCGACTGCGTTGCCCGAATAAGTGATTGACGAGGGTCAGGTCGACGCAGAGCGAATCCAGAATGTGCCCCCCCTCCCCGAGGTTGCGATCCCCACCGGATTCCTAAGAGATATTTGATATGAGGCCGATGGTTGTTGGCCACGCTACGAGGTGACGGCCCGGCGGATAGGGGCTTCTCGAGCGGGTACGCGGAAGCAGGCCGGAGCGGCGCGAAGGCGGGAGCACGCCTCATAGAGGCGTGGCTACACCGGGGACGAGATTGCAAAGCGGCGACGAGTCGCCGCACTCCAAAACGGGGGGAACGGCAAGGCGGGCGGCGGGCGGTATCTTCCTGTATACGAGCTACATCGCATGTATACAGTTTAGTATTGACATTGTATCGGGTGCGGATATGATACGCGGCTAGTTCTTTGAAATGGGGGAGAAAAAGGGGGGAGGGGCCCAATACCTGTTTCTGCGAAACGAAGCCAACGGTTTTCAGGGGGGTGCGCATGCGGATCATGGGCAACGACAATGAGTTACTGTGCACGCGATTCTCGAAAACTGCGTTGGCTTCGTTTGGCTTCGTTTTGGCCTTTTGGAGGGGTGTTGGGAGGTCGAGCCGATGCGGATTTGGGGGTGGTCGGGCCCCGAAACGGATTCGGGGTGAAAGACCGGCGCACAACCGGGGGAACACAAACAGCCACAGGCGGGACGCGCTGTGCAACGGGGCGAGCACGACGGCAGAGCGGCGGGAGGTAAGCGGTGAGGAGGTAATTGTGTTGACGGCATTCATCGGGTTGCCCATGAGTTATGGTTGTGGCAGAGGTTTTGACAGAGAAGAGCGCGGACGCGCCGGCGCGGATGCCGGAGGGCGTGTGGAATGCGTATTGGTTTCAGGTGTTCAACACGATGTCATTCGTGATCGTGGTGAGCACGCCGATGCTGTTGTATTTCAAGAAGCTCGGGGCGTCGGGGACGGTGCTGGGGATCGTGGTGGCGCTGCCGGCGCTGATGAACATCCTGCAAATCCCGGCGGCGCAGTTCGTGGAGAAGATCGGCTATCGGGCGTTTGTGTTGTCGGGGTGGACGTTGCGGAGCGCGTTCGTGCTGGGGATCGCCGGCGTGGCGATGTTGCCGTCGAAGATCGACCCGGTGACGCGGATCGCGCTGCTGCTGTTTTTGCTGTTCGCATTCAACGCCTCGCGCGGGATCTCGTTGTGCGGGTATTTGCCGTGGATGACCCACTTGATTCCCGAAGGTGTGCGCGGGCGGTACGTGTCCGGCGACCAGACGTCGGCGGCGCTGGCGCAGTTGGGCACGATGATTGTCTCGACGATCTATCTGAAAGCGCCGGAAGCGAAGTACGCGTATGGACTGCTGTTTGTCGGGGGATTTGTGGCGATCCTCGTGAGCTTGTGGTTCCTGCAGCGGATTCCGGACGTGCCGGTGACGCCGATGGCGGAGAGCATGGAGAAGGTGCCGTACAAAGAGATGTTGTTTCATCCGCCATTTTTCCGGTTGATGGTCTACAACGCGGTCCTGTTATTTTCGATTGCGGGCGCGGGCGTGATTTGGATTCCGCTACTGCGGGACTCGTTCGCGGCGACCGACTCGCTGATTCTGGGAATGATGGTGCTGTGGAGTTTCATGAGCGCGGTGGCGCTGTGGGGATTCGGCCGGCTGGTGGACCGGGTCGGGAGCCGGCCGTTGCTGGGTCTGGCGACGCTGGTCCTGGTGGTGCACCTGAGTCTGTGGGGTTCGGTGGCGGCGCATGCATTGCCGTTCGGCCTGCTGGCGATCATTCTGGTTCAGTCCACATCGGCCATCGGCATGGCAGCGTTCAACCTGGCCAACACGCGGCTGGTGATGGCGTCGGTGCCGGCGATGGGGCGGAGTCATTTCTTTGCGCTGTACACGGTGGTCACGAGTCTGGTCTCGGGCATCTTTCCGATTTTTTGGGGGATGCTGCTCGACGCGCTGGCGGGCTGGGGTGGGGCGTGGTCGCGCTGGCAATGGAATCCGTACAGCCTGTTGTACGTGGCGATGGCGGTCGGGATGTGCGTCGCGGTGGTGCTGCGAAGCCGCGTCACGGAAGCGCGGGCGATGACGACCGATGCGTTTCTGCGCGAGCTGCTGGTCAAGACGCCGAGCCGGGCGATCAGCCGGCTGTTGCCGCGGCGGCCGGTGTCGTGATGTGAAGGCTTCCCCTGTGACAGAGTATTCGTTACTGTGTTGGACAGAATGATTGCGTTGGTTGATTACGGAATGGGCAACCTGCGGAGCGTCGAGAAGGCGCTGACGCGGGTGGGGGCCGACGTGCGCGTCGTGACCGACGCGAAGTCGGTGCTGGCGGCGGACGCGGTGGTGCTGCCCGGCGTGGGCGCGTTCGGTGATTGCATGGCGAACCTAAAGAAGGCAGGGTTGGTGGACGCGATCCGCGACGTCATCACGGCGAAGCGGCCGTTTTTGGGGATTTGCCTCGGGTTTCAGGCGCTGTTCGATTCCAGCGAGGAAGCGGCGGGGGTACGGGGGCTGGGGATTTTTCCCGGGTCGGTACCACGGTTTGCGGTCAACGGTCTGAAGGTGCCGCATATGGGCTGGAACGAACTGCGCATCCGCAAGGCGGGATGCCCGTTGCTCGACGGCGTGGCCGATGGTAGCCGCGTCTATTTCGTGCACAGTTATTATTGTCGCCCGGCGAGCGAGAAGGTGGTGTGCGGGACGACGGAATACGGCATTGAATTCTGCTCGATGTTGTGGACGGAGAACGTGTATGCAACCCAGTTTCACCCTGAGAAATCGCAGGCGGTGGGATTGAAGATGCTGGGGAATTTTGTGAGGATAAGTAAGAAGACTCCATGACCATGACACGCCCGTTCCTGATTTTCCCGGCCATCGATCTGAAGGATGGCAAGGTGGTGCGCCTGCGGCAGGGGCGCGCCGAGGCGATGACCGTGTACAGCGACGATCCCGGCGCGATGGCCAGGCGCTGGGAGGACGAAGGCGCGCGATACCTCCACGTGGTCGATCTGGATGGGGCGTTTGAGGGCGAGCCGCGCAACTGGGACAGCGTGCGGGCGATCCTGCGGGCGGTGCAGATTCCCATCCAACTGGGCGGCGGACTGCGGCGGCGGTCGCAGGTGGAAGAGGCGTTGCAGATGGGGGTGACGCGGGTGGTGCTCGGGACGAAGGCGTGCGACTCCCTGGAATTCGTGAGCGCGCTCGTCCAGGATTTTGGGACGCGGATCGTTGTGGGCATCGACGCCCGGGACGGTCTGGTCGCGGTCAAGGGTTGGACGGAGAAGACGACGGTGACCGCGACGGATTTCGCCTGTCAGGTCAGCGAACTGGGGATTCAGAACATCATCTTCACCGATGTATCCAGCGACGGCATGCTGGCGGGGCCGAATTGCCTGGCGATTTCCTCGATGTGCTCGGCGGTGACCTGCAACATCATCGCCAGTGGCGGCATCGGTGGGATGGACGATATCACGCGACTGCGGAGCCTCGCCGTGGAGCTTCCCAACCTCGTGGGCGCCGTCATCGGGAAGGCGCTGTACGACGGACGAATCGATTTGAAACTTCTGGAAGGACCGAGACGCTGAACGGCTCCCTGGCGGCGGACGCGCTGCGGGGGCCGGTCGGCTCAGGGGCTGGACTGAATCAGAACGTAGCCGGTTTGATTCGTCCCGAAGAACATGCCCGCCCCGATCTGACCTGTTACAGACTGATTCGTTTGCAGGAGATACCCCGTGAAGAGCCTGGTTGCGTTGATGTCTGAGCTGAAGAACGTGCCCCGGAACAGGCCCGATGACGGGGTAACGGTCATCGCCAGGGCGTCCACATCGGGATTGCTGACGGTGACGACCCCGTTGGACGTGATGACGACACTCTTGACGATATTGCTCGACAGGTTGCCGCCGCCGAACGTGACCTGTGCGTTTCCGGCGACAGTCGGGCCGCCCAGCGACGGCGAGATATACTCGGCACCCTGAATGACGGGCATGGTCGTGAAGCCACCGGGGTAAAAGTGGTCGCTGCTGGTCGCGGGTTTGAACCAGTCCAGGGTGCCGGTGAACGCATTGGTCATCGGAAAGGTTACGCGACCGAGAACCGAGCCGAGTTTCTGATTGTACAGGAGATTAAAGACCGGAAAGGTGCCGATGCCAGACATGGGAGCACTGGCCCGGAACCGAGTGCCGTCGCCCAGAGTGCCCTGCAGGTGCGCGTGACCGAACCTCGCCACCGTCATGGTCCCGTACCCGAAACCCTGGGGAACCGTGGTGTCGTTGGTATTGGCCGGTGCCACGATGAACGTGAACCGTCCCCGCTGGGGACATGGATTCGTGGCGATGAACGCCCCCGCGCGATCCGTGAGCAGGTCCGAATTGAACACGCCATTGGAGACCGAGCCGACGATTTGATTCGTTTCGCCGGCTTCACTCAGATGCAGGATGACCTGCTGCGAATTCGGGCCGCTGGACGGGACCGTGTTTGTCGTGTCCCCGAAGGGATCCAGTGTCCCGTGGAAGGCGGTTGTTTTATTCCCCATCGTCAACGATGCCGTGAAGTATCCCGTGAACCGGAGGTTGAGCTTGAGATAGCCCGAAGTGGCGGCGGACAGGTCGTTGGTTTGCGTGGCGAGCCCGGTGTAGCTGCCGCCCGGGAACGCCGTGAATCGGAATATCGTGCCATATAGACCGGGTCCCCCGAAGCCCGTCGTCCCATAAAAATACCGATCGGTGCCCTGAACCAGTCCCGCATACGGAACACCGCCTTTGACATCACCGAGGAAGCGGGCGAGGGCATTGAACACGCCATTCGAGTCCACCTGAAAGAGCGTGCCATAACGATACCCGCCGAGGAACGTCGTGCCGTACAGCAGGCCATCTCTGGCCAGCAGAAGCGACGACGACGACTTCGAGCCGTCCGCCCCGCCGAGATGGAAGATGGTGCTGAACGTCCCCGCCGAGCTGACTTTGAACACCGTCCCATCACTGCGGCCACCACCGAGACGGGTCGTCCCGTAGAAGAAGCCGTCGCTGCCCTGGATCAGAGCGGCGGAGGGGTATCGGCCGTCGTTCTTGTTAAGTTGGTAGACCGACGTGAATGTGCCGTTGGAATTGATCGAGAACACGGTCCCGTAAAGATTGGAGCCACCGAGCGACGTCGTGCCGTAGAAATTGCCATCCGTGGCCTGGACCAACCCGGCCAACGGGATCGAGCCGTCCGCGCCGCCCGAGAAGGAATACAGCGTGGTGAACGTGCCGGCGGTGCTGACCCGGTAAATCGTGCCGGTGTTGTTGGCGCCACCCTGCGACGTCGTGCCGTACAGATTTCCATCGGCACCTTGGACAACGCCGCCGAGCGGGTAGCCGCCATCGGCACCACCGGTGAAGCTGTGCAGCGTGGTCAACGTCCCCGTCGGCGTGATTTGAAACACAGTGCCGGTGTCATTGACGCCGCCGCGAGTGGTGACGCCGTAGAAACTGCCATCGCCACCCTGAATCAGCCCCGCCTGCGGGGTTGCGCCGTCGGCGCCTCCGGTGAAACTGTACAAGGTCGTCACCGTCGCCAGGTTCGTGATCGTTCCGACGACATTCGTCAGGCCGACGGCGCTCATCCGGAACACCGTGCCCGTGTTGTTCGCGCCACCGAGCGAGGTCGTCCCGTAAAAATCCCCGTCGCTGCCCTGAACGAGCCAGGACTGCGGCAGGCCACCGTCCGCGCCGCCGGTGAAGCCGTACAGCGTGGTCCAGACAACCGTGTTGGTGATGGCGTCGCAACGGCAACCGAAAAACCCGATGAGGACAATCGTCGCCAGAATCCGGAACTTGGTCATGATGTCTTCCTTGAAATCTACGGGTGGAGGAAACCATTTTCCCGGCAGGGATGTCGAGAGTTTTTCGTCAATGGCTGGTCGAAACGAAAGGGGCGGCTCCATTCGAGCCGCCCCAAGCGGGATCCGCCAATTAACAAAACCAATGGCCTCTTCCCGTTATGGGATCGAGGGCATCGTGGCGATCAAGTGAATGCTGCTGTTCGTCGGAGCAAACGCGTCAAAGAACGGGTCGACCACGACAATGTTCCGACCCGCCAAGTCGTTCGGCGTATGCGCAAAGAAATCAATCGGGTTCCCCTTTTGGGTGTCCAACGTCAGGAAACCGCTGGAAAGCGTATTGGGGAATTTGATGGGCTCGTTCATTTCCTCGATCTCCTGGTAGACACCCGCGCCGGGGGCGTCTTCCAAAAACACCGCGTAGCCGGTGCCGTGGGTGAGCTTGGTCGCCTTGATGGAAATCACGGTTCGTCCGCGAACCGCATCGTATTTGACGGTGAGCGTGCCCTGAGCGTACGGGCTGGGCGGCGAACCGAGACCCGCTGGTGGAATCGACATGGCAACTCTCTTGACGCCGCTGTTCACCGCCGGGTCAGGAAGTACTGGCGGCAGGATCGCGTGGAGGAAAACCAAGTTGGCATTGCTCGGGTTCAGCGGGCTGCCGATGATCCGCAGCTCCAAACCAACGAGATCCCCCAGATCGGCCACGCCGAGTTCGGGCGGCGCTGCATTCGTGCCGATGTACTCCAATCGCCAGGTCGTTGTCTTCTTACCGGGGCGGACCAGATCCATCACACCGATCAGAGAGAAGTTCGTGCTGCCGGGGAAGTCGTTGATGAAAACGCCGTACGCGAAATTGAACGCGTTTGGCCCCTGCGCCAGGTTGTTGGCAACAACCAGGAAGTCTTGTATGGCTCCATTCCTGGTCATCACGACCGAGCCATGCCCGTTGGTATTAACGCCGCTGGAGATAACGAGGTTGGTATCAACGCCGGGGGGATAAAAATCGGCTCCCTCAGTTTCGTCCTTGCCGTTAGGGATTTGCTGCAACTGGATGACGCCACTATCCGCTCGCGAATTCGTCGCGATGAGGATCGACGCGCATGGCAGTAAAATCAAGGCTTTCATGGCAACCGTGGCAAGTAACGAACGGTGCATCACTGTTTGCATGTTGACTCACTCCTTTTCCTTGGTAACGAAACATCTGCGCTTCTGGTGGCGCACAGAATATATGATTCTGGCCATAACTGCAAGAGTCCAAATCATCTTCCTGACGATCCCTTGGCATGGTAACCAAGCTGCCGTACACGCTTCTCGCACGGATGTCATGCGGAGGCCTACACGGACCTTGCGACGGACATCTCTAGACAAAGCCGTCGTTCGTCAGGTAAGGTGGTAACTATGGAAAATGCGGCAATTGAGGTGTGGATATACGGTTTGGTGATGATTCTCGGTGGCATTGCGGGCTTCGTGCGGGTCGGCAGCAAAGCCTCGCTGATCTCGGGTGTCGGGTTCGGCTTGATGCTGCTGGTAACCGGCATCGGCGTGTGGCGCGGTTCGCAGCCTTGCCTGTTGGCTGCAGTCGTCATTGCTCTGCTGCTGGTGGTGCTGTTCGCCATCCGCTACGTGAAAAAACGCCGATTCATGCCCGCAGGCATGCTGGCGGTGCTGAGTATCGTGGCGGCTGTCATGTTCGTGCGGGCGCTGAAGAGGTAACCGGTAACCACCGTCGCAATGGCTCCAGAGTACATCTTGAAGCCCGCCCACGGGCCGCGGGACCTGCACATCGACTACCGCGCCGAGCTCAACGACCAGCAGTTCGCCGCCGTCACCGCCACGGGCGCCGATGGCAGCGTGAACTCGGGGCCGATGCTGGTCATCGCCGGCGCCGGCAGCGGCAAAACCCGCACCCTGACGTATCGCGTGGCGTGGCTGGTCGAACATGGCGTGCCGCCCGGTCGGATCCTGCTGCTGACGTTTACCAACAAGGCTGCCAAGGAAATGCTGCGCCGCGTCGAAAATCTCCTGCCCACGGACATCTCGGCCATCTGGGGCGGCACGTTCCATCACGTCGGCAATCGCATCCTGCGCCGTCACGCCAAGCTGCTCGGCTTCGGCAACGATTTCACCATCCTCGACCGCGAAGACTCCAAGGACATGCTCGACGCCTGCATCACCGAAGCGGGGATCGATACGAAACAGGAGCGGTTTCCGAAGGGCGACGTGCTGGCGGAAATCTATTCGCTGGCGGTGAACACCGAGCGCTCGATCGAGCAGGTGTTGGCCGAGCAGTACGACTATTTCTCACACTTGGCGGGACCGATCAAGACGCTGCGCGAGGTCTACCGCGAGCGCAAGCTCAAGGCCAACGCGATGGACTACGACGATCTGCTCGTCAACACGCTGCGCCTGTTTCAAGAGCACGGCGAGGTCGCCGCGCATTATCGCGAACAATTCCTGCACGTGTTGGTGGACGAATATCAGGACACGAACAAGATTCAGGCAGACCTGATCGATGCCATCGCCACGGTCCACCGCAATCTGATGGTCGTGGGCGACGATGCACAGTCGATCTACTCGTGGCGCGGGGCGAATTATCGGAACATCCTCGGATTCCCCGAGCGGTATCCGAGCGCGCGGACGTTCAAGATCGAGGTCAACTACCGCAGCGTGCCGAGCATCCTCAAACTGGCCAACGACGCCATCAAGGCCAATGTCCGTCAGTTTGCCAAGCACCTGACCGCTGTTCGTTCGGGCGGCGTCAAACCCTGGCTGATTCCGTGTCCCGATAGCAATCATCAATCGCAGTTCGTCGCGCAGCGCATCCTTGAATTGCGCGACGAAGGCGTGCCGCTCAACGAGGTGGCCGTGCTCTACCGCGCCCATTTCCACGCGATGGAACTGCAGATGGAACTGACGCGGCGCAACATCCCCTACGTCATCACCAGCGGTCTGCGGTTTTTCGAGCAGGCGCATGTCAAAGACGTGAGCTGCTTTCTGAAGGTCGCAGTCAATCCGCACGACGAAATGGCGTTCAAACGCATCCTGAAACTGCTGCCGGGCATCGGCGGGAGGACGGCCGACAAGTTGTGGGAGAAATTTCATCCGCTGCTCGCCGAGGGCAAACCGCTGCTGCTCACCAGCGACGCCGTGCCGAAGAAGGCGATCGATGATTGGAAGAAAGCGGCGAAAGTGCTCAACGATCTCCGTCACGGCATTGTAGCCGCGAATCCCATTCGCGGGAGCCGCGAAGATGCTTCGCGGCCACAAAAAGCCGCGGAGATGATCGAGCACGTCATCGATGGGTTCTATTCGAGCTATCTTAAGGTCAAGTACCCGAACGCGCGCACCCGCGAGGAAGATTTGCATCAGTTGGCCTCGTTCGCGATGCAGTTCGAGACCATCGACGATTTTCTCAGCCAGCTTGCCCTACTCACGAATCTCGAAGCTGAGGATTCGTCGCTGCTCGCGTCCAACGAGCAGGAGTTTGTCCGTCTGAGCACGGTGCATCAGGCGAAAGGGCAGGAGTGGCGCGCGGTGTTTGTGATCGGGCTGTGCGATGGCATGTTTCCGCTGTCGCGGTCGCTCGACAATTTGGAAGGCGAAGAGGAGGAACGGCGGCTATTCTACGTGGCCGTGACCCGCGCAAAGGACGAATTGTACCTCGCCTATCCCGTGTTTCGCATGACCGGCGGCGACACCGGCGGTTTCCAGCGTCCCTCCCGCTTCCTCGCCGAACTCCCCAAGACGCATTATCAAGAGTTTTCCATCCGCCATCAGGCCGGACGCTGGTAAGTGCCGAGCCCGGCCAGTGCGGTGCCCCAGTTTCTTCGGTGAGAGATCACACCCTCGCCTTCGGGCTCTTGACTGCCAGCCAACGGGAGGTCACCATGCAGCACATGCGCAGGCCAAGGCCGGAATCAGAAGTCCGCCAAGCGGACGGCGGACAAGTTCGAAGGGCAATCGCTCTGTGCGCTCTGTGTCTGTGTGGCGTCAACGCGTTTGGGCTCGACGGGAGCGACCTGAACCGGTGGCGGGGCAGCCGGCAGGGCTGGTGGCTTTCGGAGGAATCGTTCGGTGCCAGTAACACTGCGATGGTGGCGCGCTCCAAGGGTTCATCCACGGCGACCGAGGTTCCTAGCGAACCGCGCTTTCATTTCAACGGAATGTCCAATCCGTCGTCGCTGCTGTGCACGGGCATGATCTCCGGTGGCTCTCAGGGACTGTGTTTCGACGGCAACGTCTTCTATTGGGTGAGTGGGAGCGCGCTCAGCAATCCTTTATGCCGGGTGTTCTCGACATCGGGCGCGGGAACGGTTCTGACGAACTTCGTGCTCACCGGCGCGGGTCACGGCAACGATCTAGCCTGGTGGGGGGCTGCTGACAACCCGATGGGGACGAATGCGATCCTTGTCAGCAGCGGAAATCTGTCGGGCACGAACGGCAATCTCGACGCCTTCACGACCAACGGGGTGTTTCTCGCGAGATGGGACATCGGGGCCATCAGCTCGCTGACGAACATTGCCTGCGCGGCGCACCTGGCGTCGAATCAATTCGCGATCACGGAGCTCGATCTGCCGTCACGCTATCGCATCGCATTGGCCTACCTCGGGCCTGTTACGGCGGGCACCGGGGATTGTACTGTTTCGTGGATTCGGAATCTCTCGCCGAACATCGGGATTCACAGCCAGGGCTCTTGCGGCACGAATGGGCACGCCTTCGTCCTCTACGATCTGAACGGGGTCGATCAGGGCAACACGGTTTGCGTTTATGATTTCGCGATCGCGTCCAGCGGCTGCTCCATCGCGAGCATATTCCTGGGGGGAGTCCCCGCGCAGATGGAAAATGAGGGTCTGACGTGGTACAAGGGGCAGTTGGCTGTCGGCAATTACGGGGCGGGTTGTACCAACACGATCCGCTTGCTGTGTTGGCCGGCGGACATGAGGCACTGACCCTGATTACACTTTAAGCAATATGGAGCGTACATACCATGATATATCATCAGACTGAAATGCGTCGGGAACGTGGCGGCCATCTGCGCCACACCGTTGCCCTATCCTGCGCCGCGATGTTGTGGTTCACGGTTTTTGGCGCCGTCTGTGAGACGAGGGCGGCTTCGCCTGCCAGTAATCATGTCGTGGTGATCAGCTTGGACGGGATGCGACCGGAATTCTATCTTCCCAGCGATTTGTCAGTCGGCACGGAGACGTTATCCAACCTGATGCATCGAGGCAGTTATGCCAAGGAGGTTTATCCACCCTATCCGTCATTCACGTATCCGGGCCATACTGCGATGGTCACGGGCGATTTCCCCGCGCGAAGCGGGATCACGGCCAATGAGGTATTCGATCCGCTGGCGGCGGAGCCGCGGTGGTTCTGGTACGCCAGCGATATTCGGGTGCCGGCGATTTGGGATGTGGCACACGACGCGGGGTCGACCGTCGGGGCCGTTTCGTGGCCGGTTTCGGCAGGATCGAAATCCATTGATTGGGAGTTTCCCGAGTTTCCGACGACAACCAATGGCTTCAAGCAGTTTCATCAGTACACCACGCCGGGACTTCTGGCCGAGGTTGAGACCGTGGCCGGGCCCATCACCAATGCCGGCGCGCTGGGGACAGGGAACTGGGACAACCTGATTGCCGCTACCGCCATCGACATCATTCAGCGACATAAACCCAACCTGCTTTTGGTGCACTTCATCGAATCCGACCACGCGCAGCACATTGCCGGGCGTTCGAACCCGAATCTCCCCGACATCCTCCACAAACTGGATGGACACATTCACGACATCATCGAGGCCACGAAGCAGGCGGGCATATACGACCAGACGACGTTTATCGTCCTCGGTGACCACGGATTTGCGGACATTCATCAGACGATCGCGCCCAACGTGCTGCTGGCGCAGGCGGGATTGATTACGTTGGACGGGAAGAAGGTGACGGATTGGAAGGCGTTCACGCAACACACCGGCGGCTCGGCGGCGGTGTACGTCAAAGACGCCAAGGACACAGCAACGATGGAGAAGGTGCATGCGCTTCTTGAGGAGCATGAACTGGACGCATCCAGCAACCGGCTGTACCGGATCGTTGAAAAGCCGGAGCTCGTGGCCTTGGGCGGACCACGGGACGCGGCATTCTACCTGGAGGGAGAACTGGGAATTATGTTCTCGGGAGTAGCGACGGGCAATTTCTTCCGCCCAGCTACGCTTCAGGGGAATCACGGCTATCTGCCGACTAAGCCCGGTCTTCAGACAGGCTTGATCGCATCGGGCCATGGCATCAAGCAAGGCGTGGTTCTGGACAGTGCGCGTCTAGTGGACGTTGCGCCCACCATCGCCGAACTCCTGGGGGTTACACTCAAGGACACTGACGGACATCCCATCCACGAAATCCTCGAATAAAGGACAACCGCGACCCGCCTCGCCTGCTGGTGTTTTATGTGCTGGCAATACAATGGCCGAGACGCCAGCCCGAGATCACCACGCCGGCGGTCGCAAACGCAATAAGGAGTTCTTGCGGCGGCTTGATCTTGACCTCACCGGCATCGAGATTGGGTTCAAGGGTGCCTAATTGATGAACTGGACGGCGTGAAAGCCGCGGCGGTGGTCCTCCTCGGAGCGAACATTCGGTCGGAACACATTACCGGCAAAGTGAGATCAGTCCGAGCGTGACTCTTAAGCGCCAACTCTTGGCGGAGCGAGCGGGGTCAATGCTGGAGGCGCAGGGGTGAGGGGCGCACTAGCTTGACAGCGCGAGCGAGCCATAGAATCGAGGCGCAAGGCACGCGGCCCGTTATTCTCGCAGCGGATAGCGATGTTATCGAGATGAGCACTTTCCCCCTGCTGTGATGAACCGGACGGGTGTTGAGGGGCGCTGACGGCGTCAACGCCTTTCAACACTTCTCAATACTCCTGCCGGATGGCGGCCGGCGCGTGCGCCAAAATCCTACGGATACGCGTAGGGGTCTCGCGTCATGTCTGTAACCCAGACGTATAGGATGGGCGGCCACGGCGTTTCTTCGATGGTACAACTTTGACAGCAATTGCGGGGAAATCGAGAAGCCAATGCGTTGCCAGAGTGATGCTGGCAGAATGGACAACACGGACTCTTTCCATGAACCATGCGTGGCACCTTGCGTAAACCGCGCGTGGTCTTTGCGTGAACCTTGCGTGGTCACTGGTGACTCGATGCGTGGCATCTGCGGGGACTCTGCGTGACTCAGTGGGACATCAGTGGGTAATCCGTGGGACACTTTCGGACATTTGTATGGACACTTGGACGACATATGAGCGTACACAACGTCGTACAGGAGTTGGATGCACAGCGATTAGATCACGGACACTGGTTGGTCACGGTTTTGATCAGACCGCAATCGTGGAAATCGGGGGACGCCGTGATGGCCACGTCGGCGATGGGATCATGGTTGGGGAACACGCTGAACGCACGGCCCGAATCGGAAAGCGGAACGGAGTCGCAGCACGTTGTCGTTTACGTCAGGCGACGGCAGAGAAGCGGCGATAAGGGACGGGCGCTGAGCGTGG
>DATKNW010000075.1:0-97786 GCA_035541135.1 Verrucomicrobiia bacterium
CCACCAGATTCACATTGCTGACCACGGTAAACGTGTAGGTCGGTGACGTACCGACAACAGCTCCGCCTACCGACCAATAGCCGAAGCTATGACAGTTGTTTGCTGTGGCGGTCACCGTAGCCGTGCTTCCGTTCGTATAGACACCGCCGCCGCTGACAGCGCCGGCATTCGACGGGTCAACGCTGGTCGTGACTGTGTAAACTTGCCCGCTGGCTCCCCCCAACCCTACACCCAACAAGAAGAGAACGCTCGCAACCCATCTTGCAGTCGTCATGGTCATGGCCTTTCCGGAAGCCATGCAGGTCTGAGGTGACCTGCGACCCAGCGAGACATCACGGCTGCACGCGCTTCTCGCCCATTGCCTACCCTTTTACGGGAAAAAAGTCGAGACGGAAAAGGTTACAACTTGCCGTCGGGCGGATCGATAAAATGCTGCTGCCGTTCCCCGGACTGTCACCCTGAACGAAGTGAAGGGTCTCTGTCGTGCCGCCGTAGAGCTGACGGACAAAGACTGAGATTCTTCGCTCCGCTCAGAATGACACCGACTTAGGGGTTGGGGCGTTGAGGTGCGCACTTGCTATCGAGCAGGACGCGTCGTCCTGCGGCCGGTTGACAAATCCCTGATCTTGCGTAAATTACTGGCCGTCGGCGGTATATAAAAAACTTCGATTCGAAGTCCACGCAGTGCTGATTCGCCACTGCCGCCGACCCCGGGTGATACCGGGCGGTTGAATCATCGTTGCGCGACTTCAGACAAGGACCGTGTTCGCATGTGTGGCATCATCGGCTACATCGGGAAGAAGCCTGCCCAAAACGTCATCCTCGAAGGCCTCCGCCGTCTCGAATACCGCGGTTACGATTCCGCCGGCGTCTGTATCATTAATAGTAAGGGGTTCGACCTGCGCAAAAAGAGGGGACGTATCAACGATCTCGCCGCGCTCGTCGCCAAACAGCCCGCCAAAGGCGACGTGGGCATCGGCCACACGCGCTGGGCGACCCATGGCGCGCCGACCGATACGAATGCCCATCCGCACCTCGATCAATCCGGCAAGATTGCGCTGGTCCACAACGGCGTGATCGAGAACCATCAGCTTCTCAAAGAGCGTCTCCTCGCCAAGGGTCACAAGTTCGCCTCGCAGACCGATACCGAAGTGCTGGCCCACCTCGTCGGCGACCATTACGAACAGGTCCACGCCGAACATCCCGGCGCGGACGGCTCCGCGCTCACCGAGGCCGTGCGGCGCGCGCTCAAGGACGTGGTCGGCACCTACGGCATCGCGGTCGTCCACGCCGACCATCCGAACGTGATCGTCGGCGCGCGCCGGGGCAGTCCCCTGCTCCTCGGCGTCGGTCGCGACGAGAATTTCCTCGCCAGCGACGTCAGCGCCATCATCGCCCACACGCGGCGCGTCGTGTACCTGAACGATTTTGAGATCGTCACGCTGACCCGCGACGATTTTCAGGTGTCGACCATCGAGGCGGCGACGGTGAGTCCGCAAATCCGCGAGGTCGAATTTGCGGCCGACGAGGTCGAGCGCGGGAAGTTCCCGCACTACATGCTGAAGGAAATCTTCGAGCAGCCCAACGCGGTCAAGAACGCCATGCGCGGCCGCATCAGCCACGAGGAAGCCACGGCGCGGCTGGGCGGATTGAACCTCTCGCCGGGGGACCTGCGCGCCGTCGACCGGATCATCTACATCGCTTGCGGCACCGCGCTGCACGCGGGCATGGTCGGCGAATTCCTGATGGAAGATCTCGCGCGGATTCCCACCGAGGTCGATTACGCGAGCGAATTCCGCTACCGCAACGCGCCGGTCGAAAAGCACACGCTGGTGTTCGCGATCAGCCAGTCGGGCGAGACGATCGACACGCTGGCGGCGGTGCGCGAATCGAAGCGCAAAGGCCACAAGACGCTCGGGATTGTGAATGTGGTCGGCTCGACCATTGCCCGCGAGGTCGATGGCGGCACGTACATGCACGCGGGCCCTGAGATCGGCGTGGCGGCGACGAAGACGTTCACGTCGCAAGTGACGATCATGACGCTGCTGGCGGTGTTGATGGGGCGGATGCGGCACCTGGCGTCGACGCATGGCGAGGAAATCCTGCGCGGACTGGAGGAGATCCCGGCGAAGATGGAGCAGACGCTCAAACAGAGCGACGCGATTGCGGCGATTGCGAAGAAATACTGCGAGGCGAACAGCTTCCTGTTTCTCGCGCGCCAGTTCAACTTCCCGGTCGCGCTCGAGGGCGCGCTGAAGTTGAAGGAGATCTCCTACATTCACGCCGAGGGTTATCCCGCCGCCGAGATGAAGCACGGGCCGATCGCGTTGATCGATCCGCGCACGCCGTCGGTGTTCATCTGTCCGAAGGGACCCGTCTACGAGAAGGTCATGGCCAACATTGAGGAAGTGAAAGCGCGCAAGGGACCCGTGATCGTGGTCGCGACCGAGGGCGACACCGAGATCGCGAAGAAGGCCGATGACGTAATCTACATCCCCGACACGCAGGAATGTCTGCAGCCGTTGCTGGCGGTCGTCCCGCTGCAACTGCTGGCGTATCACATCGCCGTGTTGCGCGGTTGCGACGTGGACAAACCCCGCAACCTCGCCAAGAGCGTGACGGTGGAATAAGCTCTGGCGGGCGGTTGCCACAAACGGACATGCGGAACCTCCACTGACAGGTGGGCTGGCGAAGCTCACGTGTGCTTACAATTGGGCAATAATGGGAACGGTCAGTTCCTGAAAGGACGCGGATCTATCTTGGTGCGGCGCACACCCAAAAGCGCGATGGACCCAAGGCCGACAATGAGACAGGTGGAAGGCTCGGGCACCGGTGGAAACGCCAGATACGTGGGTCTCCCGCCAGAGGCGAAACTGGTGCTGCCTCCGTTCGACGTAAATTCATAGATGCTGCCGCTGCCGTAATCTGCCTCAAACAGGTTGCCCGCGTTGTTAAAGGCCAGACCCAAAGGAAGGGACAAGCCGGAGGCGAAGGTGCTACTGCCTCCGTTCGAGGTGAATTTATAGATGTTGCCACTGTTATGATCCGCCTCAAAGAGGTTGCCTGCGCTGTCAAAGGCCAGAGCTAACGGGCCATTCAACCCGGAGGCGAAGGTGCTACTGCCGCCGTTCGGCGTAAATTTATAGATGTTGCCACTGCTGTAATTCGCGTCAAACAAATTGCCCGCGCTGTCAAAGGCCAAACCAGCAGGGCCGTACAAACCCGAGGCGAAGGTGCTACTGCCTCCGTTTGAGGTGAATCTGTAGATGTCGCCACTGCCCTGGTCTGCGACAAAGAGGTTACCCGCGGTGTCAACGGCCAGATCGTAAGGGCTGTTCAACCCGGAGGCGAAGGTGCTGCTGCCGCCGTTCGGCGTAAATTTATAAATGTGGGAAGTGGCTCCATCTACCTCAAACAGATTGCCCGCGCTGTTAAAGGCCAGACCAAGAGGAAAGTCCAAGCCCGAGGCGAAGGTACTGCTGCCCCCATTTGGCGTGAATTCATAGATGTGGCCACCGCCGAAATCCGATTCAAACAAATTCTGCCCCTGCGCCAGGGCAGCAGAGAGAAGGCTGGCCAGTGCGATGGCTAAGAAGTGAATGGTCGGTTTCACAACATCCGCTTTCCTTACCGGGTTGCGTGGTTACGGAATTGTCGGCGGAGAACCGTCTTGGGTCTTCGCGCCGACAGCGCGCTCGCAAGCGCACCTGTCTCACCCACGCCGCTATCCCAGCATAAATGGGGAAAGTTTGCAAGTGAAGACTTTCACAAAGTCCATTCCGGGCATTGATCCGGCGGATCTCGCTGCCGTGTTGCCGAGTCAATCCGCAGTTGCGACGTGGACAAACCCCGCACCCTCGCCAAGAACGTCACGGTGGAATAAGCGCTTGGTATCCGGCTGAGGGAGCAGGTGGGTTGGGGTCTGGTGTAGCCGCCGGTCCTCTTGTGGAACCGTAACGTCCCCGAGGGGGGTTACGAGACGCATCTATTCTGGGCCAGCCACGGAAACCCCGAATTTGATGGACAGGGTAATTGGATTGGTGATAGCATTCACGCGCTCAGAAGTTGTGAGTTGACGCCCTGTCAGCGCCAGTGAGGTGGCGAGAGCCCTGTAAACAAGCTGAACCCGACGCAACCGCTGCCGCAGTGAAACGTATCCACACCATGAGCGAAGCGACCGTGACCGCTCTGACGGCGGGGCGCGTCGACACCATAATGCTTCTGGAATCGGGATGCACCACCAAGATGGACGTTACACCGCAAATCAGAAAACATACACAGTCAGGAGGAACATGAGCATGGTAAGACGTCAAGGAGTACTTCACGTCGCATTCATGGCAGTGATTTGCTGTATGGTGTCGGGTTGCGCGACCAAGAAGATGGTGACGATTCGCACCGATCCCACCGGCGCCTCGGTGTACCTCGACGGGCTGCAAAGCGGCATCACGCCGCTGACGACAGAACTCAAATTCGAGCCGGAGACGAAGACGTTCGCGGTCACCGCCAAGAAGGAGGGGTTCAAAGACGGGACGACGGTCATTCGTTTCGAGCCGAAAACCCAGACGCAATACGACATCGCGTTGGAGAAAGTCACCAAGACGGTGACCATTCGCTCGGATCCGGCGGGCGCTTCCGTGTACATCGACGGGCAACCGAGCGGCATCACGCCGCTGACGACGAAGCTTACTTTCGAGTCGAAGACCAAGGTATTCGAGGTCACCGCCAAGAAGGAAGGGTTTGAGGACGGGATGACGACGGTACTTTTCGAGCCGCAAAGCCAGACCGAGTATGATCTCAAGCTGGCCAAAGTCGAAGCCATCACCATCCCGATGGCCACGGTCGAGCCGACGCCCACGGAGAAGGGCGTCAAACTACAACTGTCACTCAAACCGACGTTGGCGTATCTGGAGGTGATCGAGCGCTCCCCGAATGTTGCGTCGGTGACCCGGGTAACCAATAACGAAGACAAGGACCTCCACATTGGTGGCCCGGTGTTGTCACCAACGGAGGACATTCTGCTGTACACGGAGTTGGTGAATGAACCGGCAGGGGCATGGTACAGCAATATCCAGAAACAACCGGTCGGCTCTTTTGGCAAGACGCGGTTGACCTACGGCAAGTGGCGGGATCTGTTCCCGACGTTCACGCCCGATGGTTCGAACGTCGTGTTCAGTTCCAATCGCACGAGCCAGAATCCGACGCTGTGGCGCGTGAACACGGACGGAGCCGGTGGGATCACCAAGCTCACGAGCACACAGGCAGAGGATTTCGCCCCGCATGTGTGCCCGGACGGGAGGTTGATCGTGTACACCTCCAATCCGCCGGATGCGGAGGAACCACAAATCTGGACGATTCCCTGGGAGGCGAGTTTGTCGACCCAGTTGCGCGAGGGGCAGAAGCCCCAGGCGTCTCCCGATGGCAAGCGCATTCTGTTTTTCCGGGTGGAGAAAATCACCAAGAAGAAACAGTTGTGGGTGATGAACATCGACGGAACCGGGGAGACCCAACTGACGCAGAACACCGACTACGACGCCGAAGATCCTCGATGGTCTCCCAACGGGAAGTGGATTGTGTACGCCTCCGATGAAGGGTTCGATTCGCATCAGAACCGGAACTCCGACATCTGGGTCATGGCCGCCGACGGCTCCAAGCGGACACAGTTGACCACCAACGGTTCGCAGGACGACAGTCCGTGTTGGGACCGAAAAGGCGAGTACATTTACTTCCGTTCCAATCGCGGCGGCAGCTGGAACATCTGGCGATTCAAGCCGCTGTTATCGGAGTAATTTACCGCGGGGAGTCGGTCATATGCCTCGGCTTGTGACGGATGACCTCCCGGTAATCGACAACAGCATGGTCGTAGTCAAACCCCGCACCCTCGCCGGGAGCGTGCCGATGGGATGATTCCGCACGCGGAGACAGTTCATTGCCCTTGTCGCCGCGCTTGGGCGGTATCGCTGGGCGTCGTGCGGGCCGCGGCCGGCGCCTCGCCTCCGGCTTCAATCAACGGCGAGACGCTCGCTGAAACCGGGGCGTGAGCGCGGCGGCCAGGATGATCTCGGCGACTTCCAGCGGATCGAACCCGGCGACATTGACAACCAGGTCATACAGGAACGGGCGTTCGGGATCGTTCAGAAAATAGGTTCTCAGAAACTGCGCCCGTTTCTTCTCTTCGTCGGCAACGAACCTCTCGGCCCGCGATGCGGAGACATTTCGGATCGCTGCAATACGATGCACCCGCCATTCTCGTGGTGCTATCAGGTGCACATGCAAGCCGGTCTGGAAATTCTTTGTCAGGAGATGGCTGCCACGCCCCACCAGGATGCTATGACCGTGGATCGCCAGCGAGCAGATCACCTCGGCCCGTTTGCGCATGATCGCGGCCTCGGTCACCCGTCGGTTGAGCAACGTATCAAACAACTCGGACATTTCATTGCGTCGGGCGTCATCCAATGACTCGACGACCTCGCGTCGCAGCCGCAGCTCCAGCGCCACGCGATCAATGAGCTCACGGTCATACGCGACCCAGGGGACCGATGGATCACAGCGGGTATTCAGCGTCTCGGCCAATTTGGTGGCGATCTGCAAGGCGTCACAGCCAAATTCACGGTTGATCGTCACGAACGGCAGGGTCTCCGCAGGAGGCGGGCGCTCCGGCTGCGTGGCGCGTTCCCACGCATGCACGTGAGCCGCAATGCGCGCTTCCAAATCCGTCGTGGGCCAGCAATAACTGTTCATGGTCTGGGTCGCCTCCTTTCTAATGTGATCAACCCCGATGAGTTCGAGATACCGGGGTTGGCGACCGCCCGCAGCAACATAGGCCGAGAAAGCCCTGCCCGTCAAATTAGCCACCGGGTTCGACGCTGTTCTTGGTGGGCATGGCGATCCTGGCCGGCTCAACGTAGCGGCCAATACCATTGCGAGCCGATCGCCGCCGGTGCCTTGGTTTCTCTGGTCTTGGCAGGCGCCTCATCCGCTATCTTCTTTACAAATGTCGCTGCTGTGGGAGCATTCGGAACATAATATCCGGCGTGGCTGTCCTGTCTGCGTCCGGTCTTGGGTCGCTAGGGAACGTTACGGTGAATCTGATACTGGGAGTTCTTGCAGGCCGATTGCGTCACAGTCGTACTCGGGTTCCGAAAGGGTACCCTGCTCCACTCGTACTCGCTGCCGCCGCGGTGGTGATCGGTTTGCCGGTCATTGCAGCAGCTCAATCCACGAATTGGGTCTACACCGGCTCGCTGAACACCGCACGCGAGGATCACACGGCGACGCTGCTGCTCAATGGCAAGGTGTTGGTCACGGGGGGTCAAGGCAATTACGGTTCTCTGGCCAGCGCCGAGTTGTACGCTGGCGGCGTAAGCATGCCCTTCCAGATCACGTCGATTGTGCAGACCAACGCCAGCGACTTGTTGATCGCATGGAACACCACGGGCACCAGCAACATCGTGCAGGTCAGTCCCGGCGCGGTGGCCGATGGCAGTTTCTCGACCAATAGCTTCATGGACCTGACCAATATCGTTGTCACGACAGCCACGACGAATTTTTGGGATGTGGGCGCGCTGACAAATGGGGCGGCTCGGTACTATCGCATTCGGTCGCCACAATAGGTGAAAGGCGCAACATCATCGTCGGATGCGGGTGCTCAACGCGCCTCACAGAGGCGCGGCTACACCGTCCTGGCGCGGGGCGCGGCTACAGCGGCCCGGCACGGCTACAGCGTCCTAGCACGGCTCAACGCGCCTCACAGAGGCGCGGCTACACCGGTGTAGCCACGGCTCTATGAGCCGTGATAGTTTCGCTCCATGCCCACTCCCCGGTATCCCCGTCGGCCACCGCGATTACCGACGGTGTTTGATACCTATCGGCACGCCCCGGTTTATTTCGTCAGCTTCTGCACCTATCAACGAAACCCGTGGCTGGCGCGGCCGAACCTCCACGCGGCGTTCCTCGCCTTCATCCAGCGTGGGTGGCAGGAACATCGCATCGCCGTTGGGCGGTACGTGATCATGCCGGACCACATTCATCTGCTGGTGTCGGGCGGACCGGCCTTCAACGTCGGCGACTGGGTCAAACTGCTCAAGGAATGTCTCGGCAAAGCGATTCGCGCGTCTCATAGCCCCGATCTCGGAATCGGGGTAAAAGACGAGGCTACAACGGCACGACGCGCGCCTCACAGAGGCGCGGCTACACCGGACACGGCTACACCCGGCAGTGCGAATCGTCTGTGGCAGGAAGGATTCTTCGATCATCTGATTCGGAGCGACGAGAAACTCGGCTCCATCTGGGAGTATCTCCGGCAAAATCCCCAGACGGCTGGGCTGACGGAGGCGCCGGAGGATTGGCCGTACCAAGGCGAGTTTATGGTGTTGGATCGAGCGTAGCCACGGCTCTGCGAGCCGTGCTCGAAACGCGTCTCATAGAGACGCGGCTACACCAGGCAAGACGCGCCTCGCAGAGGCGCGGCTACAACAGTTGAACGGCCCGACACGGTCAGCGTTAGCGTCAAACGCGGGTGCGCGGTTCCGCTGGGTGTGCTGTGTGAATTCGCTCACACTGAATAAAAGAAGGCATGCTGCGCGAAATCGCGATCAACTGATCTACTTGCGGATAGGTCGGTTACAAAAGGCATCACCCTAATGGTACAAGCCCTGCATACGAGGTTTTTGACTCTTTTCAGCGAGAGGCGCCCCGTACGGAACTGACTATCGACTAAGGAGACCTGTACCAATGAGACGAACGACGCTTGTCGTGTCAATTGCCGCCCTTCTAATTTTCATTGTGGGAGGAGTAATTTCATCCCGCGCCGCCGTTCCGCCCGCGGTGCAGCCGCCGAAGCACACCGCGCCGCCGCCACCGCCCGACCCGACGCTCGAACAGCGCGTCGCCGACCTGGAGGCATACGTGAACAACGCGAACCGGACGATGGCGACCTCCAAGGTGTCGGGCCCCGGCCCCGGCCACAACGGCTGGATGATGACCTCCGCGGCGCTGGTGCTGTTTATGACGTTGCCCGGGCTGGCCTTATTTTATGGCGGGTTGGTCCGGAGCAAGAACGTGCTCTCGGTGCTGGCGCAATGTCTCGGCATCACCGGACTGGTCACGATCTTGTGGTGGCTGTGCGGCTACAGCCTGGTCTTCCATAGCGGCGGAACGGCGCGGGGCTGGTCGATCCTCGGCGGTCTCGATTGGTCATTTCTCAACGGCGTCGGCTCGACACCCAACTCCGACTATGCGCCGTGGGTCTCGCACAATATCTTCGCCATGTACCAGATGATGTTCGCGATCATCACGCCGGCGCTGATCGTCGGCGCGGTGGCCGAGCGGATCAAGTTCTCGGCGATCCTGTTGTTCGTCGCGCTGTGGATGTTCGTCGTCTACTTCCCGCTGGCCCACATGATCTGGGGAATCGACGGGATGATGAACGGCGTCGGCAACGCCAAAGCCCCGATCCACGCCATCGATTTCGCCGGCGGCACGGTGGTCCACATGTCGTCGGGCTGGTCGGCGCTGATCCTGTGCCTGATCCTCGGCAAACGCATCGGCTTCGGCAAAGAAATCATGGCACCGCACAACATGGTGTTGTGCATGGTCGGCACCGGCATGCTCTGGGTCGGCTGGTACGGATTCAACGCCGGCAGCGCGGTGGCGGCGGACGGCATCGCAGCGGGCGCGTTTACGGCGACAACGTTGGCGACGGCCGTGGCGTCGTTTGTGTGGCCCGCCGCGGAATGGATCACGCGGGGCCGGCCGAGCGTGCTCGGTTTCTGCTCAGGCGCGGTCGCGGGGCTGGTGGTGATCACGCCCGCTTGCGGGTTCGTCACGCCGGGCGGAGCGGTTGCCATCGGCATCGTCGCCGGGCTGGTGCCGTGGTTTTTCTGCTTCAAGGTCAAAGGCTGGTTCGGCTACGACGATGCGCTGGATACCTTCGGCGTCCACGCCGTGGGTGGGACCATGGGCGCGTTCCTGACGGGCCTGCTCGCGCGGAATGCGGCCAATCCGAATCTGGCGAACAATCTGAAGGACTATGTGACGGATTCGTCGTTGCAGCCGCTGGTGCTGGAACAGCTCAAAGCCATGGGCGTGACTTTGGTTCTGGCCATCGTCGGCACCACGATCATCGCCTACGTCGTGAAGGCCGTCATCAGTCTGCGGCCTGCGCCCGACGAGGAACGCCAGGGACTCGACATCAACGAGCACGGCGAAGAAGCCTACGTCGTCTAGCGGAAGACGCGTCTCGGCGAGAAGATCAACTGCGGGATTCGGCGAACGGAATCATTCAGTTCGCGGATGCAGGCGTACTGTCCTTGGGGGAACTCCTCATCGCGTCGGAAGCTGAATCCAGCGGCCTCAAAAAAGCGCCGCAAGATAGGAATGATGTTACCGAGTGCACCCGCGAAAGTCAATGAAATAAGGCGCGAAACGCCCCGCTAGGGTGGAAACCCGGAAATCTTTGGGGCTGCAATCCGCCTTCATTTCGGATATTAGGATTTGGCGAAGTCACGAGAACGCCATGGCTGAGGCTCCGGACGACATAGCAACTTTACGGGAGGCGATTCGCAAAGGGTTCAAGTGCGAATCGCGACACGTCGAATCCGTGCCCGTCCGCGAAGTGTTTCGACGCAAGAGCGTTTGGGAAGGCACCGTCGAGGTCTTCGATCTCGTCGGGCACCCGAAAGCCAAGCGAGCTTATGCCTGGAGACGTGCCAGGCGAGATACAGGCGAAGAAGTCCGCCTGGCGGTCCTGCTGGGCGTTCCCCCGATAGATTCACCGCAGAAAGCCGTCCACGCGGTAATCATGTCCGATTTCAAGTGTGGCAGGAAGTAGCCGGCGGATTCTCTAACGACCACAGCTTCAAATCCGGATACTACTCGGAACGCGGGCGACCCGACGTAGGAGTATCCCATTGCCATACGAAATACAGGGGGCTATTCTGGCTGCGTGCAAGCGAATCGGTTCGTCACCGTTCGGCAATTCTTCCGCGCCTTTCCCGACGATGAGGCCTGCCTCCAATACATCTTCGCGACCCGCTACGGCCAGGGCTATCGTTGCCCGAAGTGCCGACGCCGCGCGCGGTGGTATCGACTCCGCGCCGAACGCGCCTGTTCGTGTTCGTGGTGCGGTCATCATCTCCACCCGACGGCGCGCACGCCGTTCGCGGACAGCCGGACGCCGCTGCAGTTCTGGTTTTATGCGATCTATCTGTTCACCCGATCGAAGTACGGCGTGACCGCGAGCGAACTCCGGGAAGAACTCGGCGTGACGTATAAGACCGCCTGGCGCATGGCCCGGCGCATCCGCCGTCACATGGCCGGCGTCGACGGCGCGCCGCGCGATCTGTAGCCGCAGCCCGCTGTAGCCGCGGGCGCTGACCGCGGCCCATCCTACAGCGGATAAATCTCCCCTTGAAACGGCCAATCCTCCGCGCGGGCGGTCAATCCCGCCCGAACCGGATTCTGTAGCACGTATCCCCACTTCTCCGCGTAGCTCTCTTCCGAGCGCAACACATGATCGAAGAACTCCCGTTGCCAGACCCGCGTTGGCCCTGCGCTGTAGCCGCGGTTGATAACCGCGGTTTCTCTGTTGTAGCCGCGCTTGTTAAGCGCGGTCAGGCCTGCCATCTTCATCCGCTTCGTTGTCCATTGCTTCCAGAGACGCACAAATTCCGCCAGCGTCTTCGCGTCAGGCCGCGCCGCGCAGAAGAAATGTACGTGGTCCGGCATGATAACGTAGCGACCCACCAGCCAGCCGTGGCGCTCACCACCGGTGCGCCATTCGCCAGTGAGAATGTCGGCCACGGCGGCATCGGCCAAGATGCGCCGCCGCTGATCCGTGCAGGCGGTTACGAAGTAGACCGGCGAGTCCAACCACACCCGTTCCAAACGTCGCAGGTGTTTGTGTGAATCGTCTGGCATACGGCAGAATCCCATACGACAAGCCGCGCCTGGGTACAACCTCGAACCAGCACCGCGCTTAACAAGCGCGGCTACAAGGCGCGAGCCTCCGCCCGCCGCGCTCACCGCGCGCGGCTACAACAGCGGCGCCGTCCCCCTACCCTTCCGGCTTCGTTGCCCGCCTCGGCTTCGGTTTGTTCAGCGGCGCACCAACGGCCCGCCGAAGCATGCCGGATCTGGCTTGCCTATCAGCGCCTTTTGGGATATACAACTTGTTGTCACCCCGTTTGTATAACCGGTTGGAGAGCGTATGAACATCCGGTCGTGCATTCGTGTGATTTGCTCGGGAGCGAAGGCGGTTTCTTCTGGCTGTGTCATCTCACTGTTGATCAGTCTGCTCCTGCTCATCCATCCGCGAGCGGCTTGCGGCGATAATTTATTCGTGTCGCAGGATAGCGTTCATGGTCCCGTGCCAAATATCATGGAGATTGACTCATCCGGAACCCCCAGAACCTTCTACAGCGGATATGGCGGACCGATCTCGCGCTATGGCCTCGCCCTCGACCAATCGGACAATCTTTACGCGGCTGGCATGAATATCATCCAGCTCAATTCGTCCGGCACCGAAACGGCCGCGTCCTACTCGCCGGGCACGAACCAGATGTTTGCGTTCTCGTTGGCCTTCGACAGTGCCGGCACCCTTTTCGCAGGCGATACGTCCGGCAACGCCATCTGGAAATTCAATTCGGCCGGTGGCACTGGCACGGTCTTTGCCACGTTGGGAGCGTCGGCCATGCCGCAGGGTCTGGCGTTTGACAGCGCCGGCAACCTCTACGTTGCCAACGCCGGCAGCGACCCCGTCAACCCTATACCTCCTACCATTGAAGAGTTCGGCACCAACGGCGTCGGCAAGGTCTTTGCCAGCTCGGGTCTGAATCGTCCTTATGGCCTGGCCTTCGACAGCGCCGGCAATCTCTATGTGGCCAACCGCGGCAACAACACCATCGAGGTGTTTGACGTCAGTGGCGTCGGCAAGGTCTTTGCCGATTCAGGGCTCGACCAGCCCTGTGGCCTGGCGTTCGGCAGCGATGGTGACCTCTATGTCGCCAACTACGGCAATGGCACCATTGAGAAGTTCATCTCGTCAGGCGGCGTGTTGAGCAGCGTCGGCACGGTTTTTGCCTCGGGCCTCGCAAATCCCGAGGCCTTGGTCTTTGAGTCCGTCCCTGAACCCTCGGCCGGCCTGCTTCTCGGCATCGGCCTGATCGGGCTGCTGCCGCTGATCCGCCGCCGCCGCAGCCCGCGGTAGCCGCGGGCGCCATGTCCTCCGTAGCCTTGGCGAAGGAGGATGACCGCGGCAAACTCGTTCGGCGCGGTCGGCGCGCCGCCTTAAAGCGGAGGGTCGCGCTCCCGCGCGACCGCGTTGTTCGTGAAGAATCCTCCCGTTCGGCGCTGGTCTCCCGACCGCGCCGCTCCACTCCGCCCCCTACCCTTCCGGCTTCGTTCTCCGCCTCGGCTTCCGCTTGTTCAGCGCCATCAGCTTCAGCACGGCGCGGAACCGCCGTTTGCGGGTGTGGGGATGAGCCCGCTCGCGCTGGCGGATAAACTGCCCCAGCCGGCCGGTGGCGCGGGCCTGTCTCAGGTTCACGCGAGGTAATATCTTCGGATTCTCCCCCGTTGCCAAGGTAATTCTCCGTATGCCGATGGGATAACCTGCCCTATCCATCGCGTTAGGATCGCAGATTCTTTGCCGCACTTCAGGCCTGTTGTCGCGGTTCCGAAAAATAACCTTCCAAACCTTCCAAAGCTTCCAAAGTCCATTCACGGATTTTTCCGTCGCGACGTATTCTCCCGCCCGTTGCGAACGATGGAGAAAGAAAAATGAATTGGATGACACGGCTCGCGATTTTGTTCGGACGGAAAAAGTTCGAGGAGTTCGCCCAGGCCAATCCCCGGTTGCCCGATGACGCCCTGGCCATCGCCAACACGCTCGATACCCATCCCGTCCGCGGCGCCGTCGCGCTGATCACCGGTTCGCTGGCCCACGCCGCCGATAACCTCCTGCGCGGCACCGAGACGGTCGACCAGCTTGCCACGCACGTCCTGCTGATCCTCGCCGGCCTCTGTATCATCTGGGTCCGCCATGCCATCAGCAAACACGACGTGGCGGTCAGCCAGGTCGTCCAGAAGGCGCGGGAGGAACTGAGCATACAGGCGCAGACTCCGCCGCCGCCACCACCCGGAGCCGGGGCGGGGACGGTCATGCGGGCGCTGATTGTTGCGCTCGGATTTTCTGCGCTGGTGACAGCGCACGCTACACCGAGCTGCGCGCAGACGAACGGCTCGGCAACGACAGAGACCCTTCGACAAGCTCAGGGTGACAGCCTTCCGACGAACACCCTTTCCCTCTTCACCCAGCTCGTGTCCGACGTGGGCAGCGCGACGAAATTCAGCAGCGGCGTCGGCGCGAATCTCCACGGCAGGGTCGCGCCGCTGTTGTCGCAGGAACTCTCGCTGTTCGGGCACGCCGGCACGAATTCGTCGTGGTCGACCGGTCCGTCGCACGCGACATTTTTCCTGCCGGCGGCGAACGAGGAACAGCTCGGCTGGTCGTTCAGCGGCAGTTGGAATTCCCCGCCGCGCATCCTGCGGTTCGCGCTGTTTAACGCGAGCGACATCGATTGGACGATCAACTGGGGGTTGCCCGCGGAGAATTACTACCACTTGTTCCGCCACGTCGACTGGCGCGAGAACCGGCTTGGCGTATCCATCACCCGGAAATTTTAAGGAGCGAATCCCCATGGACCACGCGACCAGGACAATAACCGCAACGACTGAGACCCTTCGACAAGCTCAGCGTGACAAATCTCGGCTGTGACCATGAACGAGCAGGGAATCAACTGGACGGGCGTGCTGGCGGTAATCGCGTTGCTGGAGCTGTTCCGCAACGCGGCCTGGGCGATCATCATGAGTTTCGTGATCAAGCCGGCCCGCCACGCGGCCAAGAAACTCGACAACCTGCAAACCGAGATCACCTCGCTGAACCTGACGGCGATCCACAAGACGGTCGAAGACCACGAACAGCGGGTCCGTCACCTCGAAGGCAGCTACGTCGGGAAGGACGGGCTCCAACACCACATCGACGAGGTCAACCGTGACCGGCGGTTGATGAACAAGAAGCTGGACATCCTGCTGCAGCGGACCGCGTCGCAGCGAAACCCGGTGACTGAAAGGGAATTGACCGATGACAATTAAGAACGACCGCCCCCTCACCCTGACCCTTTGCCGCCTCGGCACGACTGGCGGCGTCTCGTCGGACTCGGCTCCCCCGCGAGGGGGGAGAGGAGAACTCGCTCCTTGCGGCGCAGCACTGGCGCCGCGTGGGGGCACGCGGCCTACAACGGCGAGGATGGTGACCGATGAGCCCTGAGAATCTTCGCGATCTTCGCGTGGCGCTGCTCCAAAACCTGTATCGCCACAAGCCGCTCGGCCGCCGCGCCGCCGTCCTGTACCAGATGGTCCGCCAGGAGGTCGCCTGCGACGAGAACGACGTGGCCGCCCAGCTCGCGTTCCTCGAAGGCAATCACTTCATCTGCCAGGTCAAATCCGACCAGCTCGCCCCCGGTCTCCCGCCGTTCTGGTTCATCACCACCGCTGGCATGGTCTACTGCGAGGAGAACAATCTTGTCCCATGAGGACCACCGGTGTAGCGGCGCTTCTGCGAAGCGCCAAATCCTCCAAGCCGAACACGGCCCGCGCTTCACAGAAGCGCGGCTACAACGGCACCGCGAATGAGATTCCGAGCCCGGCAAGGATGGCTCGGGTCTCGCAGACTCGGCTCCGCGGCTACAATTCTGATTTTCGACGGCAGCGCCGCGTTCCCGTCCATCCCGCGCAACGCGCATCCCTCCCCTGCGGCGGCCCGTCTCTCACCGCCGGGCCGCTAACCGCGATGCGTCGATCGCTCCTCCTGTTGCGCACACTCGCCGCCCGCCTACGCCTCGCGACCTGCGGAGCTACGGCGGGCAAGTTCCGCCTGCGCCTCCCGAAATCCCTGGCGGACAATCCCGGCGCGGCCTGCCGTCGATTTCCTTGGATGGAGGCGGCCTGTGGGTAAACAGCGCCAGTGGTATCGGCGGATCTGTCGCATAGCGAGATTGCCGCTGGAGATTCGGGACCAGATCAATGTTCGGCTTTCTGAGGGCTGGAAGCTGGCGACGCTGGCGGACTGGTTGTTCGAGCAACGGGTGAAGGCGGATGTGCCCGATTTGAACCTAAAAGCCGGGGATCCGTGTTCGCTGGCCTGGACACGCGGGGCGAAGACCGAATCGATGGCGCGGCTGCTTTGCCGGGTCCACTTATCACGATGGCTCAAGAGCGGGTACACGGACTGGGAAAAGAAAGAGACGGAAAGTGACATCCGCATCCGGGTCGTGGAACGCTCGGAACAGCTCAGTCAAGAGGCGAGCACGAAGGCGAAACCCGGCGCCATCGAAGGCGGCAACCTGATTGTGCGCTCCCTGTTGATGGACGCCATCGATAAGGTGTGCGGCGAGAAGGGCGATCCCGAAGATATCGCGCGTCTGGCAAGTGCTTGGGCACGAACGAGCCAGGCAGGCACGGAAATCGAAAAGCTCAAGTTGCGCACGCGGAGCTCGATCGAGGCGGGCCTTCAGGCTCTCTACGAGGAGATGAAGGACAACCCGGCGGCTGTCGCACAATTCCAAAAGCTCCGTGAACTTCTCCAACACGCTGAGACCCCCGCTAAATGAGCAGTCCCATCGAAAACCTGGGTCACAAACTGGATTGCGACGCTTCGCCCAAGGTCGCGGCGCCGGTGGTCGGGTCATTCCGCGAATTCCTGGAACGACATGCGCGGGTGAAAACGCCGGACGGAAGTTATGGGGCGTATACGTTTGAGGGGCGCGAGGCGCTGGAGTTCGTGGTCGGGATTATTGACCGGATCCTTGGAAACCACAGAGACGCAGAGAACGCAGAGGAAGAAACGGCAAAGCGGGGACAAGTCCCCGCACTCCAAATTTCGGATGCGCGATTGACCGCCACGGGCAGCGCGCAGTGGGGGAAGACGATTCTCGAACTCAATCTCCTCGCCTACCTGACCGGCCTGCAATTTCGCTCGGTCGGTTTGTTCCTGCCCGATGAAGATCTGGTGCAGGGCGTGGTCGATTCGAAGTTCCGGCCGGACGTGCTGGATCAGTTGCCCTGGCTCAATTCGTTGATCACGCTCGGGAAGGCCGAAAACGCATCGGGCAAAACGGTCAATCGCAAAGGGCTGTTCACCGTGACCGACGGCCAGCGCAAATCGCACGGGATGATTCACGGGATGCAGAAGATCCCGACCACGTTCAGCTTCGACGTGGTGATCGAGGACGAGAAGGACGACATCCCGCCGCGCATGTCGCGGTATCTGACCGCGCGGATGACGGCGAGCGATTTGCGGTTTCGATTGAGCATCGGCACGCAGCGGTACGCCGGTGCGGGGCAGAACAAGGAGTTCGAAGCCGGCACGATGCACATCGGGTATTTCACGTGTCCCGCGTGCGGCCATAAGCAGAATCCGGAGGAGAATTGGCCCGGGATTTGCCGGTTGGCCATCGACGGAACGCCACAAACAGACGATCCGCAGTTGCAGATCGAGGGGAATTTCCGAACATCTGAACCACAGAGGCACAGAGCCCACAGAGACTCCCCTCCTGCGGAGGGGATGCAAGGGGTGGGTTCCTCCGTGTCCTCTGTGTCTCTGTGGTCAAATTCCAGTGATGTCTTCGATTTCTCGCCCGATTCCCACTTCTACCTCGGCTGTGTCCGCTGCGGTGCGGCGCTGGATCGGCACGCGCCGGAATTCATCCCGCAACATCCCGAGCGCGAGCGGCTGCATCACTGGTCGGTGCGCGTGTCGCAGTTACTGATCGCCGCGATCGATCTGAAACAGATCGTGGCCGATTGGTGTAACAACGCGGTGAAAGATCCCGATGCGATGAAGACGTTTTACGTCGACCGGCTCGGTCTGCCGCGCAGCGCGAGCCAGCAGATCGACCAGAAGATCCTCGACCGGGCGCGGAGTTTCGAGGCGTTTGATTTAAGCCTGACGCCGCGACGACCGCCAGCAGGGACGCCCGCGCCGCTATATTTTGCCGGATTGGATACGGGGGATCGGTGCTGGCTGACGGTGAGGGAGGTGGAACAGCAAAGCGGTGACCAGTCACCGCACTCCAAACGCATTGTCTGGCTGGAACAGCTCAGTGCGGAGCGTGTCCGCGCGCGCGTGCCGCAGATTTTTGAGACGATGGGGATCACGGCGTTGTTCGTGGATGCCGGGCCGTTGCGCGATCTGGCGCGGGATTTGTGTTTCTTGTTGAACGGCCTCGCCGATTTCCGTCCCCCACCCCTCGCCGATCCCGAGCACGCCCAGATTCATTTCCCCGGCGGGCTCACGTGGGATGGCCGGCTCGGACAATGGCGCGGGTTGCGCTGCGCGGCGGTGGAATTTTCGCTGAGGCAGGGAAAAGGCATCCAGCACAAGCTCGGCATCACCCAGGACGGATTGTTTTATCCGATCATCGCCTGCAATCGGGACGAGACGATCGAGCGCGTGGTGAACGAGTTGCTCACGGCGAGCGAGGGCGTGATTGAGATGATCACGACCGCAAGCAGGGACGCTTGCGCCACCACGGCACACGGGCGGGACGCCCGCGCCACTAAACTACGGACGGCACCGGCGATTCGGTTGCCGCAACGGACGGCGGGCAGCCCGCGCGTGATCGAGACGTTTGACGCGCACGTGATCGCCGGCAGCCGCCGCGAGCGCGACGAGAACGGCAATGCCGAGCATTTCGTTGACGGCTGCGAGAATCATTTTCTGTTGAGCAACGCCTACAGCGCGCTGGCCGAATCGGTCTGCGAGCACGCTGTCGCGCCGGTGTCGGGCGCGCTCAATCCCGACACCACGGTGACGACGATGCGCGCCCGATTCGCGCGTTACGGCCTGACCGCACGGAGGACCGCATGGTGACCACCAGACGATTTGTAGCCGCGAATCTCATTCGCGGTGGAGAAAGAATCCATCGCACCGACGCACCACATTCGAGGATCCACTGATATGCCAACCTTTCTACGACGAAATTGGAACCGGCTGCGCGGCGCCGCGAGTGATATCACGTCGTACCTGAAATCCCCGGCCGATTCGACCCGCGGCCTGATTTTCTTCGGGGAGAGCAATCTGGTGGACCCGGACGCGCCTCACAGAGGCGCGGCTACACCGGCGGCGGGGACGCTGATCAAGGCGCAGGTGGCGGAGCGATGGATCAACCAGGTCACGCGCGGGCTGACGCCCGAGGCGATCGACGATTATCTCACGTCGGCCATCAGCGGCGACACGCTCAACCAGTTCGCGCTGTTTGAGGAGATGGAAGAGAAATGGCCGGAGATCCGCCTCGCGTTGTACAAGCACAAGCTCAAGGCGGCGCGGCGCAATCCGCGGATCGTCCCGCCCGATCATCCGCAGAATCCCGCGCTGGCCCGCGAGAAAGCCGATTTCGCCAACCACGTGTTTGCCGGGATTCGCCACTGGCATCGGACGGCGTTCAATCTGCTCGATGCCGTCGGCAAAGGCATCAGCGCGGCGGAGATCGAGTGGGAAATCACGGACGCGCCTCACAGAGGCGCGGCTACACCGGGCAGAGGGCCGGCGGTGATCATCCGTGAGATGCCGTGGGTGAATTACCGGCACTGGAGTTACTGGTGGGACAAGCCCGAGCTGCAAATTTTCCCCGACCTGCGGAATCGCGCGCTGCATTTCGATGTGCCCGACCGCAAATTCGTCGTCTTCCAGCATCTCTCCAAGAGCGGCCATCCGTCGCGCGCGGCGATGCTGCGACCGCTGGCGTGGTATTTCCTCATCTACCTGTTCGCGATGAAGGACTGGGGCACGCTGGCCGAGACGTTCGGCGTCGACGTGGCCCACGCATTTTGCGCGAAGGACGCGACGCAGGAACAGCGCAACACGATCCTGATGCATCTCTCGCGGCTGGCCGCGCGGGCGGGCGTGTTCGACGAAGGCACGGTCATCAATCTGCAGCGGGCCGCCGCGGGCAGTTCGTTCCCGCAGGAGGCGATCGTCAAATACTGCTCCGACAAGGCGCTGGAATGTCTGCTCGGCGCGACGCTGGCGACGCAGGCGGGCGAACACGGCGCGCGCTCGCTCGGGCTCGTCCAGCAGGATGAGACAGAGGAGCTGGTGGATTGGACCTGCCTGCTGTTTGCCGGCACGATGACCGGCACCGCGCTGCGGTGGCTGATGGAGTTCAACTTTGCCGAACCGCACGACAATCCCGTGATGGAATTGCCCGGCGCGAATCGGCGCGATCTGGCCGCGCTGGCCAATGTGCTGAATGTGCTCGTCAATCTCGGCGTCCGCGTGCCCGAGGCCTGGGTGCACGCGCAATTTGATATTCCGCAGCCGATGGAACGGCAGGAGACAGAAAGCCGGAGCCAGAATCCAGAATCCAGAAGTCAGGAGGCGGAACAGATCGAACGAATACTGACGCCGAGTCGCGCCGGCAGCGCCGATCAAATCCGCACCGATACGTTTGGCAATCCGCTTTCCGGCCGCTCAGGCTTTGGTGGCGCAACCGTCCCTGGTTGCGGCCGCTTGTCCGCCCCCCTCGCGCAACGCGCGCTGGATGCGATCCACCTTCGCGCCATCGCGGGTGGCGGCGATTTGCGGGCCTTCGAGCGGCTCGCCGGGCCGATTGAGAAGCTGATTGCAGGAGAAGAGACGGAAGAAGTGCAGTCGGAACTGCGGAAAGCAGCGTCTCAAATCGATCCCAAGAAGCTCCAAGGCACCGGTGCCGAAATCCTCATCCTTGCGGATCTGATCACGCGACTAAACGCGCCGGTGGGTTCCGATAGAAACGGCGCGTTGCGACCAGCCATGAAATGAACATCACCTGCGGTATGAAAAGGACTGCTCCCAAACTGACCATGAGAACGTCCACGTCGGATTCTGGACTCGCAAGACAGATACACGTGGCCGTCGCCGCAAACGCCCCCGATATGCTGAGGAGAGTAACCAGCGCGGCGCCGGCACGGCGGCGGATGGAGGTTCGTAACGTGTTAAGCTTGCCGTCGTTCTCGGACGGGAGAATGTCGGCCGCCGCGCTCGTCCTCGTCTGGCTTCTGAGCGCCCGTTCAGCGGGCTGCATCTTTAGCAACCACAACTTGAATCTGACCACCGCCAAGACCGTGGCGAGGTACGCGGCTACCGCGGCGATGCTCCCGATCACTTCCGGCTTCACGATGCTAAATTCTAGCCTTCCTGGCGCCCGCGGGGCAAGCCGCATTCCGCACCGCGGTCCCTGCTGCCCGGCCAACAACGTCTTAGGAGAATCCCATGACTGACCACAAGAAATGCGATCACATGAATGCTGACGGCACGTTCCAGGAGGTCGACGGCTCTCGGTTCAACAGCTGCGTGCTGCACATGATGCAGTGCGAAGGCCACGACAAGGAATCGGCGACGAAGATTTGCGGCAAGATCGCCCAGGAGAAACTCGCTGGCGCGGCGGAGAAATCCCCAATTCCGCTCACCGGCCTCTCGACACCTTTTAACGATTTTTCCGGTTTTAACGGTTTTAATGTCCCTTCCGTTTCCGATCCTGATTTGTGGATCGTGTATTTACCGAAGGGGGATCGGGTCGTCGATCAAGTGGGCGCAGACGGTTCGCCGACGAAGCTGCGAGTGAATCCAAGCGCGTTGTCGGCGAAGCGGATGGAAGCGGCCCGACGCGCTGCCACTGACCGGCCGAATTCGAACAAACCATATGTCGACTATAATCATGACGACAAGGAGGCGAGCGGGCGGCCGTTGCGGTTCGCCTGGCACGATGAGCTCGGTGTGATCGGGCTAACGCGGCGCACGCCGGCCGCGTTGAAGGCCACGACGGGCGACCCGCCGGAGTTTCAGGCGTTCTCGCCGCACGTGCCGATCGATCCCGAGACCGGCGAAGCGGTCGGCATCTACATGAACTGCGGGGGGTTTGTGAATCGCCCGCTGTTCGGCGACGCCACGGCGTTGTCCGCGGCGGCGCATCTGCCGCAGGAGCTCGTCGCCGCCGACCCGAACGCCGTCGCGCTGGTGGACACCGCGCCCGAGGATGAGGCAGCCGTTGTGGGCCGGTCTCCCACCTTCGCGGGTCGGAGCCCCGCTTCGGCGGGCGAAGGCCGGTCCGCGCACGCAGATCGACCGACGGCTTCTCATTCGTTCGCCACCTTGATCGGCAAATTGTGTGCGCGGTATTCGCTCGATCCCGCGACTGTCGCCGAAGAAGCACTGATCGTCGCGCTCGACCGAGACCAAGCCGAGTTTTCCACCCTCACGGCCCGCGCGTGTCTGACCGATCACGCCATTGTCGCGCTCGGATTTGAAAAGTCTTGCGCACCCACGCCCGAAGAGCTGACCGCGAAAGCCGCCACGCTTCGCCAACCGTCCGACGATGTCATCGGCAAGGAGCTGGCCGGCTTCGCGGTTGGCGCGGGCATTCTGGCGCCGGCCGAGCGGGCCGAATGGGAACGCCGCCTGGCCAAGGACCGCGGCGGCTGGAGCAAGGAACTGGCGGCGAAAGCGCCGAGTGTGTTGCTCGCCCGCGTGATCAAGGAGCCACCGGTCATCGGCGCGGCGGGCGGGGTCCGTCCCAAGGCGCGATGGGAACACCGTGTGGATGAATTGTGCGCGAGCGATCCGCTCATCGCCCCGGTCGCGTTGAAAGATCCCGCGCACGCCCGGTCCATCGCCCTCGAACGCATCGCGAAGGAGGAGCCCGCGCTGCTCAAAGAACTGTAGGGCGGCCATCCTGGCTGCCGACCATCAACGAACCAACCGCAAAAGGAGAATCGAAAATGTGGAGTAGAACCATCGAGACACCCGTGAAGCTCGGCCAGGCCGTCAACCGCGGGAGCATCGACGGCAACGTCGTCCCCGCCGCCGATGGCACCAAGCCAACCTTCCCTGTGTTCAGCGAACGCCCCGACGTGGGCACACCGATCGCGGCGGGCTATACCGTCGCCATCGTGACAGACACTGACGACCGCGAAATCTATCTGCCGCTCGGCAACACGGTCACGGAATTCAATTTCCTGATGTCGGACGCGAATGGCAATTGGATTCCGGCGACGTCGGGCAATTTCGTCGGCGCGCAGGCGTTGCAGAGCGGCGTGGCCGGCGACGTGATCAAGGCGCGCCCCGCGCAATTCAAGCTGCCGTAACCGTTCACCGGCCACCGACCATTGACCATCAACCATCATCCATAAGGAATTCATCATGGCATCCGAACCCCAACTCCTCAGCCTCAACGCGCAACTGACCACGTTCGTCGCCGGCGTGCAACCGCCCGACCTGCTTGGGCGGATCATCGCGCCGCCGTCGCCTGCGCAGTTAATCAGCGACGTGAAATTCAACTGGTGGAAATTCGATCCCGCCGAGTACCTGCGCAAGCTCGACACGAAGGTCAACCGCCGCGGCTCGATCCCGGTGACGGACTTCAGTTTCATCACCGACACCGACGTGCTCGCCGATCACGGCCAGCAGATCATCAATCCCAACGACATCAGCATGCTCAGCGAGGATCAGCCGCCGCAGATTTTGCAGGTGCCCGTCAACGTCCGCATGGCCAAGCTCAAGGCGCTGACCGAGACGTTCTGGTTCTCGCACGAGTTTGAGGTGCACGACCTCATCTTCACCGCGTCGAATTATCAGACCGGCAATACCCGCGCCGCGGCGTCGGCCGACATGCTCGACAACTCCAGCAACGACGTGATCAAGACGATCCAGAGCATCCTCGACACGCCGCTCATTCCGCCGAACGCGCTCGTGATGGGCCTCGCCGTGTGGCGTCCGTTGCAGCGGCATCCGCAGCTCATCAGCGCGATCAAGGCCGTGCTCGGCAGCCGCGCCGCGATCAGCGGCCAGGTTAATCAGGAGGAAGTCGCCGCGCTGTTCGGCCTCAAGCAGGTGCTCGTCGGCAAGCAGCGCACCAACACCTCCAACCCCGGCCAGGCCGCCAGCTATTCGCGCATCTGGGGCAAGAACCTCGCCGCCATCCGCATCGAGGACGCGCCGACTTCCACCGTGTCGCCCTATCCCGGCACCGCGTTGACCGCCTACGGCAACATCATGAATGCCGGGCCGGTCTTCGTCGCGTCACGTACGATCCAGCCCGGCGATGAAAACGGCGGACTCTACGGCGCCATCGCCGACATCATCGGCCACACCCGCAAGGTGCTCATGGTCAACCCCGATTCCGGGTACCTGTTGACCAACTGCGTCACCAACGACGTGTGACCAAGAACATCATGAGTGCGTAAGTGCCCAAGTGCCTCAAGCACCGAACCACTTACGCACTCAACCACCTCGGCACTTGAATACCTGCACACCGAGCTACTTAGGCACTCAGACACTCTGACACTCAGGCACTACTCATGTCCACCACCATCACCGCATTCCTCGCCGCTGCCGACGTGACCAACGCCTTCAGCCCGAACCTGCTGATCCAGTGGCTCGATGACCCCGTCAACCCCACGGGCGCATTGAACACCACGCTCCTGAATACCATCATCGCCCGCGTCAACGGAGAAGCGTCCAGTCTTACCTCCGACAAACTGCAGTTCCCGATGACCGTGGACGACTCGGATGCGGCGAACATCCAGGCCACGCTCGTCGGCTTCGCGCTCGACATGTTCGAGTACTACGCGCTCAAGGACAAACCGCACATCCTCGAAGCCTACAAAGGCGTTCAGGAAGGCTACAACCGCGCCATCGCCTGGCTCGAAGACGTCCGCGACGGCAAAGCCACCATCGGCACCAGCAAGGTTGTCCCCGGCTCCGAGGCCCGCAACGCCGCCGTCGAAACCACTCACCACACCGGCACCCTCACCCGTCACCGATTGCGAGGCTGGTGAGGTTGTTAACGGTTTTACCGGTTTTAACGATCATGCCCTTCTCCATCGACCAACGCGGTTTCGACGATCAAGGCCTCCGCCTCCGTCGCATCGGAGACAGTCTCGATCATCCTGACCCGCTCCTCGATCAACTTGCCACCGATCTCGCTCAAATGTGGCGCGACAACATCGATGCCGGCCCGAACGATCGCTGGGAAGCAGGTCCATCCCATCGTGCGCAAACCTTGGGCGGCACCACACTCGTCGACACGGGCCGCATGAGAGACTCCATCGTCGGATCCCAGACCGGACCGCAGGAAATCACCGTCGGCAGCGACCTCACCGTCGGCGCCGGCTGGAATCTGCTCTCCATCCACGAATTCGGCGCGGATGTGCGCGCCACCACGGCCGACTGGCTGACGTCCTCCTACCCGCTCGGCTCATTCGCCCCGGCCGGCTCGCCCAACCGTCCGACGACGGATCCCGGCTGGGCTCGAAAGAAGCAGGTCCACATCCCGCGCCGTCCCACCGCCCCGTTCGACTGGGATCGCGGCGAACTCACTCCCGACGCCGATGCCCTCGTCCACTCCCGCATCGGCGACTACGTCGTCGAGGTAAGCCAATGAATATCCATATCTGTCATTCTGAGCGAAGCGAAGAATCTCTTCCGTTCCTCGTGTCCTTCGCGCCTTCGTGGTGAACAGCCATGTCTAACTACCTCATCGACATCGAAGACGCGATGCTCGCCAAGCTCGGCTCCGCGACCCGCCCCGGGCCGAATAACGCGCCCGTTCCATTCTTCAATCGCGCCGATGTCTTCCGCGGCGAAAAAGCCGAGGTGTTTCTCGCCGTCGCCCGCGAAACCGCGCCATCCGCCTGGCTTCGCCTCGATCGCATGCTGAACAAACCCGAGGAATTTCGCGGCGCGCGTTCGCTCGGCCAGCCATTCACCCAGGGCACGCTCCGCAACGAACTCAACTGCATCTGGTCGCTGTTTCTGTGCGCCCGGTCGTTACGCGCCACGAAGGAGCTTTCCCACGGCGGCCCCGGCGTCATCGGCGCGTACGACATGATCAATCTTGTCGTCGGCCCGACCGGCTCGCCCCCCGCCACGGCCGGCCAGTTGCGTGGTTGGCCGCCCATCGCCCAAGCCGAACCCTTTGTCTTCATCGGTCTGGAACTGCTCGGCCAGACCACCACCGAGACCGTCTACGAAGTCCAACTGAGAACCCGAGTCCAACTCTAGGAGAATCCCATGTCAAATCTCGCCATCCGCAATCGTCTCACCGTCGGCAACGTCTGGCAGGGCGGCGCCATCGCCCTGTTCAATCCCAACTACACGGGCGTGTTGCTCGACCTCGGCAATGTCACCGATTCGTCGTTCGACCAGGAATTGGAGGCGACCGACTTCCGCACCGCCCGCGCCACCGGCACGCTCGTCACCGAAGCCCGCCCGATCAAACGCCTCGAGCTGCCCATCACCATCAAGGTCAACTCGCCCGATCCGCAGGCGCTCGATCTCGCTCTGTTCGGCACCGGCCAGACCGCGTTCACTCAGGCCTCCGCCACCGGCTCGACCCAGAACATCACCGTCGCCGCGCTCAACATGTGGCACAAAATCGCCGGCTTCGAAATCGCCAACGTCGTCGTGAAAAAAGCCGGCGCCACCGCCACCTTCGGCACCGATTACGATCTCGACACCGAACTCGGCGCCATCAAACCCCTCACGGGCGGCATCTTCTCGCTGTCCGATGTGATGGCGCTGACGTTCGATCTCACCTCGATCTCCACCGTCGAGAGCAAGCTCGAAACGCGCGTCGGGTTCACCTACGGCGAGTTCTACCTCTACATGGTCCTCCCGCCCAATGAAGGCCGCGCCACCGAACAGGTCTGGCTCCGCCACATGGCCAAGTCGCGCCTCGAACCCGCCGGCAAACCCGCGTTCTCCCCCGACAAACCCACGGAATGGGACTACAAGATCACTCCCATCCCCAGCGGTGACCCCACTTATCCGTTCGGCTACCTCCGCCAGATCAAATGATGAACGAATCCCCGCGCGCCCTGCTCCCCTCTCCCTTTCAAAGGGGAGCCGAGTCCAAGAAACGCCGCCTGTCGTGCCTGGGCGGCAAAGGGTCAGGGCGAGGGGGAAATCTCCCATGAATGAAAACCAACAGCCGAAACTCCGCGAGCCTCTCGAAATCGCCTACGAAGACGGCCGCCGCGAATCCATCATCGTCAAGCGCCTGTCCAACACCGACATGATGAAATGGATCGACCTCGGTTTCGACAAAGCCTTCCTCGTCTTCCGCTCGGTCGAACGCGCCGTTGTAGGCCGCGTGCCCTCGCGCGGCGATTTCCCCTCCCCTGGAGGGGATCAAGCGGTGGGTCAATCCTGGTTCGACTCCCTCACCCGGGACAGCGCCTTCGCCGTCGTCGAGCACGCCCTCGCCCTCAACCATTCGCCTGTCGAAAAAAAAGTCATGGCCGCGGTCCTGGAGAACCTCCAGTCCTGGTTGTCGTTGGCGACGCCACCGAATTCCTCCGCGCCCGCGGCCACCGTGTCGACGAGCTGACCGATTATGAGCTCCACGATGCCTTTGAATCCGCCTTCAAGAACTGGCAGCACAGCCTGGTCGAGTCCGCCTTTTACCACGGTCTGCCCTGGGTGGCCACACCGCGCGACTGGAGAAAATATTGCGACGAACTCCATCGTGCCATTGAAGGCAAGCCCGCCGCGCAATCCACCGCGAATCGGATGCTCAGCCAGTTCCTCGGTCAGGATTTGCCCATCATCCATTAACCATCAGCCATCGACCATCTGCCATGCCCAATAACGTCGCCGAAATCATCCTCCGCGTCACCACTGAGGGCACCCAAAACGCCCAGGCGCTTGCCGATAACCTCACGCAGATCGACCAGGCATCGCGACAGGTCAACGCCTCCGCGTTGTCCGCCGCCTCCGCGCAGCGCGTCTACACCCTAGAAGTGGTCAACACGCATTCGCAAATGGCCCGGCTCCTCCAGGATTGGAGCGACCTGGGAGGCCAGGTCGACCACTTCGCCGCGGCGACGCTGCGGAACTTTTCGTCGACTTCGGCGCACGCGCTAACGGAATGGATCGAAGGCTCGCACAACGCCCGCGAGGCGTTCCGCGAACTGGCCAACGAGGTCATCGAAGGCATCATCCGCATGATGATCCAACAGGTCATCGCCCACACGCTCGGCTCAGCCCTCAACGAAGCCGCCGCCGCGCAGGCCACTGCGACCAACGCCGAGATCACCGCCAGCGCCGCGCCCGCCGCCGCAATGCAGGGCGCCGCCTCGTACGGCGCAAACAGTTCGGGCGTGGGCGTCGTGCTCGCCGTGGTCGCCGCTGCCATCGCCATGCTGTTGGCCATGCGCCGCGCCGAAGGCGGACCGATCTACGGCGCGGGCTCGACCACGAGCGATTCGATCCCCGCCTGGCTGTCGAATCGCGAATACGTCCATCCCGCCGCCGCGCATGATTACTACGGCACCGCCGCGATGGACGCGATCCGCACGCGGTCGATCCCGCGCGAGGCGATCCATGCCGCCATGTCACGCCGCCGCTTCGCCGTCGGCGGTCCCGTGATGTCGTTCCCCTCCTGGGAGGGGATCCAAGGGGTGGGTCGCGACAGTTCTCCGCTGGCGGTCAACGTCGGCTCACCCAACGTCATGCTCGCCATCGGCGACGCCGAGATCGAACGCCTGGTCGCGTCGAGCGCCATGCAGAAAGCCCTGTTCGATCACTCGGCGAAAAATGCCGTTCGCACTTCCCGCCTCGTCACCCGCAACTCCAGTCATCGAGGGGAACAATGATCGGCGGCCTGACGATATTGCCGTTTCGACCGAATTGGGTTCACGGCGTCACACTTCGCTCGACGTATGCCACGGCGCAACGGATCGAATCGACCGGCGGAAGTATGACGCGCACGAGCGAACGCGACCATGGCCAGCGACAGATCAAGTTCACTGCGCTTCTCCACGAGGATTTCCGTCGTCAGTGGGACGCGTTCCGCGAGTTGAATCCGCCGGGCACATTGCTCGGCATCCCGTTATGGAGCGAGGAAGGAATTGTGCTGACGGCGCCGGCGGCAAGCGGGGCGCTAGCCCTACAAGTTTCCTCGACGGCGAACATCGACTGGCGCGGCGAAGCTGTGTTGGTGGCACAGGCGTCCCTGCCTGCGTTTGACCTCACAGTCGAAGGATTCGAGATTTCCAGCGTCACCGGCAACACGATCAATCTCGGCGCGGGCTTGGCGAACGCGTTTAACACGGGTGACGAAGTCCTGCCCCTCATGCGAGCGCGCCAGGTGGCGGATTATGCCGAGATGCTGCACACGCCGGAGACCAGCGAGATCGAGCTGACCTTCGACGAGGATCTTTCATTCATGTCCGCTGTCCAGTACTCCACCACCCCAGCCTACCCAACTTATCTGTCACTGCCCGTCCTTCCGCTCATTGCCGAATGGTCACAGTCACCGAAAACATTCATCACCAAGAGAACGCATTTCGTCGCCTCCGGCTTAAACACCCAGGTACTGGCGACACTTGGGAACTATGTCTCTCAGCGGATCGCGCACCGCGTCGGCATGGACGGCCGGACCGACCGTGCGCTGCTCTGGCAATTCTTCCACGACCGGAAGGGACGCTTCAGCCGCTTCTGGCTGCCGTCGCTGAAAAATGAGTTGAAGCTGGCTGCAAACGCGGCTCCGGCCGACACCACGCTACAGCTCGCCAACCTCGCGCAGTTCTCATCCCGGTACGCGCTCGGCGGCGACCTGCACCGCGCCATCTTCATCACGGACGGAGTCAACTGGTGGATTCGCCAGGTGATCAATCTCAGCGGCGGCACCAACCGCGTGACGATCGACTCTCCGCTTGGTGGCGCCGGCGTCCCTGCCGGCGGTTGTCAGATCGGGATGCTGACCCTCGTCCAGTTCGCCGCTGACGATCTGGAGATCGAACTCGATGCACCCGTCGTCGCCCGTGCCGACATCGCGTTCAACGAGCTGGAGAAGGAATACGGCGAGGTCGTCGAGGCGGAATCCGGCGATGCCTCGGGAACCCGTCAAGGACAGGAACTGATAGCGGCATGACGACGGAAATCCGAAAATTGAAACCCGAAATCCGAAACGTTCCATCGAATGAGTTTCGTGTTTCGACATTCGTGCTTCGAGTTTCCTCCCGATGAGAACGGTACCGATAGCTTGGACCGAACTTGAGACGGCGCGCGAGCGGAGCGTGGCGTTGCTGTTCCACATCTGGATCGCACGGGACGCTTGGAACAATGGCGCGACCGCCGGGAAGGTGACACCGCCGGTCGGCTGGGGATCGTGGTGCTACTCGTCCGGATTCCAGGGCAATGTGCAGTTCACCGACGCGGCGAACTACGCGCAGGATTGGCAGAGCGCGAACGGCGGCAACCCGATCACGCGCACGTACGAGCCGGCGGCGATCGAGTTCGATGCCAGCCAGGTGTTCCGCAAAGAGGATACGTCGCTCGATCCGCACGACATCACGCTGACGGTCGATCCGGCGTTGGAGCCATTCGCGGATTACGTGAACCGATCGTGGCCGCTGAAGTTTGGGATCACGATCTACAAGGTCCACCGGGCCGGGCCGTCGAGCATCGCGACCGTGCTCGATGACGAGACGCCGCCGAACACGATCACGCCCGCGGACGTGCTGTTCGTCGGGTACCTGAACGCCGACGACACGCTGGAATTGAATTCGGCCGGGCTGGAGTTGACGATCAATCCCGGGACGGGCGGCGACGGCGCGAGGGCGAAGATGGCGACGAGCTGGGACCACATCACGAAGGTGCTGGATCGGCTCGTGCCGCGGCCGGTGTTTTCGATCGATTGTCCGAAACAGGTTTACGGTACCGGCCAAGGCGCGGCGGTGGACTGCAATGCCGACATGCCTTCGATGCTCACCACGGGCACCGTGCTGCAGATGAACGGGATCGTCATCAGCGCGGTCGAGTGGGGGGCGCTCCCGAACGTATGGTTCGCCCAGGGCATGGTCGTTTACACGGCCACGGATCCGGTCAGCGGACTGGATTTCACCTTCACGCTCGATGTCAATGCCAGCGCGCAACGCACGTCGGACGGAGTGACGTGGGGCGATCTCTGGCTCTCGATGATCCCGCCGCTGCTGACGACAGGCACGGTCGTCCGGGCGTACGGCGGCTGCGATCGGTCGCGCGGCACGTGCATGGCGAGGTTCGTTCCCGCCGGCACGCAGCCCGCGCCAGCGGGCACATTCGTTCCCGGCTCGCTCCGCATCACGCTGCAGTTGCTGGCCACCGCCCTCGGCAACAATACGCAGAACCCGAAGGCAGCGCACGTCTGCATCAACGGCGCGCCGGTAGCGTTGACGATCGAAAGCTCACCGGTGACGATCCCCGCGGGCTCGGTCTGGATCGTGTACGGCCGCAGCAACGCCAACCAGGTCGGCAACATCTACGTCGGCCCCGGCACCGGCAATCCGTGGGACCCCTCCTGGGTCGAGCAGGGCTCGTCGATCATCACCACGCCGCCATTCTCGCTGGCCAGCGCCGTACCCGCGCTCGTCGCGCCGCCCGCGCAGGACGGTTATCACATCATCCTGTCGAATGATCAGGCGCCGGCAAGCATCGAGCAACAACCGAATGCGAAGAACGACTACGTGACGATCATCAGGTGCCCCGGCGGCTCGCCCGGCACGTTCGACTTCACGATCGCCTGGGTCGCCAACACCGGCACGGCCGTTGCCCTGGGCAACCTGGAGAATTTCGGCGGGACCGACATCCCGATCGAACATCCATCACTCGAAACGGCCTCGTGATGAAAGCACGAAACACCAAATCCCAAATCCGAAAGCCTTCGTTGACAGAGTTTCGGATGTCGACATTCGAGATTCGAGTTTTGGCGCCATGACAGGCTGCCTTCCATACTTCCGCATACCCGAGCGCATCGATGCGTTGCGACGACAACTCCAGGAATGGCAGGGCACCCGCTGGCAGCACGCCGGCAATCGCCCGAGCGAAATGCGCTGCGGGATCACCGGCGATTGCCTGTTCTGGATCCACGTGTTCAAAGCCATCGGCGCGCTGCCGCCGCACATCGAGATTCCGCCCTACCGCAAGATGGAGGCTGCCGCCGACAAGATGGCCATGCTGCGGCGACGGATCGAGGAGACGGGCCGGGCGGAGATGGTGTGGTGTAGCCGCGGCTCTGTGAGCCGCGAAAATGACGAACCGGGCACGCCTCATAGAGGCGTGGCTACACCGCGCGTGCCGTTGTTCCGATCGGGCGACGTGCTGCTGTTCGCGAGTGGCATGTCCGGCGCGCACTGCGGGCTGATCGTCCGCGATCCGCCGCCTCACTTCGTCCACCTCTCCCAGAACGGCCTCATCGAGGAGCCGCTCCTGCAGGCGCACTGGATCGACTCGCTCGTCTACGTCTACCGGCTTTTGGAGTGCGCCGACTCGTCGGCGCTTTCGGCAGCACGGCAAAGCGGTGACAAGTCACCGCGCTCCATAACAGCGGAGGGCGCCTAATGTCCCTCCTCGCCCCTCCATCAAACCCGGCGAATGCGACGCGGCGGATGAGCAACTCGGCGCGCATCGCCAGCAACGTGCTCGGCACGCCCTGGCCGGTATTGTGGGGCACGCGCGAATTGTCGGGCACGCTGATCGCATGGACGAACCACACCTACACGAACTCGGGTTCGTCCGGCAAAGGCGGCGGCCAGGTCGCGGCGGGTGAGAAAGATTACCGCACGTTCGCGCTCGGCTTGTGCCTCGGCCCGATCGACCGGATCAACGCGATCTGGTACGACAACACGCTGATCTGGTCCGGCAACGTCACGATCGCCAGCGCGGCCACATCCGCCAGCGCGACCCAGGGCGTCGGCTCGGTCGTGCTCACCGACAATGCCAATCGCGGCACGATCACGGTTTACTTCGGGCTCGAGACGCAGACGCAGGACCCGATCCTGGCGCAGTTCATTCCCGACGCGCCGTTCTACCGCGGCATGTGCTATGCGGTGTTCCACGGCGCGCGCAATGGCAAGAAAGGGTTCCGCATCGGCAACGCCGACACGCTGGCGCAGGTCGCCGTCAACGTCACGCGCGTCCCGCCAGCGGTGAATCCATCGTCATTCTCGGCGATCATGACAGCCCCGAATCAGCCGATCGGCATCAGCGCCCACATCGGCTCGCCCGACAGCCTGTACTCGCACCTGTTCACCCTCACCGCCACGCGGGGCGTGGATGATGGCCACCTCAACGTCACGATCACCGATCAGCCGAGCGGCCTGACCCCCATCCAGCGCGGCATCGTCAACGCCGCCAACGGCGTGGCCTTCAGTCTCGGCGTCAGCGGAATGCAGGCGACGCTGTCCTGGCCATCCAGCTCGTCGCCGCCGCTAGGGGCGTCCACCTCGGCCACATTCACCGTCAGCGCGCCGCTCGACAGCACGTCGGTCGTCGCCGCGTCGCAGGCCCTGATCGGCGTGACGCCCGATCTGTCCGGGTGGACCGGGCTGAAAGATGTGATGTACTTGCTGGTGCTCACGCCCGGCAGCAGCAACGCGACGCTCAATGTCGCCATCGGCATCGTGACCGGCATCGATACCGGCGGCGCGACCGTCGCCGCCAACGGCATGCCGTTCGCCGTGGGCACGTCGGGTCTGATGGTGACGCTCTCGTGGACGCCGGGCACATCGCCGATCGCCCCGGGCGGCTCGGTGCAGTACCAACTCCTCATCGAGGCCGATTCGGCCGCCAACAACGGCGGGGCGAACATCGGGTCGATGCTCTACGAGCTGCTGACGTCCACCATCTCCGGCTTCGCGCTCAATCCCGCGTTGCTCGATGCGCCGTCCTTCAACGCGTTCGCCAACAACAGCGCCTGGGCCGGGCTTAACTACATGACCACCGAGAAAGCCGACGCGCGCAGCCTCGTGCAGGACATCTTAAAGAACGTTCAAGGCGCGATTACATGCTCCAACGGCCTGATCGCCCCGCGCCTGATGGGGTTCCTGCCCAACGGATCGGTCGCGCCCACCTTGACCCTCGAAGCCGACGACGTGGTCGGCTACAAAATCCGTCCCGGCGCGTGGTACGAGATCCCGCAGCACGTGACGGTGCGTTACCGCGACTCGGGACGGTTTTATCGCGACACTGTTGCCTCGCTCCCCGGCGCCGGCAGCGCCAGCAACGACGAAAAACAAATCGAGCTCGACCTGCCGATGGTCACTGACCTGGCCACGGCGCGGTTGATCGGCCTGCGGATGAAAGCGCTCGAAGCCCTCCCCAAGAAGCCGGACACGCTCACCTGCGGCCGCGCCGCTTTCCCGGTCCAGTTCGGTGACATCATCGCGCTCAACAATCCGCAGATCGGCACGTTGCCCGGCGCCTTTGGCCATCAGCCGGGCAATCCGCTCGTTGTCCTCGCCGTGCGCGAGCAAGGTCCCGGCAGCGAACTGATCGAGTTGGACGTCGCGCCGGATGTGTTCGGCTACCTGCCCGTCGACATCCTGCCTACCGGCTCGGGCGGCAGCGGCCAGCCCGCCGGGCCGGGCACGCCCTACCTCGTGATCCTCTACCAGGACGCATTCGAGTTCCCGACCGAGTGGGCGACGGATGGCAGCAAGAAGTTCTGCATGTTCGCCGCGCGCGCCGATCCCGATGCGCAGGGGTTCACGCTCTGGGCATCGAGCGAGAATCCGCCGGTCGACTACAACGAGGTCGATACCGACGCGCTGTACTGCGCCGGCGGCCGGATCGTCTCGTTCACCGCGCCGCGATTCACGATGGACCGCGAGGCGTCGATCGTGTTCACCGCCGGCAGCCAGGACATCGACACCTGGCAGAGCGTCTCCGACAATGGCTGGTTCGGCATGGAGTTCCTTGTGCTGCTCGGCGGCGATGACTCGGCCCTGCTGTTCGCCGCGCAGAATCTGCAGTATCTCGGCAACGGCCGGTTCCAGATCACCGGCCTGTGGGGGCCGCTTTCCGACACGATCGGCGGCAGCGCCGGTGACAACATCTGGGCGTTCGCCTGGCAGCCGCCCTACAGCGTCGGCGCGTTGCCCAACTGGATCAACGGCGCCTCCATCCACTTCAAAGGCATCCCGTTCGGCTCGCGACTCTCGCCCACGCTCAACGCCGCCACCACCGCCCAGCACACGATCAGCTCGCGCGCGTTGCGTCCACGCATGGTCCAAAACGTCCGCGCCAACTGTGTCCCTTCGAGTTTCGGGCCTTCGTATTTGTCCGGTTCGGACATTGCCTTGTCGTGGGACCTGTGCAATCGGCTCTCTGGCTTCGGCGCGGAGACCAACCCGAGCCCGTTCGATCCGACGATCGCCAGCGAGGTCCGGCAATGCCAGATCGACGTGGTCGTCGGCAGGACCGTGGTCAACACCTACACCGCCAACACGCGCGCCGGCTCTGTGACCTCTGTGTCCTCCGTGGTTAATTCCGCCGTCTTTTCCGTGGCCTCCGCCTCCGGCCTGCAGGTCGGCGACGCGATCTCAATTTTCCATCACGGAGGCACCGGCATCGGCGATGGCGAGTGGTTTGGACGCATCGCATCGATCGTCGGCAACCAGGTCACGCTGATCTCGCCATTGGCCATCACGCCGTCCGCCGGCGACACGCTCAATCGCTACGAGGCCGCTGGCTTCGTCTACACCGCGGCCATGAACGCCGCCGACAATGGCGCGACCCCGCCGTCGTCCATCACCTTCAACATCTACGCGTACCTCAACGGCCTGCGCTCGCTGCGCGCCGCCGCGATCACTGTCACCAAGCAACCATGAACCCCGAATCGCTAAAACCGTCAAGACCGTTAAGAGACCACCCCACACTCAGTCCCCCTTTTGTCGGTTCTATCGGTTTTAACGGTTTTAACGGATTTACCCTATGAGCACACTCCCAGACGGCATCGATGACGGCACCGGCTACGCCCAGACACCCGGCTCCAGCTACGCATTGTTTCCGACCGCGTTGCAGAAGGCCGCGCAAATGCACACGGAGGCCGAGAGCATCAGCTTCAACGGCCTGGTCAAGGACGGCACGATCCTTGGCTCGCATCAATGGCCCATCCAGACCGTCCTGATGTGGATCGAGATTCGTGCCGATGGCGACGCGCCCAGCGGCAGCGCATCGACCGTCCAGGTCTCGATCGGTGGGACCCTGCAGAGCCAGGTCTTCTCACTCACTGCCGGCAGCAATTACTCCGGCCTAATCTCGGTCAATGGCGGCGCCGGCTACACCGTGGCCGCCGCCACAACCGTCGTAGTCACACTCGTCAACGGCAACGGCGCATCCGACGTCAAAGTCCGGCTCCACTACCAGAAAGTCATACTATGAAATCGAACACTGCTCTGAGCCACCAATCCACACGAATGAAACGCGAATCATCCGTGACAATTCGTGTCCATTCGTGGCTTCCGTTGTGCGCCGTTCTCCTGTCTCCCGTCTTCTGTCTCCTGTCTCCTCCCGCTCATGCCACCAATCTCTATCCCGTCGGCGTGGGCAACGGCGCAACGACGGCCAGTGGCGACATGCTGGTGTTCCCGGGCGCGACACTCTCGGTCAGCAACGTGCCCGGCGGCGGCCGCGTCGTGACGCTCTCGGGCCTGGTCGGCTCGGGCGGCGGAACGCAGACGGTCCTCGTCTCCTCGAATTGCATCGCGATCGTCAACTTGGGCGGCGGCACCAACAGTATCGCGGTCGACACGAATTGCCTCGTCAGCGAGCTGAACGTCCCGGGTCTCACCAACAGCCTGGTGGCGCAAGCGTCCCTGCTTGCGGTCAGCAATTACCTCGCAACCACCCTGACGAGCAGCGGCGTGACCAACGGCCTGGCCACGATCAACTTCGTGAACACGCTCAGCAACTGTTTCGCGGTGGGGCAAGCGTCCCTGCTTGCCAACATCAATTCCGTCACCAACGGCTTCATCGCCAATGTCGTCAGCGGCGGAAACTCGGGTAACGGCGGCGTCAGCGTCTCGGGCAATACGGCGACGATCACATTCCCGATCGGCGCATCGGTGTTCGGCACGAACTCCGTGGCCGGCATCAACAGCCTCGTGTCGAACGTGACGATCAACGTCTCCGGGAATCTCAAGATCGCCACGACGGCATCGACGACGGGTGGCACCATCACGATCGCCGCGACCGCGCCGCTGACCAATTACGACTGCGCCATCTTCCACAACTTCTCGCCCGCCACCAGCAATGATTCGATCGGGTTCTTCTACGGCAATTCCTACGGCACGAACGGCACGGGCACCATCCCGAACCTCGACACGACGGACGGCATCACGAATCGGCTCTATTCGGTGGCGACATGCACGTCGACGAATACGCAAAACGGCGTGGCATTCTGCAAGCTCATGGTCCCGCCTGGGCAGACGAACCTCACAGCGCTCGGGATGCACTTCAAGATCGATCAGGCCCAAAATTCCAACATCGCGATCCAGGCGTCGTCGGGGCTGCTCGGGGCGAGCACGATCTTCACCGCCCAGGTCGCATCGGTTGGCAGCGACGTGGTAACCAACCTGCAGACTGCCGGGACCTGGCTGACCAACAATCTCGCCGGCCAGCGGCTTGATCTGCGCTGGAACGTGGCGATCTCCACCAGCAACGTTAACGCCACAGCTCAAGTCGGTGTCGGCCAGGACTTCAAATGGATTCAACAATGAGAACCAAGTATCTAGGTGCCGGAGTGTCGAAGTGCCTGAGTGCGTTGGTGGCTTCGGCGCTCATGTACTCATGCACTTCCGCACTTGCGGTGGACGGCGGTGAACTCAACCGCTGGCGGGATAGCGGCCAAGGTTGGTGGCTCGGCTCGGGATTGTTCAGCGTCAGCAACGCGACCGAGCCGTGGACCGGCGCGCGCGGCGCGGTCAGCAACGGCGCCACACTCGCCAGCACCAACGGCGTCTACGCCATGCGCTTCAACGGCTCCTCCACCTTCATCGACATCCCCTCCCAGCCGCGCTTCAACTTCAGCTCAGCCTCAGACCCGACGACGGTCATCTGCACGGGGCCGCCCCCGAACGGCATGCAAGGCATGTGCAGCGATGGGCAGGTGATCTACTGGTCGAGCGGCAGCATCGTATACGTCTTTACGGCGTCGGGACAGGCCGTGACGAATTGGAGTATCAGCGCGGGCCATTGCAACGACGCGGCGTGGTGGGCGGCCAACGACAATCCCATCGGTACGAACGTAATACTGTGGTGCGGCGGTAGCGTGGCTGGGCCAACCAACGGCACCTTGTACGCATACATGACCAACGGCGTGGCTGCGGGAACGTGGGACCTCGGACATGGATCGTCCCTGACGAATATCGGAGCCGTAGCGCACACCGTGTCCAATCAGTTCGGGATCATCAGCCAGTCGGTGGGTGGCTACGTCGACAGCATCGCCTCCGTCTACCTCGGCGCAAATGGTGCCTGCTCTGTCGCCTGGACCAACTCCCTTCCCACGATCCTTGGGCTCTACCCGCAGGGCTCCGCCGGCACGAACGGCCACATGTACGCGCTGTATGATCTTGACAGTGTCGACAAGGTCTACACCGCGGCGATCTACGACTTCGGCATCGGCACCAACGGGTACACCTACAACGGGCTAATGCTATGCGCCGTGCCGACGCAGACCGAGAACGACGGCATGACGTGGTTCCAAAGCACGCTCATCATTGGTGGAAACCAAACCGTTAACAGCTACAGCGGCACCGTGCGCCGCACCTCCTGGCCGATGGTCGTCAAACATGGATTCACGCTTTCGGCGTGGGCCACAAAGGAAAGCAATAGCGGCAATCTGAATCTTGTCACGAAGTTCTATGGCAACACCGGAGGCCGCAGCTGGATCATGGACAATATCAACGGCCAGCTTGGGTGCTACCTGCGCGACACGAACGACTCGTCGTACATTTTCCAAGGCGGCTATGGCTCAGGAGTGGGCGGCGGGACGAACTTCCCGCTGTATACCTGGCACAACTACACCATCTCTTTCGACGGGATGAACCTAATTGCCTACACGGACGGATACGTCGCTTATGCCAGCCCGACCCCGATAAACGCGGCAACCGGCCTCGCGCTTGCGTCGCCGACCGACGTGCTCATCGGCTCAATTGTCGGGTCGCAGTACTGGATGGGATTCATGAAAGACGTGCGCGTCTGGAACCGTCCGCTCTCCGCCGCCGAGGTCAAACGACTCTACTTGGAGGGGCCGTGATGTTCGTCGCGTTCCAACACGTAGACCAGTGCTCCGGCGAACAAGGACGGCCACTTCTTCCAAGGCGTGTACGGAAGGCCGTACTGGCCGTCCATTCGCACGACTCTCAGTCCATAGACTGAGGCCCATTGCCGGAAGTCCTTCGGCGTCCAGTGCCGCACATGTTCCTTGACGTGAAATTGGATGGTCGTCAGCGGGAACCTCCCGAGCACTGCGAGTCGGAACCGGCTCATGATGAAACCTACATTCGGCACAGAAACAAGGAGAGCCTTGCGAAACGCATGCTTCAGGTGTCGAAGAGCCGTCTCGGCGTCCGCAACGTGCTCGATGACCTCGAAGCACGTCACATAGTCGAACTGGCCGGAGATCGCGTCGCGGCTGATGTCTGCTTGGACGGCGTCGACGCCCCGCTCGCGGAGCATGGCTACTGAGCGCGCCGACATATCCGACGCGCTGCACCTGACACCTGGCTTTCTCGATCGCAGGTAGTCGATGAACTGGCCTGTCCCCGCACCCACGTCCAGCAGTGTGCTGCCGTCCTCGATCAGGTTCGCGGCAATCTCCCACCGATGCTGGATATCAATCTTTCCCCCGCGCTTTTCCCAGTAACCGTCATAGTCACCGAAATCGTTCAGTGGCGCGGGGCGGATGTGGTAGCGGACTTCCTGGAACAGCCGTCTCACAACGTACCGCTGCTCCCGAAGCCGCCATGGAATGCACCGTTTGAGAAAGCTCTTTAGTGACATTGTGCCGACCATATCGTGGTCGTGTCCGTTGCTTCTCCCTACTCCAGCGCCGCCAGTCGGGGCTCCAGCCAGTCGGCCACGGTTTTCCCCGAAGTAATCAGCCGCGACAAACTCAGCGCGTTGTATGAATCCAGCCACAATCGACACGCGGATTCCTTCGTCGCGGCCTCTTCCTGGTGAAACATGACCTCGACGAATTCCTTGCCCTGCAACTCGAACGCGCTGACCTCGACGTTCCGGCATTGCCCGGCGGATTGTTTTCCCGTCCGCGAGTCGGTCGCGACGCTCTCAATCAACTGCGCGATCGCCAGCGCATTGGTCGGCGCCACTTCGCACGCCGTCTCGAGATGGTTGAGCCGGCACTGAATCCGGATCGTGGACTTCCCCGGTTCGACGATGCCGGAAACCAGCACCTCGACACCGCCAATCCGGCTCTCGCACTCGCCGATCCTGGTCACAAACCGGGTCGGTTGCGCCGGCCGCGCGGGCGCATTGGTCTGCGCCGTCACGGTCCACACGCCGCACAGCATCACGAGGCAATATCCGATGGCCTGTTTCACCCTGTATCTTTCTTGCGCTCGGCGTCCCCGACCCCAACACAAGCGCAGGGCGCGTCGCCACCCCACCAAACAGCAGGTTCCATGCTCGCAATCGAACCATCTCGTCACCTGTTTGACCCGCGGCGGCGATGTTGTCCCAGCGTCCCGCCCCCCCCATCGGCACGATCTCCATCGCACCGCCGCCGGGTTACCACACACCCGGTTGCCTATGTAATAACTCCTCCATAAGGTGCTTCGATACCATCTGGGTAGGCCGATCCAACTTCGCGCTAACGCTGACCGGTCATGCGCCGTTGTCTTGCATTATCCCGTTGACCTGCAAGCCAGATATGGTTTATCCTGCGGGCCATTGTGGGTCGTGGGTGGTGACCCCACGCAAAAACCAACAACTGAGGCGATATCATTATGCATACACTATCTCGGATTATGCGGGCTGCCAGGAGACAATCCGGCCAAAGTCTTGTGGAATACGCGCTGATTCTCGCATTGATCGCCGTCGTGGCCGTTCTGATTCTCCAAGGACTCGGCGCTCACGTCAACAACACGCTGTCGAGCGTCAACACGAATCTGCCCTGAACTGCTTACGCCCGGCGCGGCGTGGCGACTGCGGCAAGACCGCGTGACATCCTTCACCGTTGGCAAAACCAACCGAAGGAACTCCACGCCTGAAACCATTTCTGGACGTCAGCAGCGACCGTTTCGGCATCAGGGCCGCGACGCTTCAACAAGACAGCGCACGCGCGCTCGAGGGTCGCGCCCCGCTGGATCGCGCGCAACACTTCGTACTGCTCGCGCGTGAGTGCCTTGTAGTAAACCGAGCAGTTCATCCGATGAACCGCAATATACTGTTGCCGCGGTTTCAGGCCGCGAAGGTTGAGCCGCGTGGTGTGCCGACTGTGGATCTCGACGGCGTTGCTGGCTTCGCCCCGCAGGCGTTCGTCCCCTTGTTTTGCCGCCAGAAGCAAATCGTCGACGGGATATTGCACGTCGAGCAGCGTGATGTACGGCTGCAACGCGAGGCGGACGGTTGACGGATCGCGTCCCAGCAAATCGTCGACGGGAACAACGGGCCTGGCGCCTTCGTCGAACGCGACGATGTGCGCCCATTCAATGCGAGCCATGTCGAGCGCCAACCGCACGTGCGGTGCGATCCAATTCGGCTCCGCGCGCAGGAATCTCTCCAGCCGGCTGCCGAGATTGCGCAATGAGAAAGAAGCCGACGGGTATTTCGCGAGATAGGCGCGGGCCAGCCGGTCGAACTTCCGCTGGCCGATCACCGCGCGCAGGCCGGGATAGTCGTCGTAGAAACAATCGAGGATGCGAAACCAATACTGGCGGTTGTAGATTTCCAGCCGCTCGAACGACGTGAGCCGGTCGTTGGGTTTGATGATCGCGTTCGCGACCGGGCCGGATGATTGCTGCATCCGGTCGCCCGCCGCCAGCGGACGCATGATCGCGCCGGCCATCATCGCCTGCAGTTCGCCGAGCTGTTTCGCCGTGGCGACCCTACGCGAGCGTGGCCGGATGCGCGACCTGGTCGATGAATTTGTTCGCCTTGAGCGCTTCATTGTGGACCTCGTCAAACGACGGGATGCTGTCATCCCACTCCAGCAGCGTCGCGGTCTTGCCGACCAGTTGGGTCGCGTGCGCGTACAACTGCCAGACGGGATCGAGCACGGGATGATCGTGCGTATCGAGGATGTACTTCTTGAACTTGGAATGGCCCGCGATGTGGAACTGCGCAACGCGATGATGCGGGACGTTGTTGACGTAGTCGTACGGATTGAAATTGTGATTCTTCGACGAAACGTAAATGTTGTTCACATCCAGCAGAATGCCGCAGTCGGCCTGCTCGACGACCTCGGTGAGGAATTCCCATTCGGTCATCTCCGACTGATGAAACTCGGCGTAGCTGCTGACGTTCTCAACGGCAACCGGTATCTCCAGGTAATCGCGGACGGCGCGCACTTTTTCCGCGGTGACTCTGGCCGCCGCGAACGTGTACGGCATCGGCAACAAATCGTGCGTGTACCGGCCGTCCACGCTGCCCCAGCACAAGTGATCGGAAAGCCAGGGCGTTTTCGTGCGCTGGACCAGCGCCTTGAGCTTGCGGAGATGTTCGCGGTTCAGTTTGTCCGCGGAACCGAAATACATCGACACGCCGTGCTGGACGACGCGGTATTGTTCCAAGATTTGGTCGAGCACCTGGAGCGGGCGACCGCCGTCGACCATGAAGTTTTCGGAGATGATTTCGAACCAATCCACGACGGGCTTGCGCGTCAGGATGTGCTGGTAATGCGGCACGCGCAGGCCGATGCCGATTCCGTACTCGGTGAAGGCGTTGAACGGGTTGGCAGGCATGGTGTGGAGGGGGCGGCTCGCGCCGCCCCCCATCCCAATCACACAGGGCTTCGAACCGACTAGTTCGACTTGTTGGTGTTGCAGCCGCCCTTGCCCTTGCAAGAGTTCTGGCCTTTGCAGCCGTTGTCGCCGCCCTTGCAGCCGCCCTGCCCCTTACAGCTATTCTGGCCTTTGCAGTCGTGCTTGCCCTTGTCGCCGGTGTCGTCCAACTGTCCCCAGCTCGTCAGGCTCGTGCCCGTCGTGGCCGTCGTGGCCTGTTGGCTGGCGTACGTCCGCGCGACCGCGCCAGTCATCAAACCGGCGAGGGCTGCGCCTGCGACCAATGCTCTTGTGCTTCTCTTCATGCTTCTCCTCTGGTTGGGTGTTTGGTTTGTTTTGGGCCACCAATCCCGCCACGCCCGACGGGACCAGCATTCCTGTGACATTGATGAGAAAGCTCTGTCGAGGGGATGGAAATAGCGGGGCGGCTGGCCGGAGCGCAATCTCGGTGCGTCAAATCTGGCCACGCCGCGCGAAAACGCATTATCGAATTGCTCCCAGCATATCCGTAGGATGCTCGCCAAGCCGGTTGGTTCCGCTCTTTCTCGCTCATCGTCCACCGTACCATGACTACGATTCGCAGCCCGAATTGGATTTGCCGGGACGCGGTACGCCCGCCACGTCTCGTCGCGAATGTCTCACGCCGCGGCGCATCATAGCGGAATACGCCACCAAACGCAAACCGAAACGGGCCGTCCGCCTGGATCACGCCTTTTTCTGGCCCCGGACGCGGGCGATGATGGCGTCGAGGGAAAAAAAGCCCGGCCCGAAGATCAGCACGATGATCGCCGTGAGCATGAACAGGAACTCGTCGGCCGACACAAACGCGTCGGGTTTGCTGAAGATCTGGTGCACCTTGTCGGGGTCGGCCGTCAGGTAGGCGATCACCATCGTGAAGATCAGCGGCACCGTCGCGATGCGCGAGCCGAGGCCGAGCAGCAGCAGCAGCCCGCCGAAACACTCCGTGCTGCCGGCAAGGACCGCATTCAGCTTCGGCAGGGGAATGTTCAGACTGGCGAAGAACCCGGCCGTGCGATCGAGATGCATCAGCTTGCCCCGGCCCGTCAGGAAGAACTGCCAGCCCCAGTACAGGCGGATGATCAGCAGGAAGGGAGATTGGAGCCTGGAAACGAGACCGACCCAAACGCGGTAGAGTTTTTGCATGAATTCCTCCTGGCCAAATCAACGATGGCCCGTTCGCCACGCAACCCGATTCGCCGAAGATACTTCTTCACGATACGAATTTCAATGCGCGACCGCTCCGATAACGACGGCCCCAGTTCGTCGCTGCTTCCGTTGGGAGGGCTACGTCCGTCGCGGCCGAAGCGCGGGGTGAACGTGGCGGATCGCGCCCTCCAACGGCAGTTGCTTCTCACCAGTTACTTGACCAGAGGCTCGGCACGCGGATCAGCCCAGCCGCTGTAGAAAACAGCACGGTCATCAGAACTCAGGTCCGCGCAACCACCGACAAGCGCACCGGCGCACACGAATAGCAGCAGCACACAGATTCGCCGGGCGTACACAGTGGTACCTGTTTTCGTTGACGATTGAGCCACGTTGCCACCCGCAAGCATACCACACATACGATGCAACGCAACCGGCCTTGTTCCAAACCACCGCGACACTCCGCCGCTTCCCCAGGACGCCAGCCGTGGCGGATCGACGTGCTTCGTGTTCCATAATCTCGCCGCGGCCGAATCCCGGCTTGAATTATGCCCGGGTTTGCCGCAACGTCGCCAGCGTCGGCTCGAATGCCCGAGCCCCCCGGAGGATAGGACAATGCCCAAGGAACCGACCAGTATCCCGCTGGAAACGTTGGTCAGGGAAGCACGACGGGCCAGCGAACGCGCCTACTGTCCCTACAGCAAGTTCCCCGTTGGCGCGGCGGTCCTGGGGAGGTCGGGAAAGATCTACACGGGCTGCAATGTGGAGAACGCGGCGTACGGCTCGACGATTTGCGCGGAGCGAAACGCCATCTTTCAGATGGTCGCCGCCGGCGAGCGAGAGATCGAAGCGGTCATCATCTACACGCCGACGAAGATCACCAGCGCTCCCTGCGGCGCCTGTCGCCAGGTGATCAATGAGTTCGGCCCGAACGCGCGGATTATCAGCGTGTGCGACACGGGGGACCGGGTCGACGCCCCGCTCAGTGACCTGCTGCCCCACGCGTTCGGCCCGAAGAATCTGCCCTGAGAGGGCGGACGCCCGAATCAGGCATTCGGCTTTGCACACACCGGTCGCGACAGGAATGTCGCTCCCACGGACCCAACGCTGTGTTTGTTAGCGGCTCCAAGCCAATCACGCCATCGGTGTCTGCGGACTCGTCGCCGTGGTCTGGGGGGCGAACACATCGTATGGGGGACCGTACTGGGCCAGGTAGAATAGCGAGTAGGACCGTTTGAAGATGAGCACGGGCAACAGCAGGACCGTGCTGATGTACGGCACGAGCAACAGACAACAGAAGCAGCACGTGACCACGGCGGCGACGACGACGATCAGGCCCAGCACGATCGCCAGCACGATCTGAAATAGCAGATACAAAATGAAGCGCCCGACGTTGACCGAGAGCAACCCGAGGAACTCCGACCAGGCCGCGAGGCATTTCGTGCCGCGCAGCATCATGATCGGCACGACGAAATCGACGGTGAGTTTTCGGATCACGCAGAACAAGATCCCCACGGCGACCAACATCAGAAGCAAGGGCATCAGGCCGAGAACAATCTGCAAGATGCCGTCTCCCTGGTGGACGAGCCGGATCGCCGTGATCCCCGTGAATACCAGCAGGGACACGACAGGGACCAGTGAAATGAGCCAGAGCACCAGTCGGAACAGGAACAGGCTGTTGGCCGCCGCGGCGTAACGGGTCCACGGGACGTCGATCTCCGCCTTGTTGAGCGCGACGCAGTGAAGAAACATGAATGCCCCGCGGCTGTGAAGCCACGTGAACAATACGCCGAGGGCGAATGCAAAAATGACCACCGCGATAGCGAGCGGAAGGATCCAGTTCAGGTTGTTCACCACGTAATTGTGGGCATGATCGAACCATTGCCGGAAACTCTCCATGTCGCCGGGCTGGTATTGCTTGTGGGATGGGAAGTTGAAGCTGGCGCCGCGTTCACCGATGGTGGCCAGCCAGGCGCCGAACCCGATGGTAAACCACTTGCCAAGGTCGAACGGGTGGAACAACAGGAGCTTGACCCGTTCGATGGCCCGGTTCACGGGCTCGGTGACGCTGACGTATATCGGCTGGGCACTCATCGCTCGTTACGAGCCATGCGCTTCTCTTCGGATCGGAGCGTATTCGATTTCGCCGCGGTAGGGAAGGACTTTTGTCCGGAAAAAAACCTTGCACAATGCTGCTTGACGGCTGGGGCGCGGTTTTGTAAAAGTGGCGCGACTCGAATCACTTCGGGCTGCGGCTGCGGTCGCGGCGCGGTGGGTCGAAGGAGCTTGTCGATTTGTGGAGGGCGTTGGGGAGGACGCATTGGGGGAGTTTTAGCGGCCCCGGGAAAAGACGGGGTACATGTTGATGTTTGGCAATTTTCTAAACTATTTCTCGACCGATATTGGGATCGATTTGGGAACCGCGAACACGCTGGTGTACGTGCGTGATCGCGGTATTGTTTTGCGAGAGCCGAGTGTGGTCGCCATCCAAACGGGGACGAGCCACGTTCTGGCGGTAGGAGAAGAGGCGAAACGGATGTTGGGCCGCACGCCAGGCAACATCCAGGCCATTCGCCCCATGAAGGACGGTGTCATTGCCGATTTCGAAGTGACCGAGGCGATGCTCCGCTATTTCATCAGCAAGGTGCACAACCGCCGCTACGGCATCAAACCGCGCGTCATCGTTGCGGTTCCGAGCGGCATCACCGAAGTGGAAAAGCGGGCCGTTAAAGACAGCGCCACCCACGCCGGGGCGCGGGACGTTTATCTCATTGAAGAACCGATGGCGGCCGCCATCGGGGTTGGGCTGCCGGTGCAAGAGCCGGCGGGCAACATGATTGTGGATATTGGCGGCGGCACGACCGAAGTGGCCCTGATCAGCCTGGCCGGTATCGTGCTCAGCCGAAGTGTGCGTGTGGCAGGAGATGAACTGGATGAAGCCATCATCCAGTATATGAAACGCGCTTACAATTTGATGATTGGCGAACGCATGGCGGAGGATATCAAGATCAAGATCGGTTCGGCCTACCCGCTCGAACAAGAGCTCACCATGGAAGTCAAGGGACGCGACCTGGTGGCGGGCCTGCCGAAGACGTTGACGATCACCTCCGAGGAGGTGCGCGAAGCGTTGCAGGAGCCGGTCTCGACCATCGTCGAGAACGTCCGCGTCACGCTCGAGCGCTGCCCTCCTGAATTGGCGGCAGATCTCGTCGACCGCGGCATCATGCTGGCGGGCGGCGGGGCGCTGATTCGGGGCATCGACAAGCTGCTCGCCGAGGAAACGGGGTTGCCCGTCCACATCGCCGACGATCCGCTCAGCGCGGTGGCGATGGGCACGGGCGTCGTGCTCCAGGAACTCGGCTACCTTGAGAAACTCGCCAAGAATTCATCCTAGAGTAAGCCCCCCTCCTCCATCCACCAAATGACTGGTTCGCAGCAGGCCTGCAGCCTGCGACGACCGGTTGAATACAGGGTTTTGTTTGAACCGTAGAAATTGGGTCATTGTCGGATTGCTGGTGGTGGGCTGGATTGTGTTCCTCGGCCAACCGACCAGATTCTCGACGAAGTTGCGTATGGTTTTTGTACAACTGTGCACGCCGTTCGTGGAACTGGGCGACTATTTCCCGTTCGTCCAGTCCCGTCGTCAACTCGCCCGGGAAAACGAGCGGTTGCGCCAGGAGAATGATGTTCTCCGTCAGGAAGTCCGCGCCCTCGGCGAAACCGGTCGCGAGAACCTGCGCCTGCACCAGCTCCTGGACGTCAAAGAGCACAGCGCGTTTCACACCGTCACCGCCCGCGTCATCGGGCGGGATGCGTCGAATTGGTGGCGGAGCCTCCAGATCGACCGCGGCAGCAACGACGGCCTGGCCGACAACATGGCCGTGCTCAACGCCGATGGCCTGATCGGCAAGACGACCTCGGTCACCCGCGGCCAGGCGCGCGTCCTGTTGATCACCGACCAGAACTGCAAGGCGGCGGCGCTGCTGCAGGACACGCGCGAGCCGGGCGTTGTGTCGGGCAACCCGACGGCGTTCAGCGTGTCGCCGCATCTGACCATGACGTACGTCAACCGCGACGCGAAGATCGCCCAAGGCGAAAGCGTGATTACTTCCGGCCTCGGCGGCGTCTTCCCGAAGGGCATTCTCATCGGCGCCACCGCGCGCGCCCGAATGAATCGCCAGACCGGCATGTATCAGGACGTGGACGTTGTGCCGGCGGTCGACTTCCGCCGATTGGAAGAAGTAATCGTCATTACGAAATCGGAATGAACACCCTCATCGCCATCACTGGAATCCTGATCGCCGTGGCGCTCCAAGCGCGGATGCCGGCGCTCGGGTGGCTCGGCGGCGTGCGCCTGGAATTCCTGCCGGCTGTTGTCGTCTATGCGGCGCTGACCATGCATCGGCGGCGGGCGTTCCTGCTCGCGCTGGCCGCGGGGCTGGCCCAGGACGCCTTGTCGGCCGCGCCGTTTAGCATCTCCGCGCTGGCTTATGGCATCTCTACCATTGTGATCACGAGCCTGCGTGAAGCGTTGGACCGGGATTTGCCCTGGGTCCAGTGGAGCGCCGGCGCGTCAACGTCCATCGTCGCCTCAGTCATTGCGTTCTTCGCGGTCGGTCTCTCACTCGGTAACATTTTCAAGATGCTCGAGGTTGCGTCCATCAGTGGCGTGCTGGCGGTCGCGCTGTTTTTCGCCGCCGACTACGCCCGGTTGGCCTGGGGGTTTGAATGATCATCAGCGCGCCGTTCCGTGAACGCAACCCGCGCCTGCAGGCTGTCGGCACGATCATCGGCATCGGGCTGTTCGTGCTGCTCGCCGCCCTGTGGCATGTCCAGGTGGCGCACGGGGGAGATTACGATAACAAGCAGGAGAACCAATCGTTGCGCCGCATCCGCGTTCCGGCCGCCCGTGGCGAGATCGTCGATCGCAATGGCGCGATCCTCGCCAACAACCGGCCGAGCTACGACGTGGCCATCTACCTCGACCAGCTTGGCCGCGTCTCGAAACGGACGAACGTCGTCCGCGTCGCCCAAGCCAGCCTGGTTGCCATGAGTACCGCGTTGGGCATGCCGGTGACGATTACCGACCGGGACGTGCTCACCCACTACGAGACGCGGGGGCCTCTTCCGCTTCCCGTGTGGCGCGACCTTCGCCCCGAGCAGGTCGCGGCGTTCGCCGAACGGGCCAGCACGCTGCCCGGCGCCGACCTGATCGTCATGCCCGTCCGCCAATACCCGCAGGGATCGCTGGCTGCGCATCTGTTGGGGTACGTCGCCAAGGCTGACGATAGCGCTGAGGACGAAATCGAGAAGTTTTATTACTACCAGCCGGATCGGGTTGGAAGACAAGGCGTCGAAAAAGCTTGCGACGAGTATTTGCGCGGGTCGCCCGGCGGACGGACGATTCGCGTGAATCCGGCCGGCATGGTCGTCAACGATCTCGGCGAAAAAGAGGCGGAGACGGGCGGGCGCGTGACCCTGACCATCGATGTGCGGCTGCAGCGCATTGTCGAGCAGGCGCTCGCCCATGCGTCCATTCCCGCGGGCAGCAGTTTGCGAGGCGCGGCAGTGCTTCTGGATCCGCGCACGGGCGAAATTCTCGCCATGGCCTCAGTGCCCGCGTTCGATCCCAATATCTTCAATCCGGGCACTCCGCCGCAGACCATTCAAGCCGTCCTGACCAATCCGGCCAGTCCGATGCTCAATCGGGCCATCGGCGCGTCGTATGCGCCGGGATCGACCTTCAAGCCGATCACGCTGCTCGCGGGGTTGGAATCCGGCGCGATCTCGCCGCGCGATACGATCTCATGCGCGGGCTCGGTGCAGATCGGCAATTGGCGGCGCCCGTTCACGTGCTGGAGCAACAAGATCGGCGGCCATGGCCGGGTCGACGCGTATTCGGCCATCGTCGATTCGTGCGACATCTGGTTTTACGAGGAAGGCATGAAGACCGGCGTCGATGCCATTACGAGGACTGCCGCCGAGTTTGGGCTTGGAGAGCCGACCGGCTTTGATCTTGGCAACGAGCACACGGGGCTCGTCCCGACGCCAGCGTGGAAGCGGATGCAACGGCGAGAGAAATGGTGGGAAGGCGATACGGCGCAATTATCCATCGGGCAGAGCTTCCTGTTGGCGACGCCGATGCAGATGGCATGCGTAGCCGCCGCGTTCGCCAATCGCGGCACCTGCCTGCACCCGTATGTCGTGAAGCAAATCGAATCGTCCGATGGCCAGGTCGTCCACCAGGGTCAGCCGGATGTGCGCGCGCGTTTGACTGCCAAGCCGGACCAGATTGAGTTTGTGCGTCACGCCATGCTCGGCGCCGTGCAGGAGACCAAGGGAACCGCCCACGCCGCCTCGGTGTCCGGGCTGGCCATCGCGGGCAAGACCGGCACGGCGGAGATCGACACCAAGACCGGCCGCCGCAACCGGGGGTGGTTCATCGGCTTTGCGCCGTACGATAATCCGCAGGTCGCGTTGGCGGTGCTGATCGAGGACGCGCTGAGCGGGAGCCATACCGCCGCGCCGATTGCCGGCGACATATTTGCCCGGGTGTTCGGGAAGAGTGGAAGGACTTCCATCATCCTGGAAGACACGAATTATGCCGATTGAGAAATATACCCGCCTGCTCAAGCGCATGGATTGGCTGTTGTTCAGCGCCATGGTCGCGCTGGCCGCCGTCAGCATCCTGTTCATTTACAGCGCGTCCTACCACGGCCCCGGCCAACCCGTCCGTGATTTCTACAAGATGCAACTGGTATGGTTCGGGATCGGGCTGGTGGTCTACCTCGCGACGTCGCTGGTGGATTATCGTCTCATCTGTCAATGGGCCACGGTGTGGTATGCGTTCGCCCTGGGATTGCTGGTGCTGGTTCTGATGATCGGCGTCAAGGTCTACGGGGCGCGACGCTGGCTCGGGTTGGGGAGTTTCGGCATTCAGCCGGCCGAAATCGCCAAACTCGCCACACTGCTGGCGATCGCCTATTACCTGTTTCACCGCAGCCGGGAGTCAGGCCGCCAATGGGCCACGGTGGCCGGCGCCCTGGCCATGACGGCCGCGCCGGTCATCCTGATCATGCTCGAGCCGGACCTCGGTTCCGCGCTGGTCTTGATTCCGATCTGTTTCGGGTTGATGTTTGTCGCAGGTGTGAAGGTAAAGCGTTTGGCGTTCGCGGCCGTATTGGGGATTGCCCTGGCCGGTATCGGCCTGCCCATCATGTGGAAGTTGCGAGAGAATAGAACGGGCCACCGGAATTATCAGAAGGACCGGCTGACTGTCTTCTTCCATCGGGATTACGACCCGCGTGGCGCCGGCTGGAACCTCAATCAGTCGCTCATCGCCGTCGGATCGGGCGGCCTGACCGGCAAAGGCTACCTCCAGGGCACGCAAAACCTGCTCGGCTACCTGCCCCGTTCCGTCACGCCGAACGATTTTCTGTTCAGCGTCATCGCCGAGGAGGAAGGGTTTGTCGGCAGTCTTGTCATCGTTTTGTTGTACGCCGTACTGTTGTTTTCCGGGCTACGGATCGCCGCCAACGCGCGCGACCGTTTGGGAATGCTTCTGGCCACGGGTGTGGTGGTCATGCTGTTTTTCCATATCTTCATCAACGTGGGCATGACGATCGGCCTGATGCCGGTCACCGGTCTGCCCCTGCCATTACTCAGCTACGGAGGATCGTTCGTGTTGGCCAGCATGACCGCTCTCGGGCTGTTACAAAACATCTGGATTCATAGGAGGATCTACTGACCGTGGACGCAATCAAACAAATCCTGAAAAAGGGCGAAGAACTGCTCACCGGACGCCGCAAGAAACGCATCTTCAAGGAAATCATCGTCAACGCCGAGGCGCTCGAAAATCGCGTCGCCGTCCTGGAAGACGGCCAGCTCGAGGAGTTCAGCATCGAGCGCACGACCGAGAAACGAATCGTCGCCAGCGTGTTCAAGGGCCGCATCAAGAACCTCGAGCCGGGCCTCAAGGCGGCGTTTGTCGATATCGGCTTCGAGAAAAACGCGTTCTTGCACTACTGGGACATCATTCCCGAGCAACTCGACCAGCGCGTCGATCTCCTCGAACAACCCGAGGGCGAGCGCGCCCAGCAAAAGCCGAAGATCTCCCAAAAGGACATCCCGCAACTCTATCCGCCGGGTTCGGAGGTCATCGTTCAGGTCGTCAAAGGCCCGATCGGAACCAAGGGCCCCCGCATCACGACCAACATCAGCATCCCCGGGCGTTACCTGGTGCTGATGCCGTTCAACGCGCAGCGCGGCATCTCCCGCAAAATCGAGGACGACAAGGAGCGCCAGCGTCTGAAGAAGATCCTGCAGCGCTTGCACATTCCTGAGGGCATGGGCGTGATCGTCCGCACCGTCGGCGAGAACCAGAAGAAGCGGTACTTCATTCGCGATCTCGAGCTGCTCCTGCAAACCTGGAAAGGGGTCGAGGACAAGATCAAGAACCAGCCCGCTCCCTGCTGCGTGTTCCAAGAGCCCGACCTCGTCGAGCGCACTGTGCGCGACTTCCTCACGGAAGAAGTCGATCGTATCGTCGTGGACAACGAGCAGGCCTACGAGCGCATCCGCAACATGATCGGCCAGATCAGCCGCCGCTCCCGCAATAAAGTGCGCTTGTACAACGAGCCCACGCCGATCTTCAGCCGGTTCAATGTCGAGAAGCAAATCGACAACGCCTTCCGTCGTCAGGTCTGGCTGAAATCCGGCGGCTATATCTGCATCGACGAAACCGAGGCGCTGGTCGCCATCGACGTCAACACCGGTCGCCACAAATCGCAAAAGGACCTCGATACGACCATCCTGCAGACCAATCTCGAAGCCGCGGACGAGATTTGCCGTCAGCTCCGTCTCCGCAACATCGGCGGGCTGATCGTGATCGACTTCATCGACATGCGCCACCGCAACGACCAGCAGAAGGTCACCCAGAAAGTGCGCGAAGGCGTGCGCCGCGACAAGGCCAAGACCCGCATCCTGAACATTTCGCAGTTGGGGCTGATGGAAATGACGCGGCAACGCCATAGCGAGAGCATGGCCAGCGCCGTGTACGAGGATTGCCCGTACTGCAAGGGCAAGGGCATGGTGAAAAGCGCGCTGTCGATGTCCGTCGAGATTCAACGCAAGGTCGCCGAGCTGCTGCGCAAACTCCGCGAGCAGGGCCGACACGAACAGCCGCAACTGCGCATTTACGTCCACCCCGAGGTGCTGAATCGACTGCGCACCGAGGATGAAACCATCTTGATCGATCTCGAGAAGAAATTGAACGGCAAACTCAGTTTTCGCGCCGACCCGGCGTTTCACTTCGAACAATTCAAGATCGCCGACGCCATCAGCGGCCAAGAACTTGTGTGAACGTCCCGAACAGCCCGTTGGAAAAGTTGCCCACTGGGGGCAGCGGGCCTACAACATCTGCCGATATCGGAGGAGACCTTGTACGCCGTGTGCCTCCACGCGGTGGTCGTGGACGTCCTTTGACAGGAGCGCCTGTTGCCTGCAGCGACTTGCCAGGCCTATTCCCCGCCAATCCGAGATTCGCGTCCTTCCAGTATTCGCCGGATGTTGGAATGGTGGCGCGCAACGGCAAGCGCCGCCAGCACGAAGAAGACGCCGGTGGCGACCGGTCCACTGCCGCTGAGCCAGGCAATCACGGGCAACAGCGCCGCGGCGACGATGGCTGCCAAAGAAACCATTCGCGACAGTGCGAAGACAACGGCGAATGCCGATAGGACCGCCAGACCTATCCGCCAGTCGAATGCAAGCGCCACGGCAAACGACGTCCAGATCCCCTTGCCTCCGCGAAACTGGAAATAGACAGGCCAGTTGTGTCCAACTATTGCTCCGAATCCGGCGGCAAGTCCACCGAGAGCCGCAAGTGATGGACTGTCCCGTAACAGGAACCGACCGATCAGGAACGCCATGACGCCCTTGGCTATGTCTCCAATGGTGGTGATGGCCGCCGCCTTCTTACCGAGAACTCGTAGCGTGTTCGTCGCGCCGGCGTTCCCGCTACCGTGCGCGCGAACATCCGCGCCGTAAAACCGCGAGACGATCAGCGATGTGCTCGCGCTGCCGAGGAGGTATCCACAAGCCGCCGCAGCCGGAAATGAGAGCGTGGTCGTCACAGCCTAACGACCAAAAGCTGAACCACGCCGACGGGCGAACGGCTCCGCAAGCCCGATCATCGCTGTATAACTCAAACCATCCATAAGCTCACGGCGCGGTCGGCGTTGGCTCCAGCGCGGCGTCAGGCGTATGGTCAGAAACCACGGACCGAACTCCTGAAAAACATCCACGCCCCGACCAAGCCGAGGGCAGCCAACGCCACGCCGCCAAGAACGCTCAAGAATCTGCCCACGTGCTCGGACCATCTGTCACGGCGCTCGGCTAAAATGGCGGCCAGCGCCATGCTCGACCCAAACGAACAGAATAGCAGCGCAAGGAGAATCGCTACGGCGGTGTCGCAAATCGTCTGCCACCAAGTCGGCGCCGGAAAAACATGGGCGGCGAGAATCAGCAGCAAAGCAGCCAACGGACATCGCCACGAACACCAGCCAGCGGCAAGCGAGACCACTCGATACAACCGCCGGACTCTAGGCAAGTCTCGGCGGAACGGGAGCATCCCTAACTCTTCGTGACGGGTTTCCATACGCCTGACATTATTACCGGGACAAAGTTTTCAGCAAAAGACAAAGTCGCATATGCTCCTTAACCGCCGCTGATGCTAGGCCCGCGTTTTCGGCCTGTCAAGAGTCCCCCGTTCCCACGCCGTCAAAGCGGCCGCTTGCCACCGCTCGGCATCTCGGTTATCACTCTCGTTCGTAATGCGACACGCGACGACGACCCTGGCCTGTTTGCTTGCGACCGTGACCTGCGTCCACGCCGCGGATGAGCCGCGTGTCATCACGCCTGCGCCGTCATCGTTCGAGACGCTATCCCGATTCACGGAATTGCTCGAAGTGTTCCAGAAGGAGTACGTTCAACCGTCTCGCGTCAACGCCGAGTGGTACACCACCACGGCCCTGCGGGCGTTTGTCCGGTCCATCGACGCGGATGCTGACCTGCTCACTCCCGAGGAAGCTGCGTCGACCAACGGGTCCGACGCCGCCACGGCTGATATCGGCCTCACCTTCGTCATCCGCGGAGGCATCCCCACGGTAATCTGCCCGCGCGACGGCTCGCCCGCGCAACGCGCCGGCCTGCTCGCCGGCGATCAGATCATCGTCATCGACAATTCGTCCACGCTTCAGGCGCGCCGTTCCGAAATGGATCGGCTCCTGGCTGGCTCGTCGGGTTCCGAGGTGAGTCTGCGGGTGATCGATCCGTCCAGCATGGCGGTTCGCGACCTGCATTTGCACCGTGCGGCGCGCGGCTCTCCCCCGATGCCCGCGCTCCGATTGTTGGATAAAGGTGTCGCCTATTATCGTCTCTCCGAATTCTCCAGTAACACGGTCGAAAACCTGCGCATCGCGATGACCCTTGCGAAGAGTCAACATGTGACGGGCATCATTCTCGACCTTCGCAACAACCCCGGCGGCTCGTTTCTCGTTGTGCAACCCGTTGCGTCGTTGTTTCTCCCCCCGGGAGACCGGATTGTCGCGCTGGAGTACGCGGCTCCGGGATTGCACGCTGATTTCGTCAGCGAGGACGGCGCAAAAGTGACCGCGCCCATCGTCGTGCTGGTCAATGGCGGCACGGCGGCAGAGGCGGAGGCCTTCGCGGCGGCCCTGCAAGACAATCACCGTGCCCAGGTCGTCGGCAGCAGGACGTTTGGTCGCGGGTTCCTGGCCACGTCCGTCCGATTGGCGAACGGATTCGTGTTGGTAATGCCCACCGCTTATTACGTCCGGCCGTCCAACCAGATCCTTCAGGAACGCGGCGTGATTCCGGATGTCGTCGTTGACCTGCCGCGCGAGACGGAGCGCTCCGCGGCAGCCGCCGGTTTCGGTGCGTTCGACTGGAAGAACGACAAGACCACGGTTCTCGCGAGCGATCTCCCCCTGGCGAGAGCCTTCGCGTTGCTGGCGAAGTGAACGCAGTTGCGATGTGGGGGCGCGGCTGTTAGCATACAGCGCATGTTCGCCATGAACCCCAAAGCTCGTCGGCTCGTTTTGCTGGCGGTGTTTCTCGCCGCTCTTTCATCGAACGCGCAGGAAGCCACTCTCAAGAAACTCACCGCTCAGGCCGGTGATCTCTACCGCCAGGCGAAATACGGGCAGGCGGTCCATGTCGGACAGGAAGCGCTTCAGGTCGCCGAGAAAACGTTCGGCCCATCCCACCGCGACGTCGCCACCGCGTTGGGCAATCTCGCCGAATATCAGCGCGCCGCGGGGAATTATCCGGAAGCCGAGACCCTGCAGAAACGGGCGCTGCTGCTCGACCAGAAATTGCTCGGGCCCGACCACCCCGACGTTGCGGTCGATCTCAACAACCTCGCCATGCTGTATGACAGCCTCGGCCGCTATGCCGATGCGGAACCGTTCTACAACCAAGCGCTCGAAATCGACCAACACGCGCTTGGTGCCGATCACCCTGACGTCGCCACCGATCTCAACAATCTCGCCGAAGCCTACCGCGCTCAGGGCAAGCTGAAGGAAGCGGAACCGCTTTTCCGTCGCGCCCTGGCAATCTGGGAGAAACAACCCGGCCCGAACCCGCGCGGCATCGCCACCGCGCTCAGCAATTTGGGCGCCCTGGTTGCCGCCCGGGGCAAGAACGCCGAGGCGGAACAACTGTTGGCGCGCGCGCTTGAGAAATGGCGTCAAGCCGTGCGAGCGGATCACCCCGCCATCGCGGCCACGCTGCGTACCCTCGGCTCGGTGCAGGCTTCCTCCCATGAGTACGCGAAGGCACAATCCTCTTTCGAACAAGCCCTGGCCATCGACGAGAAGGCCCACACGAAAGCCGGCGACCAACAATCGGCCCGAGACCTGACCAATTTGGGCCTCGCGCTTTTTCAGCAGCGCAAGTACGAGGATGCCGAAGAGCGATTCCAGCGCGCCCTGACACTTGACGAAGCGAATTACGGCAAGGAGCACCTCACCGTCGCGTCCGATGCCAACAATCTCGCCGAGGCGTATCGCGCGGAAGGCAAATACAAAACCGCCGAACCGCTCTACCGCCGCGCGGCGCTGATCGACGAAAAACTCCTCGGTCCCGATCATCCCGATCTGGCCAACGACCTGAACAATATCGGCGCGCTCTATTTTTCGGAGGGCCGTTACGCCGATGCCGAGCCTGTGCTGAAGCGCGCTTTGACCATCAAGCAGGACGCGCTGGGACCGAACGACCCGAAGCTCTTGCAGATCCTCGATAACTACGCGATTGTCCTCCGCGCCCTCAACCGAAACGCCGATGCGGCGGCCATCGAAGCCCGGGCGAAGGGGATTCGGGCGAAAGCCGCCAAGCCATGAATGAATCGAAGTTGAGAAAACTGCTCGAGGATGTGCGCGCCGGGCGTGTGCCGACGGAGCGCGCGCTCAAGCAGTTCAAATCATTGGCGATCCACGATCTCGATTTCGCGCGGGTGGATGGACACCGCACCCTGCGCAAAGGGTTCCCCGAGGTCATTTACTGCGAAGGCAAGCGCCCCGCGCAGGTCGTGAAAATCGCGCAGACAATCCTTCATCACAACGACAATTTGCTCGCCACACGCGCCGCGAAAGAAACCTTCCGCGCCGTGAAACGCGCGTTCCCGAGAGCGAGATACGATGAATCGGCACGGGCGATCACGGTGGTGCGCAAACCGTTGCCAAAACGCGGCGGCACCATCGCCGTGCTCTGCGCCGGGACGACCGATATCCCCATCGCGGACGAAGCCGCCATTACCGCCGACATCATGGGCAATCGCGTGAAGAAGTACTACGACGTGGGCGTGGCCGGCATTCACCGTCTGCTGGCCCTCAACGAGGAACTGCTCGATGCCAGTGTGTTGATCGTCGCCGCCGGCATGGAGGGCGCCCTGCCCAGCGTCGTCGCCGGCCTAGTCGATAAACCCGTCATCGCCGTGCCCACGTCCGTCGGCTACGGCGCCTCATTCGGCGGCATCGCTGCCCTGCTGGCCATGCTCAACTCCTGCGCCAGCGGCGTCACCGTCGTCAACATCAACAACGGCTTCGGGGCCGGCTACGCCGCGAGTTTGATGAACCGGTTGGCGGGGTGATGATTCCAGGGGGGGTAGAGTAGTTCCGTGAGCAACACGAAGCAGATTGAAGAAGACGGCCTCAAAGTGCTACGGCGTCATCTAATTGAGCGCCTCGGCGTCTCTGAATCCGACATTGAAGATACGCGGAACAAAGGCAACACAGCGGGCAAACTTGGTTGCGATTTAGTCCTGCAGCATGAGAGCAACGAGTACTACATCGAGATGAAGGCGTTCTCTCGCGAAGTCCCAACGAACATTCGGTTCACTCATCAAACCGTCGCGTCTTTTCATGAGGAGGGATTACTCCATCAGTTGCTCGTCGCGCTCGTTTCTAACCTTGAAGCGGGGGCCGAGTGTGCGAAGGTGCAGTTCTTCCGCTTTGGCGACGTGTCCGCAAAGGACATTCTTGTTGAACCTCACTTCATCATTCAGCCCAAGCGGCTCCCCCAGTTGCTCCACACGAACGTCAACGATCTGCTCACGTCGCGCGGGAAATCGCTAGAACTTGACGCGCTTCTCAGCACCCAAGTGAGAGGCTGGATGCGATGGCGAAAGAGAGAATGAAACTCCTCCACCTCGATTGCTTTGCGGACATCAGCGGCAATCTGTTTCTCGGCGTTCTAGCTTTGACGTGTTCGCGGCTTTCAGCTAGATTGATACCATGACCAAGGCGACGATCACTCAAGCCAAGACGCGGCTCGGAAAGCTGATTGACGCTGCGTTACGAGGCGAGCGCGTCGTAATCATGCGTGGCTCGAAACCGGCGGCGGCAATCGTGCCGGTGGACAGCAATGGATCGCCTGACCTTCGGGTAAGCGACGCGGCCGCAGACTTTCTCGCGCGTGAAGCCCGTACGGAGTTAAATGCCGGCGTAGCCCAAGTGCACGAATCGCCCGCCGTGTTTGCCAGTGCCGTCACCAAGCCGCGCCGACGCGCATGAGAATCGCGCTGTCGCGCCGGATGCAACGCCAGCTCGAACGCGCCCCTCTCGATCTCCGCGAGCAACTCGCCGACGCGGTCAAGGAATTTCCGCAAGCACTCGGCCAGCCGCATCGTCATGCGGGACTGGGCATTCGCAAAATTCACCGACGTGGAGTTTTTGAATTGCGGTTGGGACGACAGTGCCGGGTCGTGTTTACCCAGCCGGAGAAGGACTTGGTTATGCTTCACTTGCTGGGTAACCACGACGATGTGCAGCGGTTCTTAGATTCGCTTTGACGAAGGTCGGGAAAAGCAAACGAAGATCAATTCGCTTCCGGTCCTGACTCACGCTGTAGGAATCCGCTACAGTTTGTCCAACTGCGCCCGCAGCTTGAGCGCGTCTGCCTTCCACTGGCCGCTCTCGAACTGTTCGTCCGGCCACGGGTTCGCGTCCAAAACCTTGCCGAGCGCCTCCTTCGCCTCATCCACTTTTTTGGTATCGCGGAGCGCCTCGGCCAGATAGAGGTAATTCTCCGGATAATCGGGAAACAGCTCGACCGCACGCCGCAATATCTGCAATCCCTTCCGCGGGCTGCCAATGCTGGCCGGCGGCTGCGGCGTCCGCAAATAGAGCACCCCCATCGCCCGCAACGGCCCCGCGTAATCGTAGCGCTCGTCCAGTTCGATCGCCCGCTTCAGTGCCGTCTGCATCTCACCTACGGCATCCAGGCCGTATGTCCGATCCGCATCCGCCAGCCGTCCGACATCCAACGCGTACCAGTAGTGCCCTTCCACGCCGTCCGGCTTCAGCTCACGCGCCCGACGCGCGAACACAATCCCGCGCCGGGCGAACTGCTTTCGCGAATCCGATCGCGGTTCATTCCCCGCCAAAAACTCCAGCGCCTCCGCCGCTTGCCATTGCGCAACGTAATCATCCGGCAAACCACGCGCCGCGCTTTCGAACAAGTCCGAGGCCCTCGTCACGGACGCCAGTGACCGCGGTTGCTGGTTGAACAGCGACTCCGCTTGCTGGCGCGCCGTTTGCGCCTCAGCCTCCGTCAACCGCTGCTCCTGCTCCGGCCGCACCTCAACCTTGTCGATGGACCGACACCCACAAAACGCAACGACCCACGCACCCGCCAGCAGCCACAACCTCCTACTTGCCATGAAACAGTTTCTCCGCCTTCGATAGCCGGTTCTGGTCGATGTCCACAAACGACTCGACTTGAATGCTCCGCAGAATCTTCTGTCCCGATTCGCTGCCGCTCAGGGCCTTCAGCACCTGCTTCACTTTGTCCGTGTCCACCGTTCCCCCGTTCGTCCCGAACGCCACCAGGAGATCCCGCGGCAATTCATCTGATTGATAGACCACTTTCAGTTTGCCCCCGGAGTCCGGGTCGTCCTTGAACAAATCCCACGCGGCCGTCTCCAGCAGCACGGCATCGGCCGCGTTCTTCCCGCCTTCCGCGAGATCAAACACGGCGCCCTCCACGTCCATCGTCGGCTTGAGCCGAATCTCCTCGCCAAGCTTGCCTTGCAGCACCACCGCGATGACGTACCATTGCTCGTCCGCCAGCGGCGTGGCAATCGTCTTCCCGTGAAATTTCGCCAGATCATCACCGGCGTCTTTCTGCGCCACCAGCACGAACCGTTCTTCCTTCAGCCCGGCGCGTTTCGTCTCCAGCAACGGCTCCATCCCCAGCGCTTTCGCGTACGCCAGATAAAAGCCCGGCGTGACAATGCCCAACGACGGCTTGCTCTTGCCGCAGTATTCCGCTGCCTTCACGGGTTCATTCATCACCCGCGGCTCGAACGCATTGGTCGTCCCCGCCACTTTCTCGCCGACATACGCCGTCAGCCCCGCCACCGTCGGCCCCGCGGTCTCCTGCGTCGCAAATTTCTCCCCCGTCTTGAGAAACAGGAACGGTCGCGGACCATCCGCCGTCGCCACCGACGCGACGCACAGCGCCACCGCAATGGAAAGACCCGCCGCTCTCACAATCGGTACCCCAACCAGTTCTTGCCGACGATCCATAATTTCTCCGCGGTCGAGAGCCGAATCCGCTCGCGGAACACCGCGAAGTTCTGGCTCTCCATCTTGCGCAGGATGCCCCCGTAAATCGCGATCATGACCGCCAGCGTCCCGCGGCTGTCGGCGTCGATCATCTCCAGCAGCGGCCGCGCCCTGTCGTAAAACCCCCGGGCGCGCGCCGCTTCGAACTTCATCATCTCCAAAAACTGTGGCGTGGCGCGCGCGCTCAAAATATCGTCTTCCGCAACCCCGAATCGACGCAAATCCTCCTGCGGCAGATACACGCGCCCCATGTGCGCGTCTTCCTTCACGTCGCGGAGGATGTTGGTCAACTGAAACGCGATCCCGCACGCTTCCGCGGGCACGAGCGCCGCTTCGTCCTTGTACCCGAAAATGGGCAGCACCACCAAGCCGACCGCCGATGCCACCCGATAGCAGTATTTGTACAGTTCGTCAAATGTCTCGTAGCGCGACGTCGTCTGGTCCATCTCCGTGCCGTCGAGCAGTTCGTGAAAATGCCGCTCGGGAATCCGATACCGGCGAATCGCGTCCACCAACGCCGGCAGAATCGGGTCGCCCGCCTCGCCATTCTTCAACGCCGCGTCGACTTGTGCCCGCCACCGCTTCAGCCCGTCGAGCGCGACCGACGGACTGGCCGCGTCGTCGGCAATGTCGTCGCTCCGCCGCATGAACGCGTAGATCGCGCTCATTGCCGCACGCTTTTCTCGCGGCATGACGAGGAACGAATAGTAAAAGTTCTTCCCCGTCCGCCGCGCAATCTGTCCGCACAGCGCGTAGGACTCCTTCAAGCTGACGCTCATCGGCCCGCAATTATGCCGGGCCGCTGAATTTGAGGCAAGATTCGCGTTTAAGGACGTTGCGCTCATGCCCGGGCCAGTCCCCCCTTGACTCCGGCCGATTGATCTGCGACTAGTCCCAGTGTGATGGATCGGGTTCGCAACCTGTTGCTGATTCTTGTGCTCTTGTCCGCCACCGGCGCGCACTGGGGTGCCCTGCAATCCCTGGCCTGGACCCGCATGCTCGCCGAGAACCTGCGCACCGTCTCGTTTGCCGAAGCCGTCGCCCGCACGTTCGATGGCCGACATCCCTGCTCTCTCTGCAAAGTCATCGCCAACGCCAGCAAATCGCAAAAGAAAGCTGACCTTCTCCAGCCGTTGACGAAACTCGAGTTCCCGCTCACGACGCCCGTGATCCTGTTGGTCGCGCCTGCTCGATCCCATCTCGTCCTGACAGCCGACCATTTTGTTGAGTCTCTCTCCCAAGAACCGCCGACGCCCCCTCCGCGCGTATTCTCCGCATAAAACCGTCTGTCGTATCGTTGCCGGTGCTGCGTCTTCGCACGGGCATGGTTTCCATATCTGGATTTGGGAGTCGCATGGCGTCTCCCGCAACTTGGAATTGAGAAATGAAAATGAAAGACACAAATACTTTGGCGTTTGTTGTTCCGTGGACTGCAACTGAAAATTCGAAATCTATCGTGAAGAGCCGCATCCTCAGCCTCGCATCGCTGTTGGCCGCCATTATGACTCCCACCCTCTGCCGTGCCTGCGCTTGCGGCTGCGGCGTGTTTGACGTGGGCACGAGTTCGATGTTCCCCGAAGGCGCCGGTGGCACGGCGTTTGTGGATTATGACTATCAGGACCAGTACCAGAACTGGCACGGAAGCTCGAAGGCGCCCGCGGCAAACAATGACGACAAGGAGATTCGTACCGACTTTGCCACGCTCGGCTTCCAATACATGTTCAACCGCCGTTGGGGCGTGGAGGCGGAATTGCCCTACGACTTCCGCTATTTCAAAGGCACCGACGAGTCGGGCAACGTCGCCGCCCGGAGCTGGAATGGCTTTGGCGACATGCGCCTCCGCGCCATTTACACCGGCTTCTCCGAGGATATGTCCGCCGGCCTCACGCTCGGCGTGAAACTGCCGACCGGCAGCTACACGCGTGACTCGTTCCTCGTCGATCGCGACACGCAGCTCGGGACCGGCAGCACGGACCTGTTGCTGGGCGGGTTTTTCCGACATGCTCTGACCAGTGACAATAGCTGGGGCTGGTTCGCGCAGGGCGAAGTGGATGTGGCCACGCTCACGCAACAGGGCTATCGACCGGGAAACGAATTCGATGGCGCCGCCGGTGTTCATTACAACAAGATCTTGTTCGGGCGCGTGAGGATCACACCTCTGGCACAGGTCATCGGCTCCTGGCGCTCCCACGATGATGGCCCGGCCGCCGACCCCGAGAACACCGGCTACGGTCGGCTTCTTCTCTCGCCCGCGATCGAGGTTGATGTTCATCCCATCAGGTTCTATGGGGACGCCGAGTTCCCGGTCTATCAGAACTTCAACGGCAACCAACTGGCCGCTCCGGTGATGTTCAAGTTCATTGCCAGCTATATGTTTTGACCGCCGGCTATCTCGATCCTGGGGACGACGCGTACGGCTCGATGTGAATCGCCACGTCGAGGACGCGAGGGAGCTTCTTCCGAATCGCGTCCTTGACCGTGTGCGACAATTCATGGGCGACCGCCACGGAGAGCGAGCCATCCACTTCGATATGCATGTCCAGCCAGTACTTGTACCCCAGCTTGCGCGCAAAGCATTTCTCGACGCCTTTCACCCCGTTCACCTGCAGCGCAATCGCCCGGGCCGCCCCGGCGATGTTCTCCTTCGGCACCGCATCCATCAATTCATCCAGCGCGGGCCGCAACAGGCGGACCCCATTGAACCCGATGATCGCCGCCGCAAAAATCGCCGCCCAATCGTCCGCCGACCGATACCTATCGCCTCCCACCAGCGCGATGCTGATGCCCAGCGCCGCCGCCGCCGAGGTAATCGCGTCGCTGCGATGATGCCACGCGTCGGCCTTCACGGCCCCGCTCTCAACCTCTTCGCCGACCCGACCCACGATGCGGAACAGCCCTTCTTTGATGAGCACGACCCCGAGCAATACGATCAATGTGTACGGCGCCGGCTCGTGACGCGGCGTCCGAATCTCCCCGATCGCCCGAATGATAATCAACAGCGCCGCGCCCAACAGCATCGCCGACACCGCCGCCGCGGCAATGGCTTCGGCTTTCCCATGCCCGTAGGGATGCTCCTTGTCCGGCGGTTTCTCGGCAACGACGACTCCGCGCCAGACAATGATCGAGCTGGCCGCGTCCGCCATCGATTCAATAGCGTCGGCGATCAACGCGTAGGATCGACCGAAAATCCCCGCCAGCAATTTGACGATCGCCAGCAGTATGTTTGTGGAAAGCCCCAGCACCGTCGCCCGCACACTGCGCTGGAGGCGATCGGATTTCACAGTCTCCGATCGAGAGAATCGACCGGCGGTCGCACCGTCATCGCAGATCGGGTCATGCTCATTCGGCTGGCCGGCGTGGATATTCTATCGCTGCTTGGCCAACAGCGTGAGAATCGCTTTCTGCGCGTGCAACCGATTCTCCGCCTGGTCGAAAATCGTCTTCTGGTTCGCCTCGAACACCTCGGCGCTGATCTCCTTCCCGACGTAGGCGGGAAGACAATGCATCACCAGCGCGCCCGGCTTGGCCTGCTGCCGCACCGCGCCGTCCAACTGATATGGCGCCAGAACCTTGAGCCGCTCCGCTGCTTCGGCTTCCTTGCCCATCGATACCCAGACGTCGGTATACAGCACATCCGCGCCCCTGACCGCTTCGCGCACGTCGTCCGTCACGTGAATGTTGCCTCCGGCCCGTTTCACCCGGTCGGCCCGCGGTTGAAATTCTTTCGGCGCCGCGACCCACATTTCCATGCCTGTCTTGGCTGCGCCGAATAACCACGAATTGCACACGTTGCAGGTGCCGTCGCCGAGGAACACCACCTTCTTCCCCTTCAACCTGCCGAGCTTCTCCTGCACCGTCATCAAGTCGGACAACACCTGGCACGGATGCGCGTCGTCGGTCAGCGCGTTGATCACAGGAATCGTGCCCGCCCCGGCAAATTGTTCGAGATCGCTCTGCGCGTAGGTCCGAATCACCACGCCATGCACGTATCGCGACAACGTCCGCGCCGTGTCCGCCACGGTCTCGCCCCGCCCCATCTGAATGTCGTTCGTTGACAGGTATAGCGATGAGCCGCCGAGCTCGCGGATCCCCACTTCAAAACTGACCCGCGTCCGTGTGCTGGCCTTGCTGAAAATCAGCGCCCACGTCCGCCCCCGCAACGGCTGCGGCTGCTTCGCCTTGCCCCGCTTCTTCTTGAATTCCCGCCCGAGCTTGAGGATCGCGTCGATCTCGCGGCTGCTGAGCTGTTCGATTGTCAGTAAATGGTTCATCAGAGATGCCGTCCGCTGATCCCGCTCCGTCGATACTTCCCTTCCTCGACCTGTTCCAGCCACCGATTCAATCGTCCCGCAATCTGCTCCGGCGTCTCCTTCATCAACGCCCACCGCACCGTCACCGTGATCCCCTCATCGCTCACGTCCTCGATGAACATGCTGTTCGGCTCCATGCGCTGGTTCCACTCCATGAGAAAACTCTCCGACGGCCGCTGCTCCCATTCGAACCGCAGCCGCTTCTCCTGCGACGTGCCGACGGGCAACACCCGTTCCACGTCCACCGTCTCCACGCACTTGCCGACTTTGCCGTCCATAATCAGTTCACTTGGTTCCGCTGTCACGAAATGCTCGTCCCATCTTCTCGACCGCTTCATCCGCTTCGGCCCGCGTGATGTTCAACGGCGGGAGAAATCGCACGACATCCTTTCCCGCTGCGATGCCGATCAGACCGTGCTCGGCCAGTTTCATCACGGCCGGGCGCGCTTCCATTGTGGTCTCGACCCCGATCATCAGGCCGATTCCCCTAACCTCGCGAATGGTCGGGCATTGTGCCTTTAGCGCCTGCAATTTGCCAATGAAATACTGGCCCACCTCGCGCGCGTTTCGCAGCAAGTCGTTGCGCTCCAACGTGTCCAGCACTGCCAGCGCCACCGAGCACGCCAGCGGCGTCCCGCCGAATGTCGTCCCGTGCGTCCCCGGCCCGAGCACGTCCGCATACGGCCCGCGCACCCAGATCGCCGCGATCGGGAATCCGCCCCCTAACCCTTTCGCCCACGAAATCGCATCGGCCTTCACATCCGGCGCAATCGCGCGGAACCCGAGAAACTCCCCGGTCCGTCCCATGCCGCACTGCACTTCGTCAAACATCAACAACAGCTTCCGTTCGTCGCACAGCCGACGCAACCCGCGCAGAAATTCCGGCGTCGCCGGCCGAATTCCGCTCTCGCCCTGGATCGCCTCCAGCAGAATTGCCACCGTCTTTGGCGTAATCGCCTTGGCCACCGCGTCGAGATCGTTGAACGGCACGTGCCGAAAACCCTCCACGGGCGGCTCGAACCCGTGCTTCACCTTCTCCTGGCCCGTCGCGCTGATCCCCGCCAGCGTCCGACCGTGAAAGCTGTTCTCGAACGTCAAAATCTCGTACCGCTTCGTTGGTAGGACGCGGTCGCCGACCGCGCCGCCGTCATTTCCGAATTTCCGCGCCAGCTTGAATAACGCCTCGTTCGCTTCGCCGCCGCTATTGCAAAAAAAGCATTTGCCCTCGACCCCGACCAGTTCCACCAACCGTTTCGCCAACCGGCCCTGCGGTTCGGTGTAATACAGGTTCGACGCGTGCACCAACACGCTCGCCTGTTTCGCCAGGATCTCCGCCATCGCCGCGTGCCCGAGCAGGTTCACCGCGATCCCGCCGCCAAAATCGAGGTACTCCTTGCCGTCGGCATCCCACACGCGCGCGCCCTTCCCGCGCACGAACACGTGCGGATACCGCGCGTAACTTGGCACAACGTACTTTTCAAACAATCCAATGATTTCAGATCGATTCATGGCCCGCGCATCATGCGAACTGCCGCATTAGGTTGCAAGGTTTTTGCTCGTTCTTTCCTGGTGTAGCGGCGCTTTTCACCCCGATTTGTTATCGGGGCTGTGAAGCGCCACTCTCCACAAAGATGTCATCCCGAGCCTGTCGAGGGATCTCTGTCGTTTGTCGCCCCCCCCTCAAAAAACGCCCAAAACGAACCCAAGCGAAGCCAACGCGAAATTTCGCCGGGAATATTTCACAACCCATTCTCCCTCAATGACAACCCAACCCCACATTCGCCAAAAACCGTTGGCTTCGTTTCGCAGAAAAGCACTACGTATAAGCCCCCGCCCCCGCCCTCACTATATCGAATACTAGATTTCATCAAACTGATGATTGTATCGCCTGCCGATACAAGTGTCAATCCAAAACCGTGATGAGTCCTCCACGCTGCGAAGATGGCGAGGCTCACCCAATTCTGAGATCGGGAACGCTCAGAACGGGAAAGTGAGGGCTCACGGGAGCGAGACTTCGAGGAGTTTCGCGCCTTTGGCGGGTCTGATGTCGGAAGGTTCAAACCACAATTCCAGCGCTTCCTTGGCATTGCGTACGGCTTCTTCCTCCGTATCCCCCGCGGAAGCACAACCCGGCAGTTCGGGGAACATCGCCGACCACCGTTTGCTCTGTGGATCGAATTCGACCAGCAATCGCAGCTTCATCCTATGCGAAGATACCCGAACCCTACTTTGTTGGCAAGCCCAGCCCTATCACGGCGCAGCCCGCGCATAATGCTAATTGCTTGTTAAGGTCGCAAGGCTCTTGCTGGTCCGGTAGCTCCCTTTTTGGAGTGCGCTGACTCGTCAGCGCTTTGCCGCAGTTGGCGCCTCACCTGCTATTGTTTGGCACATTTTACCTAGCTTGGTGAATCCAGTTGCGCCTCGTGCCTAGCTAGAAAAAACTCTTCACACCAGATTCGGTCCAAAAGTACCGTTTCGCTCTGCCATTCCGGCTGATGTATGTCGGATAATTTGCTCATCGATTCTCTAAAGAGCAAAACTTCGCCTTTTTCATATGTCATAAGACTGCGGTAGAATTCCACCTGCCAGAGGTTGTTGCGTAGGTCGGGCTCGTGCCTGCCTTGACAGCGCTGCCTTAATTCATCCTCGCTAATCTGGCCCAATATCCATTGCAGGATAGGACCCGGAAACCACTTGATGCGCCGATTCTTGGTTTTCTCCAGCATCACCTTCTTGGCATCATCACTAGCGTACAGATCCGGCCTGATGACCGACGCAAAATAGAGAAGAAGCGGCATCTTTACCCCCAAACCAGCGCGCTCGTATTTTGCCCTTAGACCCAAATTCCATTCAGAGACGGCATCACGTTGTTCCCCAAGACACCATTTTGCGACGCCGGCCATCCCGTAATCTCCATCCGACGCTCTGGGATATTCTCTGATCGCTCCGCGATAATGCTCCCATGCTTCCACGTACCGTCCGAGCCATAAGAGGGCGATGCCCAACTGCATGATTTCTGAACCACAGGGCTTCTGAGTGTAGGCTTGGCGGACCAAGTTCAACCCCCGTTCCTGCTCTGCCTTTCCTGCCCGCAGCAATGCCCATAAATTCGCATCTTCCATAATGTCTAAAACACACCCATAGTCATCGGGGTCTCAACATTGCCACAATTGGTTCACGATTGTTTCATACTGTTGCCACAACCTTGTGCGCACAATGTCCTGGGACCACATCGAATCATTTTATCGTTTTCCCCGACAACGCAACGACACTCGCCTCACTTCACAATCTCGGTCCCGATCCCTTTATCCGTGAAAATCTCCAACAGAATTGAATGCGGCATGCGGCCGTCGACGAAGTGGACACGGCGCACACCCGCCCGCACCGCTTCCACGGCGCTGTCCACCTTCGGAATCATGCCCTTGTCGATGACTCCCTCCTGCTTCAGGTCGAGCGCCTCGCCGATGTGCAAACTCGAAATCAACGTCTCCGCGTTGCTTGGGTCGCGCATCAGCCCGGCCACGTCGCTCATGAACACCAGCCGCCGCGCACCGATCGCCGCGGCCAGCTTCGCCGCCGCCACGTCCGCATTGATGTTGTACGCGTGCCCGTCCTCGCCAAGCCCAATCGGGCTGATCACCGGCGTGACCTGGGCGCGCATACATTTGCGCAGCGCCTCGGTCGAAACCTCCGTCACCTCGCCGACGTACCCGAGATCGACGCCGTCGGTCATCAGTTTCCGGCAATGGAACACATCTTTGCCGGAAAAACTCCGCGCCTTGCCGCCCAGCCTCTGAATCGTCTCGACGATGTCACGGTTGATCACGTTCGCCAGCACGTCCTCGACGATCACCATCGACTCCTTGTCCGTCACCCGCATGCCCTGCACGAACCGCGCCTGGATGCCCGCTTTCTCCATCGCCTTGGTGATCGCTTTGCCGCCGCCGTGAACGACGACCGGGTTGATCCCGACCGCTTCGAGGAACACCACGTCCGCCGCCACGCCCTCGCGCACTTTCGTGTCGGGCGAATCCATGAAGCTGCCGCCGTATTTGACCACGAACGTGGAGCTCCGGAACCGCTGCACGTACGGCAACGCCTCCAGCAATACATCCGCTTTCTTGATCAGATCCTGCATCGTCTCACAGCCCTTGTAGGCCGCGTGCCCCACGCGGCGGTCGCCCTCACTCCCCCTTGTTCAACTCGACGTATTTCTCCGTCAAATCACACGTGTGCATCGTGCCATGGCCCCGGCCGATGTGCAGATGGATATCAATCGTAAACGTCGGCTTCGCGACGATCTTCTTCAATTTCGCGAGCGGCGTCCGCGCGGCCTGCCCCTTATGCACCGCCAGAAGGCCCTCGTAACTGATCTCCACCCGATCGTCCTCGACCCGCGCGCTCGAATAGCCCAGCGCATCCAGAATCCGGCCCCAGTTCGGGTCGCCGCCGCACCAGCTCGTCTTCACCAGCACCGAATTCGCCACCGACCGCGCCGCGATCTGCGCATCGCGGTCGCTCGCTGCACCGCGAACGTTGATCGTGACAAATTTCGACACGCCTTCGCCATCGCGCACGATCATCTTCGCCAGTTCGAGGCACACGAAATCCAGTGCCTCCTGAAATTTCCCCAGCGGCGGAGCGCCGGCCACACCGTTCGCCAGCAGGAGCACCGTGTCGTTCGTGCTCGTGTCGCCATCAACGCTGATCCGATTGAACGATTTGCCAACCGCGCGCCCGAGCGCTTTCTGCAGCGCCGCCCGCGGAACCGCTGCATCGGTCGTAATGAAACTCAGCATCGTCGCCATGTTCGGCTGGATCATACCCGCGCCCTTGGCGATGCCACCGACCCGAAACGGTTTGCCACCAGCCGTGAACTGGACGGCGACCTCTTTCGCAAACGTGTCGGTCGTCATGATTGCCTGCGCCGCCTGCGGACCGCCCCGTCGCGACAGCATGCCGAGCAATTGCTTGATCCCCGCTTCCACTTTGACAATCGGCAGGTTCACGCCGATCCGCCCCGTCGAACACACCAGCACGTGTTGCTCCTTGCACGGGAGCCGACGGCTGACCGCACAAGCCATCGCCCGCGCGTGAATCGGCCCGTCCTTGGTGCACGCGTTGGCGTTGCCGCTGTTGGCGACAATCGCGCGCGCTTTGCCGGATTTTGCATGCTCGATGCACAGTTTCACCGGCGCGGCCTTGACCTGGTTCGTGGTGAACGTCGCCGCGACTGTCGCCGGCACGTCGGACACGATCAGTGCCACGTCCTTTTTCCCGCTCGCCTTGATCCCCGCTGCCACGCCCGCCGCCCGAAATCCCTGCGGCGCCGTCACCGAACCGCTCATCCGCTTGAAAGTAGCTTTCATCACAGTAACCCTATCGTCTCCTCGTACCCGCACACCAGATTCAAGCATTGCACGGCCTGTCCCGCCGCGCCCTTCGTTAAGTTGTCGATCACACTCACCACGACGAGTCGATTCGTCCGCGGATCGACCCGCACCGAGATGTCGCAGAAATTCGTCGACTCGACGTTCTTCGTGTCGGGCAGCGACGTCGTCACCCGCACGAATCGCTCATCCTTATAAAACTTCTGGTACAGCGCCAGCGCGTCATCCGCTTTCTTCGCGAGCGGGAAATGAATCGTGCTGACGATCCCCCTGTTGAGCGGAATCAAATGCGGCGCGAACGAAATCTTTACGTCCGTCCCCGCCAGCAACGACAGCTCTTGTTCGATCTCGCTCAGATGCCGGTGCTTCGGAATGCTGTACGCCCGCGCGCTCTCGTTGCATTCCGTAAACAGGAATTCATCCGCGACCTTGCGTCCCGCGCCGCTGACGCCGCTCAGGCTGTTGACGATGATGACGTCGTCCAATTTCACCAGACCGCTCCGGAGTGCTGGCGCCAGGCCGAGAATGATGCTCGTCGGGTAACAGCCCGGGCACGCCACGAGCGCCGCGGCCCGAATCTCGTCCCGATAAATCTCCGGCAAACCGTACACCGCTTTCTTCAGCAATTCGGGCGCGGCATGTTCGTGCTCGTAGAACTCCTTGTACACCGCTGCCGATTTCAGCCGAAAATCCGCTGACAGGTCCAAGACCTTGATCCCCTTCTGCAACAGCGGCGGCGCATAGTCCACCGCCACGCCATGTGGCAGCGCCAGGAACGCGACGTCGGCGTCGATGCCGCTCGGATCCGGTTCGGTAAACGTGGCCGTGATCTGTCCCCGAAACCGCGGGAACACATCCGCCACGGCTTTGCCGGCGTATTGTCGCGATGTGAATTGCGTCACCTCGACGTGCGGGTGGCGCAACAGCAGGCGGACCAATTCCTGGCCCGAGTACCCGCTGGCTCCGACGATGGCTGCTTTGGTCGTTTTCATTGGTTGTAGCCGCGAATCTCATTCGCGGTCCGGTTCCCTCGACTGCCAACCGCGAAAATGTTTCGCGGCTACAAAGCAACGAGCCCCGAATATGAAACCCGGGGCTCGTGCTTGCAAGTCGAGATTTGGTGGCCGATTAGCGCTTCGAGAACTGGAACCGCTTGCGCGCCCCGGGTTGGCCGTATTTCTTGCGCTCCTTCATTCTGGAGTCGCGCGTCAGAAATCCTCTGTCCCGCAACGCGCCCTTCAAATCCACCGACGCCTTCAACAGCGCCCGCGCCACGCCGTGGCTGATCGCTCCCGCCTGGCCCGATACGCCGCCGCCGCTGACGCTGATGAACACGTCAAATTTGCCCGCGCTCTGCGTATCGGTCAGCGGTTGCAGGGCGATGGTGCGCTGGTTCGGGACCGTCAAATACTCCTCGACGGGCCGATCGTTGACGGTGACTTTGCCGGTGCCGGGCACGAGCCGCACACGCGCGACGCTCGTCTTGCGGCGGCCGGTTCCGATGAATGCTGTCTCTGCAGTTGCGGTTGCCATGGCGATAAAAACTATACGGAAATGGGTTCGGGTTTCTGCGCGCTGTGCGGATGCGCCGCGCCGGCATAGACCTTCAGCTTCGTGATCATCTGTCGGCCCAGCCGGTTGTGGGGAATCATTCCCTGAACGGCGTGCTCGATGAGTTTCTCCGGGTGGCTGGCGCGCACCTGTTTGACGGTGCGAATCTTCTCTTTGCCCGGGTATTGCGAGTAGGTCATGTACGTCTTGCCGGTTTCCTTCTTGCCCGTGACCACGACCTTCTCGGCGTTGACGACGACGACGAAATCGCCCGCATCGACGTGCGGCGTGAACGTCGGCTTGATTTTGCCCCGCAACACGTTGGCGGCTTTCACCGCGACCTTGCCGAGCACCTGATTGCTGGCATCGATCACGTACCACCGCGGCTTTTGCTCTTCTTTTTTCGCGAAAAACGTACTCATAAAGTTCCTGCTTTGGACTCGTGAAGCGGCGTAACGTAGCCGATGCATCCAACCCCTGTCAACGCCAATTTTGCGGCGATTTTCACTGCCTCTTGTCTCCCGTCTTTGCGGTGCTTGCTTGAAAAACGCAACTCCTGATACATTGTTGTTGTCGCCATGTATCTGCCCGGCCAAAAAGTGGTGTGCGTCGATGATGTGTTCCCCGACGCGATCAAGAAGTTCTACTGGAAACTGCCGGTCAAAGGCGTGACCTACACCGTCCGCGACCTGATTCCCGGCATCGACCCGATGGGCCAGCCCGGCGAAATGTGCGTGTATCTCGTCGATCTGATCAATCCCTGCAGCGACACGCCGCCCTACCCCGAACGCGGCTTCAAGGCCGAACGGTTTCGCCCCTTGGAAACCGATACGGAAACGGACTCGCAGCTCGACGACGTGCCCGACGAGGTCCCGCACGTGCTGTCGACCTGACGAACGCGCCCAACCCGCTCATTTTTTGCCCAGACTGGTCAGAAATCCACTGACGAAATGTCGGTTCGCCGCTCTGGCATCGCTTGTGCAATCTGACTGTCAACCGAATTTCGTCCGCCCCTCGAAACTTTTTTTGGCACGTTTGATGCCTTTGATTTGCAGTGGCGTTTGATTCGCGGTATAATGAGTGGCAACGACCGCAGGGTTCGCATGGAGAAACGGTATGAGCGACCATTCAGGGTATAAAAAACCCACACCGCCGGGAGGTCCGTTGGATTTCTCGGATAAGTGGGGCGGACGAGAGGAGTCCACACCAATCGAGTTGGTGGACAAGCTGCTGGCCACTCTGCCCGAGGGCGACGCCGCGCGGTTCGATCTGTTCCGTCTCCGCCAGCAAATCCAGGAACACGAACTGACGCTGTCGGAAGCCCGCGCGGCCATCGAAAAAATGGATGAGGTGATCAAGAAGGTCACCTCGCCCGCCAACCGCATCGGCACGTTCCTCGGTTTCCCGAAGAAGGACATCGCCCACGTCGCCGTCGGTGGTCACGATTATTATTCCAATGTCGATCCGCGTCTCGACATGCAGGCCTTGAAAATCGGCACCCGCGTGCTGGTCAACGAGGCCTATGTCGTCGTCGGCGACCTCGGTTACGACAACTCCGGCCCCGTCGGCAAAGTAACTGACGTGCTGAAAGATGGCCGGCTCCGTGTCGGCCAGGAACACGGCTTGCACTCCGTCATTTTGCAGCGCTCCACGGACCTACTCAGCGCGACCATGAAAGTCGGCGATGAAATCCGCATCGACCCTGCGTTCCGCGTGGCGGTCGAGTTGCTGGCGTCATCCGACAAACAGGAGTTTTATCTCGAAGCCGTTCCCGAACTGCCCTGGACCCGGGTCGGCGGCCAGACCAACGCCATCCAGGCCATCAAGGACGCGATCGAGCTGCCGTTGTTGCACCCGGACCTGTTCGACCGCTTCCATTACGCGCGGCCGAAGGGCTTCCTGCTCCACGGCCCGCCGGGCTGCGGCAAGACGCTCATCGGCAAAGCCACGGCGTTCAATCTGACGCGGCAGTTGCGCGACCAGACCGGCCGCGACATGAAGGAATGCTTCATGAACGTGAAAGGCCCGGAGATTCTCAACATGTGGGTGGGCGAATCCGAGCGGATCGTGCGCGAGATTTTTGCCATCGCCCGCGAGAAACGCAAGCAGGGCTACATGCCGTTCCTGTTCATCGACGAAGCCGAATCGATTCTCGGCACGCGCCGCGCGGGACGGTATGCCAACATCCTGTCCACGCTTGTGCCGATGTTCTGCTCCGAGATGGACGGCATCGAGTCGCTCAACGACGTCGTCATCATCCTCGCGTCGAACCGCGCCGACCTGATCGATCCCGCGATCCTGCGGCCTGGCCGCATCGACCGCAAAATCAAGGTCAACCGTCCTGACAAGGACGGCACGCACGAGATTTTCTCGATCTATTTGACCGAGGACCTGCCGATCGACCCGGCCGTGCTGAAGGCGCACGGCGGCGACCCAAAGGAGACGGTGCAGTCGCTGGTGGATTCCGTGGTCAACACCCTGTTCGCGCATCGCGACGAGAACCGGTTTCTGGAAGTGCAGTTGCGCAGCGGCCGCAACGCCGTGCTGTATCGCGGCGACCTGATCAGCGGCGCCATCATCGCCAGCATTGTCGAGCGCGCCAAGGAAATGGCCATCAAGCGCAGCATCGATTCGAAGAAGGACGAGGGCATCAGTGAAGCCGACCTGTTGCGCTCGCTCGAACTCGAATACGCCGAGAACGACATCTTTCCGCCCACGGACATCACGGAAGACTGGCTCATGCTGCTGGATTACGATCCCGAGAACGTCGTGAAGGTTTCCCCGATTCGACCCGTCAGCGGACCGCGGTCGAAAGGAGTTAGCGCGGTTGTCTGAGGCCGGCGCGGAAGGTCCGCGTGTCGCCAACCATGCAACGCACCCTGGGCATTGAAACCGAATACGGCATTACCGTCGACGGGGCCGACAGCGTGGACGTGGTGGCCGAGTCGATTTCCCTGGTGCGCAGCTACACGCAGGTCGAGCCGCCCGTCAAGGATTCCGCGCTGAAGTGGGATTACGAGCTCGAAGACCCGCATCAGGACGTGCGCGGGTTTCGCGTCGATGAATTGATGCAGGATTTCGACGAGGCGAAGTACTTCGTCCAGGACCAGAATCGCAAGCTCAGTTTCCAGGAAATCAAGAGCGATCTCGTCCTGTCCAACGGGGCCCGCTACTACAACGATCACGCGCATCCCGAGTATGCCACGCCCGAGTGCAAGAGCCTGCGCGACATCATTGCCCAGGACAAGGCGGGCGAACGGATCATCGAGGAATGCGTCCGCCGCCGCAATCTCCACACGACCGGCGGCGTGGTCAAAGTCTACAAGAACAACACCGATTTCGTCGGCCACAGCTACGGCTGCCACGACAATTATCTGATGGACCGCGACATCCCGTTCGACGTGGTGATTCGCGGCCTGACGCCGTTTCTGGTGACGCGCCAGATCGTGGCCGGCGCGGGCAAGGTCGGCATCGAAAACGAGGAGGGCGCGCCCGGCGGCGTCTATCAGATCAGTCAGCGGGCTGATTTCTTCAGCGTCCTCGTGTCCATCGATACGATGAACCGCCGGCCGATCATCAACACCCGCGACGAACCGCACGCCGACAGCGACAAGTATCGACGGTTGCACGTCATCATCGGTGACGCCAACATGAGCGAGATTTCCGCCGCGCTGAAGATCGGCACCACGTCACTGGTGCTCGATCTGCTGGAGCAGCGCCTGTGCCCGCTGACTATCGAGCTGGCCGATCCGATTGCCGCGTTGAAAACCATCTCGCGCGACCCGAACCTGAAATCCACCGTCCGACTGTATGGCGGGCGGTCCATTGGCGCCGTGGATATTCAGCGCCAGTATCTGGTAGCCGCGCAGCAGCACCTCCGCGGACGGGACGAGGAAACCGACTGGGTGCTGGCCACGTGGGAGCAGGTGCTGGCCGATCTGGAGCGCGACCCGATGTTGTGCCGTGACCGGCTCGACTGGGTCGCGAAACAATGGATGCTCGACGCGTTTGTCGAGGCGGAGAAGCTCGGCTGGGACGAACCGTGGCTTCAATCGCTCGACCTCGAGTACCACAACGTGCGCCGGGACGAGGGTCTGTACGCCGAGTTGATGCGCGCGGACAAAATCCAACGGTTCATCAAGGACGACGACGTGCGCCGGGCGATCCGCCAACCACCGCGTGACACGCGCGCCTATTTCCGGGGCCGATGCATCGAGAAATTCGCCCGGCAAATGACCTCCGTGCAGTGGGACGAGATCGCCTTCGGGGAAAACGACCACGAATCCGTGGTCCGGCTCCTGAATGTTTTTGACGATGAAGAAGTTGCGCGCTACAATGCGGCCATTGACAAAGCGCCGGATGTGGCGACATTACTGCGAAACTTGGAAATGATTCGGAGATAGTCAATGCCCGATCCAAACGCACAGTTTCCGGAACGCATCCATCGCCCCAATTCCCCGGCGCCGTGGGAGAAGAAGGAGACCGACGAGGGCGGGCCACGCCGTCCCGACGTGGACGCCCCCGATACCAAGGAACTCTTGAAGAAGATGCGGCGCGTCGATCCCAATCAGGCCAAACGTTATCGCCAACGCACCGGAGAGTGAGCCGGCGCCTGCTTCGCGAGAAATCGTCATGGATCATCCCCTACCGATTCCGCAATTCCTGCATGATGGCGATTTCCTGAGCGTGCTCAAGGCCCACGGCTACGAAGTCGCGCCGCGGCTTGCCGAAGCCGCTGCCCGATTCCAGCACGAGATGCAGAACGGCGGCATTGCCACCGAGGGAACGACGGTCCTCGCGGTCAAATACAAGGACGGCGTGCTCGTCGCCGGTGACCGCCGCGCCACCGCCGGCAACCTCGTCATGTACGAGCGCGCCGAGAAATTGATCAACATCGACGAGCGATCCGTCCTTGCGATTGCGGGCGTGCCCGCGGTCGCGTTCGAGATGGCGCGCGTGCTCGAACACAGTTTCAAGTATTACCAACGCAGCCAGCTGCAGGAAATGAGCACGGCGGGCAAGGTCCGCTCGCTGTCGAAGCTGCTGAAGGAGAATCTGCCGCTGACCCTGCAGGGCGTGGGCATGGTCGTGCCGGTTTTCGCGACGTACGAAACCGCCGACAGCAAAGACAACGGCGGCAAGGTGTACTTCTACGATGCGCTCGGCGCGCAATTCGAAGGCGTCGATTACGCGGCGAGCGGCTCGGGGTCGTTGGCGGTCCGTAGCGTGTTGCATTACCTGAACAACTGGGGTGGCAAACCGCTCGCCAAGTTCAGCGAATCGGAGATCGTTACGACGGCGCTGCGGATACTGGACACGGCAGCGGACAGCGACACCGCGACCAGCGGGTACAATCCGAAAACCAACATTTTCCCCATCATCCGGGTCATTACCAAGGAGGGCATCCGCGAAATACCGGAATCCGAGCTGGCGCGGGTGTACAAGAGTGAGGTTTGACCGTGGGGGGCCGATGGTGGCATTGCCATGATTGAAGAACCATATCGTTGGGTGGAAGCGGTTGCCAACCGCCGCGAGTACATCGAGGACCAACTGCGGCACGGCAGCCCTGTCGTCGCCGTGAATTATGCCGACGGAGTCCTGTTGCTCACGGTCAGCCGCGAGACGCGCAAGGTTTTCGAAATCTACGACCGTGTGGCCTTTGCCGCCCTCGGGCATCCCGCCGATATCGAGCGGATGCGTCTGGCGGCCATCGATCTCGCCCACATCGAAGGATTCAACCGCGCCGTGGCGGACGTGTCGTTGCGGCGGCTGGTCAATTTCGGCCTGAGCCCGGCGTTGAAGACGGCCTTCGAGCAGGTCTACAGCGCGCCCTACATCGTCAAGATGCTGCTCGTCGAGCTCGGCGATGATCCCGAACAGGATTCCATCGTCAAACTCGACTACGACGGCTCGTTCGCCCGCAGTGAAATCGAGACGAAAGAGTCGTTTGATGTGCTGGCGGGAACACACGACGCGCAGAAGGCCATGCTGGATTATCTCGTCGAGCACGACGGCGATCCCCGGCGCGCGTTGGACGATGCGCTGAAACTCGCCGCCAAAGTCTGGGCGGTCGGCATGGACACCGCCGAACAGGGTGAGGACAAGAACGGCGAAACGCCCGAGAAACGCGAGATCGAGCCCGAGAAAGTTCTGAAGGAATACCTGAAGACCCGCCACATCGAGGCCGCTGTCATGGAACGCAGCCGGCCCGCCACGGGCAAGTTCCGCCTTCTCGACGACAAGGAAATCCGCGCCGCCCTGAAAGATTTATGAACCGGATCGTCGGACTGGAAACCGAATACGGTTGTCTCGTCAGCAGCGACGATCGTCAGGGCGGTCCCGACGCGTTCCCGATCCGCGTCAAAAATCACGTCTTCAAGGTCGCGCGGCTCGGCGCGATTGATTTGCATTACCGCGATTACGAAGAACCACCCGGCAACGGCGGATTTCTGCTCAACGGCGGCCGGCTCTATCTCGACATGGGGCACATCGAGTACTCGACGCCCGAATGCATCAGCCTGCGCGACGTGGTGTCGTTCGATCACGCCGGCGATCTGCTGCTGCACAGCGCCCTCGAGAGCATGGCCCTCGCCGACCGCGTGTCGTTCGTGAAAAACAACATCGACCATCACACGGGTGCGACGTTTGGCTGCCACGAGAACTACCTGATGCAGCGCCGCGCGCAATTCACGCCGCAGGTGTTGTCCGCGCTGCTGTCGTTTCTGGCGACGCGCCAGGTTTTCTCCGGTGCCGGCCGCGTCGGCCAGGCCAACCCGCTGGCCTTCGAGTTCGACCACGGCCGCCACGATCAGCCCGTGCACTTCCAGATTTCACAGCGGGCCGACCACATCGTCAACGACATCTACCAGTGGGTGCAGTTCAACCGCGCGATCATCAACGCCCGCGACGAGCCGCTGGCCGATTACCGCCAGTATCGCCGCCTGCACCTGCTCATCGGCGATTCGAACATGAGCGAGTACGCGACCGCGTTGAAGGTCGGGACCACGTCGCTGGTGCTGGATCTGCTCGAAGAAGGCATCCTGCCCAAACGGGTCGGGCTGATGGATCCCGTGCAGGCCACCCGCGACATCTCACGGGATCCGCATTACCGCTGGATTGTGCGGCTCGAAAACGGCCAGACGCGGACGGCGCTGGAAATCCAGCATTCGTTCCTCGGACTGGCCAAGCACTACCTGGCCGGTATGGACCCGGAGAACGACTGGGTCATCCGCGAATGGGAAAACGTACTGGCCGGGCTGGAACAGGATCCGATATCGCAGGTGGACAAGATCGACTGGGTTGCCAAGAAGTGGTTGCTGCAGACGTTCATCGAGCAGGAGCACGTCAGTTGGGACGATCCCTGGGTGCAATCGCTCGATCTCGAATACCACAACATCGATCCGCGCCGGGGCCTGTATTTTGCGCTGGCGGAGCAGGGCCGCACGCAACGCGTGGTCACGCCGGAACGGGTCGCGTTCTGCGTCCAGAATCCCCCATCGAACACTCGCGCCCAGGCCCGGGGCATTGCCATCCGCCACTTGCGGGATCAGGCGGGCAGTTACATCATCAACTGGGACTCGATCACCGTGGAGGGCAAGGACCCGCTCGTGATGAACAATCCGTTTCATCCCTACCAGTCCGAGGTCGTCCAGTTGCTGTTTACCGACCGCGACGGCCAGTCGCGCGCGCCGTCCCGCACCTGAAATCTCGCTGCGAGATCTTCCATCTGTTATTGACATCGCCCGCGCGCGTCGTATGCTGCCGGTAGGCGAGTACCAAACCGAAGAGGAGGCGTATCGTGAAGCAGTGCAGTGTTCTCCTGATCGAGGACAGCCCGGAGGACCAGCAGACCGTTTGCGACACCTTGAGTGCCAAGGGGTATTCCGTCACGACCATCAGCGATCCGCAGCACGCCCTGAGCACGGTCGAGGAATGGGCGAAGCAGTACAACTTCGTCATCATCCAGGAAGTCATGCACGGCCGCAGGGGAATGGAACTGGTGCGCGAAGTCCGGTCGCGCCGCAAGGATCTGCCGATCCTCGTTGTGACCCGCGACGGGGACTGGAACGGCTACGCGCGGGCGTTGAGCGAGGGCGCCATCGATTACTTTCAAACGCCGCTGGACCGCAAGAAGCTGGTCAAGACCGTGGAAGATTCGCTGAGACCGACCGCCTGATTGCTGTTCACAACCGTCGGCCCGATCGATTGCGTGGGAGCGAGGTGCGCCCTTGGAACAGCCCGGACCGGGTATGTTCGATTATTTCTGCCCGTATTTGCCGACCAACCACTGTCGCGCCGCCTCATCGCCGAAGACTTTCACACGCTCCGTGTATGTGAGCCAGTCCTGATCGGGCATCGTTTGCAGAAAGGGCTCGGTCTGGTTCACCAGTTCCTTCAGCGCCGCTTTTTGTTGATCGAGTCGGTTGATCTGATCCTGAACGGTCTGGCCGTTGCCACCATAAGGATCGCCGGGATTCATCGCGTTGAAGGCTTGGCGTCCGATGTACATGCCGACAAACTGATTGATGACCGGCTCGCCGGCCGGTGACGATCCGTCGGTATAGCGTCGGCCCAGGTTCACGGCCATCTGGAGGGCGGCTTGCGCGGATTCCGTGTCGCCCACCTGCCGGTAGGAATTGGCCAGGTCAACGATATCCAGGCCCAAGCGCTTCAGCTCGGTCAGTTGCTGCAACGACATTTGGTATAAACCCAGGGCTTCGGCTTCGGCCGGCGAGTACCCTTGGGAGAGGAAGAATTCGCCGTTGTTCTGGATGCTGTCCAATCGATACTCTTGAAACTGCGGTTTGTCGGCAGCGGCGATGAGCTCCTGCACGGCTTGATCCGTCTGTCCCACTTTGAAGTAATCGAGCGCGGAGAGATAATCTGCCAGCGCGTTATCCGGGGCGGCCTGTTTGAAGGCGTCCAGCCACTGGCGTCGTTCCTCAGGTGAAGCGTCCTTCTTGAACACGGCCTCGAAGTCCACTTGCGGATCGGTCGGATAATTCCGCATGGCCTCCTCCAGCAGGGACGGATTGCCCGTGAGGTGGTACGCAGCGATCAGGCTTCCGGCGCTTCGCCGGTTCGCTTTGAGGTAGGACTCGACCTTCTCCGGAATCAACTCCCGCTTCGCATTCGACAATCGGCCATACAAATTGGTGGAGGCCTGGTCGTCCGTTGGCGACGACGCCGGCACCGTGGTGACCGTCATCGGGGGCGCGGGCAAATGTGGCACAGGCAACCCTTTCGCCAGCAGCTTGGACAGCCGGCGGTTCTCTTTGCTCACCGCCGACAACTGGGCGATTTGCCGGCGCAACGACTCGTTTTCCTCGCGTAGCCGCACCTCAGCCTGATGTTGAATCACCAAGGGCGTCGCCACGCCTGCAATGACAATCACGCTGATAATGCCTGCTTTTAGTTTTGTCATGGTCATCGCTTTCAGAAAGGTGAATGTTGTTCCGGTTCCCGCTGCCGCCCCCGCCAGAGCCGCGCCGGAAATCGTCGCGGCCAGCCCCGCGGGCGCTGCCGAGACGGCTTCAGTGGTGAGCACGGTTCCCAGCGCCGCCGCGGACAAGGTCACGCCACAACGTTTCAGCAGAACGTGCAGTTTCTCCAGCGCTCGGTTCACCCGCATCCGCGCGGCATCTTCCGTGCTCCCCATCGCTTCGCCCACGGAGCGGAAATCGCGCTGCTCGAAGAAGCGCAGCAGAATCGCATCGCGATCCTTCGCGCCCAGGCGGTTGATCGCCTCGTCGAGGATGGATGCAACCGGTGCCAGAGCCGATTCGGAATGGTCGGAGAACACGCTCATTTCGACCGCCTGCCTTTCACGGGTTCGACGACGGCGCTCGCTCCGCACGGTCTTGGAAGCGACAAAACACGCGTCGCGATGCAGCCAGCCGCCGAGCATCACGTTGTGGGGAAGCGTGCGCGCCTTGCGCGCCAGATCCACGAAGACAGTCTGGGCAACATCCTCCGCCAGATGGGAGTCACCTCCAACCAACCGAATCGCCGTGGAATAGACCAGCCCGAGGTAGCGCGTCACCAGTTCGCGAAAGGCCTCTTGCGAGCCATTCCGGACATAGTCCACAAGCAGTTGCTGGCTGTCCGTCATCTTCAATCACTATTAAGAACCCGCCGGACGCCAAAACCGAACAAAAAAAACCCCTTCGCGAGGGTCTCGCAGCGGCGGGTCAGTCGGTGCAGCCGGGCCGGGAGCCAGTGGCTCGTGGAGGTCGGAACCCTATTCCGGGCGAGAGCTATTTGGTGGGTTCGGTGAACAACCCGATCACGCTGGTGAAACCGTGGATGAACGCGCGGCGGCCAACGGGCCCGATCTCGCCGTTACAGAAGAAGCCGGCCGTGGGCACCGGCCCGACGTTTTCCTGCACGACGCGGATGTCGTGGTCGGCCGTGCCGTACATGCGCTCGCCGCGCCCGAGGCAACTGAACAACAACGCGCCCTGCGGCTGGGCTTTGGCCAGACTGTTCCGCTCTTTGGCCAGCAACTTCCGAAGATCCTCATCCGCGGTCTGGGCGTCACGCACCTGAAACTGCACCGTTTGGCCCGTGCGCATCAAATCGCCCACGGCCAGCGCGCCCGACTGCGGATCGCTGCCGATCAGGTTGCGAATCAAGAAATCTCCGCGCGTGAATTCATCCTGGTACTCATTGACGACGCGCCCGAGGAACAGGGCCGTGCGCGCAAGATCGCGGTCACGCGTCGGCAACTGGGGCAGCATCTCCTGCAGGATCTTCATCGGCGGGCGTCCCCCCAGTTCAAACACGATGTTCTTCTCGGCGCGCGTAACGGTCAACGGTTCACCGATCGGCCGGCACCCCTGCGAGACCACCGACCGCAACGCGACCCGGCCGGTCAACCCGATGCCAATGGCGCCTTCGTCGTAAACCTTGCCATCGATAAACAGCCGATTCTCCCCGGCCTGCTGCGCGCCGCTGGCCAGACCGCCGATCATGGGGGACTGCGGATAGGCTTCCGTCAACGCATCAACGAGCGGCATCGCGCGTGTTGTAAACGGGTCGATGAGCAGCACAAACTGGGGTTGGCGACCTGGCTCCAATTCGAGTTGGTAATGCCAGAACGCCGGTCCGGTCGATTCCTCCAAATCCTTCTCAGAGATATGAAACGGGTAGATCGCGGCGCCGGGTAGTTCCCCTACCAGGAGGGACAGGGCCGGGATTTCTTCGACCTCGCGCTCGGTCCCGATGATCCCCGCGCCGGTGCAGCCCAGCAGATGTTGCGCCCCTACTGCCTTTCTCGCCGCATCGATAATCTCCTCGATGTGAGGCACATACTTGGGATGGGCGAACAAGACAGCGAGTTCGGCCCTGGTGGTTCCCAGTTGAGCGGACACTTGCTGCCCCAAATCCTCAACTGATTCCATCCAGTCCGTTTTTGTCGTCAGTGCCGATGCGAATCGCATACCCAAATCTACCCGTGAAGAGGGCTCAGTTCAACGTCCCTGTCTACCGCAGCAGGAATCCCGCCAGATTGTCAGTACGGCGGCGGGGGGCCGGGGCGGGAGCCGGTATACCGACCGGGTGTTGATCATGAAGTCGATTACCTTGTCGCTCACGCCGGCATCTTTCAGGTCGAGAATGTCCGCGGCGCTCAGATGATAGACGGTGCGCGAATTCCGTATCCGGCTGATGGTGTCTTCGTCGCTGATACCGGATCTTGCCGGCGTCTTGACGTCCGCCGTGCTGAACGGCCGGCTGGGATAACCCACGACCGGTGTGGGGGTGGTGGATGCCGAGGTGGAGTTTCACGGCCGTTGGCCATAAGCGCCATCGTAGCTGCTCCAGTGACACTACCGAGTGCGTTCATGGTCCACCCCTCGCTTGCGCCAGATCTCATCGCGACCGCTGTAGGGCAAGACGTACGTCCATTCGTCTCGCCCATAACTCCCTCGGCCCTCGTCGGCCCGCGACATACTACCATTGGGGGTGATCGTTACCAGTGAAATACCTGTCAATAAAAAAGGTTGAACGCGGTCGATGACCCTGTTAGTCTGAGTTGTCGGTAAGGTATCGCAGTATAGACAATCAAAACAAAAGCAGGAGGAGTTATGTCCAGCATGAACCAAGTCGTTCAGCAGCTGCACGCCCAACGAAGACGGGCCGAACAAGAACTCGAAAGACTTAATCTCGCCATCCGTGCGCTTTCATCGATCGACGGCACGTCCGGATTCGTGAAATTGACGGTACGGCGCAAGCCGCGATTTTCGGCAGCGGCCCGGGCGAGAATCGCCGCGGCGCAGCGCGCGCGATGGGCCAAAATCAAGGCGGCACAGAAGAAGTAATCCCGCCAACCATCGTCGTTCATCACACCCCATCTGGCTGTGCCAGTTGGGGTGTGCTCGTTTGGGGGAAACGCGCCGCGTCGTAGTCTCGAATGAGTTTGGGATGAAGACTGGCGTGCCGAGTCGAAGCTGGCTGCCGATCACGCGCTGACAATGCCCGCCTACGCTATCGCTACGGCGCGGCAGTCTTCGCTGTCACGAAAGCTCCCAGCGAAGACTGGCGGAGAGGGAGGGATTCGAACCCTCGGTACAGGCTTTAGTCCCGTACAACGGTTTAGCAAACCGCCGCATTCGACCACTCTGCCACCTCTCCACGAGTCCTGCGCGAATTGGCTCGCTGGTCGGCGATTCCAAGACGACGCAACAACGCGCTGTTCATAATACGGCGGCGGCATCCGTCTGGTCAAGTCGGCTTGGTACAGGCTGTGATGATTGCCGTGAAACCTTTTTCCGCAATGGCCAGCGCCAACACCCGAATCAATCCGTTTCCCGAGAGGCTTGCGTTTGCGATTTCCGTTCCCGAGTGCTCCATCTTTTTCTTGGCGTCATGCCGGAAGGGTGGTAGCAATCACCATGGGGAATGCGGAAGACACTTGCGGCCCGCCGTGGACTGCGAGGGCCAACCAAACAATGGCTCTTTCATCACAACGGAGCAAGAGGGTCTCAACGGAAGCTTTGGGTTCCGGCGCCCGTCGCTGTATTGACTACTTGCTTCTGACCATCTTGTTGGTGACGGCCTGGGTCTTTGTCCCCCACTCTCCGAAGTTCGCCGCGAATCTTCAGCAGGACGCCGTGGAATTCGTCGTACCGGCGATCAATCTTCTGGAAAACGGCCGATTGCTGATGGTGCGCTATATGCATCCTTCACCTCCCGCGCATCCGATCGGCTTGGCGCTGTTGTTGGCGCCGTTTTATGCGGTGCTTGGACATTTTCCCGGGAACGGCATCTATTGCATCGCGTTGTGCCTGCTGGGCGCAGTGGTGGGCATCTATCTCATCGCGAGGAAACTGGTCAGCCCGACCTGCGGTTTGCTTGCTGGTCTCTTTTTCTGACCCACCGCGGGGTCTATCAGTATTCGCAAAAGATCATGAGCGAGATCCCATCGATCACGTTGTGGCTATGGATCGTGGTAATCCTCACGTACGTACCGGAGACCTTCCTAAATCAGGCGGATACCTCCTCGATCTTCAGCCGGAGCAGGTTCTGGGACACTCATCCGCGCGGATTTTACCTGTCGTTGATCGTTGTGCGAACGTTGTTGGGACTGGCGGGGTTGGCGTGGTGCATCCGCAAGTGGCGTTCGGTCCCGGCCGCGCGCACGATGGCCCTCTTCTTCGTGGGGCTCTGGCTCGTGATGCTGCCATTCTACACCTGCTATTGCTGGCAGGAAGAACGCTTCTTGCTGCGGTTGTCGGGGCTGTTCTGCGTTTTGAACGCGATCGGCCCGGCCGTGCTGCTACGATCAATCTCCGAAGGAAAGCCGACTGTTCCAGCCTGGTTGTCGGCATTCGTGCTGGTGCTCACCTCCGGGCTGATTGTCGGTTTGGGCGCATTTGCGCGGACCGATTACGGCCCCCCCAGCGGTGACAACAACCAGCTTTACACTTTATTGCAGGGCGTCTCACACACGATTGAGTCGAATGCGGTGGTGGTCGTCGCGGGTTGGGATCCTTATCGAACCGACCTGTATGTCATCAAGGGCACCCAACGTATCCTCGTTCCGCTGACACGGGACAGTGCTGCGTCCTTCGACGCGGTTGATAACCCGGATAAACTGTTGGCCCTGATGCGAACCGGCCGGTCGGGCTATCTGCTAACAGCCGGACCGCTTGACTCGCAGGAAATCCAGCAGGCTGCGCTGGCGTTGGCGGGCCGAATGGGGGCGGAGCCACTCTTGAACGTCCGCAGTCACGCCGGACAGGTGTTGGAGCCATATCTCTCCCGTCTCCATGACCCGGTGTCAGCGACATCCGCTGCTGGTCGGGCGCGGCAACCCTGACAGCCCGTTAAGAAAGTCGCGCGACGCGGTTAACGGGCCTTCAGCGGCGGTCGTCTCCCGAGAAGATGCGGCAGGCCGCCTCAGGCTTCTCGGCGGGAAGAGTCACGGCGCGTATAGGTGTGGGTGGCGTGGCCGTAAAAGACCTCGGCGCATTCCATGACCGTCTCCGACAGGGTCGGATGAGGATGGATCGACGAGGCCAGATCGTACGCGGTCGCACCCATCTCGATGGCCAGCACCGCTTCGCTGATGAGTTCGCCGGCGCCCTGCCCCGTGATGCCCGCGCCGAGCACGCGTTCCGTTTCGGGATCGACAATCAGTTTCGTCAATCCCTCCGGACGATCCAGCGTCAGCGCGCGGCCCGACGCGCCCCAGGGGAACCGGGCGATTTTCACGGTGATTCCTCGTTCCTTCGCCTCGGTCTCGGTCAATCCGCACCAGGCGATCTCGGGATCGGTGAAGACGACCGCCGGTACGATGTACTTGTCCAGCGTCTCGAACTCGCCAAGAATCGCGTCGACCGCGATGCGGGCCTCGCGGGCCGCCTTGTGCGCCAGCAGCACGCCGCCCGCGATATCGCCAATCGCGTACAAGGCGGGGTCGTTGGTCTGCTGTCTCTCGTTGACCTTGATGAACCCGCGGTCGTCTTTGGTGATCTTCGTATTCTCCAAGCCGAGATCCGCGTGATTCGGCGCGCGCCCGACCGACACCAGCACGCGGTCGTACAATTCCTCGACCTTCTTGCCGTCGAACTCCATCACGACCTTGATTTGCTTGCCCGCCGTCGCCATCGAGAGCACCTTGGTCTTGACGCGTACCTCCTGGAACGCCTTCTCCGCGTAGCGTTGTACCGGCCGGACCAGATCGGCGTCCGCGCCGGTGAGAATCGCGCCGAGCGCCTCGACGACGACGACCTTGCTGCCCAGCGTGGCGTAGACCGTGCCGAGTTCCATCCCGATGTAGCCGCCGCCGACGATCAGCAGCGCGCCCGGGATGTCCGGCACGTCCAACGCCTCGCGCGAGGTCATGATGCGCGGATTGCCAAGGTCGAACGCTTTCGGCATGGCCGACTTCGAGCCGACCGCAATGATCGCCGTGTCGTACGTGACAAACTTCTGACCTTCCGCTGTCTCCACCCGCAGGGTCGTCGAATCCTCAAAATAACCCCGACCGTGCATCACCTCGACGCCGCGTTGTTTCGCCAGCGTGGCGACGCCGCCAGCAAGCTTGTCGATCACGGAATTCTTCCAGGCGCGCAGTTTCTCCAGGTCAATCCGCGGCGGCTCGAAGCGCAGGCCCATGTGCTCGGCGTCACGCGTTTCGGTGACGAGTTTGGCCGCGTGCAGCAGCGCCTTCGACGGGATGCAACCGCGGATCAGACAGACCCCGCCGAGCCGGTCCTCCTGCTCGACGAGCGTGACTTTCTTGCCCTTGTCCGCCGCATAAAATGCCGCCGCGTACCCGCCGGGACCAGCGCCCAGCACAACAACTTCGGTCTTGATTGGCTCCATAGCAAATACTGCTCCAACACTCCATTCTTCTGTCAGATCTTCACTTCGGATTCCTTGAATTGTTCCAGCGCCTGGACCACCTCGACGATGAACCGCGCTGCCGCGCCGCCGTCGATCACCCGATGATCGTAGGAAAGCCCCAGCGGCAGCATCATGCGTTTCTCGATTTTTTCGCCGCGGACGACCGCCTTCAGCGCGCCGCGTCCGACGCCGAGGATCGCAACCTCGGGCTTGTTCACAATCGGCGTGAAGAACCCGCCGCCGATTCCGCCCTGGTTGGAAATCGTAAATGTGCCGCCCTTCAACTCCTCGGTCGCGACCTTGCGCTGGCGGGTTTTCTCGGCCAGCTCGGCCAGATCCTTCGACAACCGCAACAGGTCTTTCTTGTCCACGTCGCGAATCACAGGAACGATCAGGCCCTGCTCCGTATCGACGGCGATGCCCATGTGATAGTAATCCTTGAACACGATCTCGTCGGTCGCTTCATCGAGGCTGCTGTTGAAGATCGGATGTTTCTTCAGCGCCGCGACCAGCGCCTTGATGAGAAACGGCGTGAGCGTGAGACTCGCGCCTTTCTTCTCGTACTTGGCGACGTATTTCTTGCGCAACGCGACGATGGCCGTGATGTCCGCTTCGTCGAATTGCGTCACCCGCGGAACGCTCGACCATGACTCGCGCATGCGCTGCGCAATGATCTTGCGCAACGAAGTCACCGGCCGACGCGACACCGGTCCCCATTTCTCGAAATCAATCTTCTCCACCGGCGGCTTCGGCGCCGCCTCGGGAATTTCCGCGGCGCCCCTCGGCGCCAGCGCCAGCCGCTGCAACTGCTGGATGTAGGCGCGCAGATCTTCCACGGCCACGCGTCCGCCGCGTCCACTGCCGCGCACCCGCGTCAAATCGATGCCCAGTTCGTTGGCCAGTCGGCGCACCGTCGGCGAGGCCGCAGCGGATTCATTTTGCGGAAGATCACCGACCACGTCGACGCTGGGCGCTTCCACGGGCCGGCGGGTCGGTTGGGGAGCCGGTGCGGGCGTCGCACGCGCCTGAGCGCGCGGTGCTCGGGGTGCTGCCGGCGCCGCGGCTGCAGCCGCGCCGTCCGTTTCCAGAGCGAGAATCGGTTGACCAACAGAAAGCTTGTCACCTTCCTTGACGTAGAGCTTCGAGACCTTGCCCGAGGCGCTCGAGGGAATCGGCGCGACGGCCTTTTCGTTTTCCAGCTCGACAATGGTCTGGCCTTCCGTGATCTGGTCGCCGGGCTTGACGAACACGCTGACGACCGTTCCGGACTCGGCCCCTTCGCCCAAACGCGGTAATTTGATATCCATGAGTTTCGTGACCCTTCCACACGCCCAGAGTTCACCAATTCTGATATGCCGGATTGACCCCACGCGCAAGAGCGTTTTGCGACGACGACGAGGCGCCGCAAATCAGCCGGGCACGGACTGGCTTGTCATTCCTTGTCGGTTGCCGGACGTGTGCGGGCCGATTCCGCGCTCATCTGGCGGGCCAGTTCGGTATAGCGCACGCGGCGTTCCGCGGGATCGCCAATGCTGCGGGTGTTCAGCATCGCTCGGATTCGAATCAGCAGGTCGGGCAGGTCAACGGGCTTGTACACGAAATCGTCCGCCCCGGAGGCCAGGGCCTGCTCCAGGTGGGCCGGCGTGAGGACACCCGTGACGATGATGATGGGAATGTGCTGCGTCGCTGGATTGGCTCGCAACGTTTTGCAGACGGCCGCGCCGTCGGGGTACGGCATGCGCAGGTCGAGCAGGAGTAAATCGGGGCGGAGAGAGTTGGCCTGGTGGATACCATCCGGGCCGGACGTGGTCGTGGATACAGAATAGCCCTCGACAGCCAGGCGCTGCGCGAGAAAGGCGAGCATCGCCGGGTCATCATCAATGACCAGTATGGTCTCTGCCATGAACGCCAAACGTTTTCAAGCACCGCGCTACTGTTGGCACTGCAACCCGCGCGGTGCGACAACCAACCCGTTATGCGCTCACGCTAGCCGGTTTTTCGTGTTTGGGCAAGAACGAAACGCGCCACAACTCCCGTATGACGACCGCGCCAACGGCGGTTGACGGGCTACGCGATGAACGGATGGACTTTTTCGGGGTCGACTTTCAGGTCCTTGATCGCTTGGGCGACGAGACTCATCTCGACCGTGCCCTTCCCCGCCAGCGAATAGAGCGTGGCGATCACGGTGGATTCGGCGTCGATCTCGAAAAAGCGGCGGAGGTTTTCGCGGGTGTCGCTGCGGCCGAATCCGTCGGTGCCAAGCGTGGCCAGTCCCCCTGGAATCCATGGCGCGATCTGGTCGGGGACAAGCTTCACGTTGTCGGACACGGCGACGAACACGCCCTTCTCGGCTTCGAGCAGGGTCTGGAGATAGGATTTGCGCGGCGGCTCGGTGGGATGAAGCATGTTCCAGCGGCAGCAATTCTGCTGGTCGGTCTTGAGCAACTTGTAGCTCGTGGCGCTCCACACGTCGGCGGACACGTCGTAGCGGTCGGCGAGGATTTCCTGGGCGCGCAACGCGGAGCGGATGATCGGCCCGCTGCCGAAGATGTGAGCTTTGTGTTTTTTGCCGTCGGCGCCCTTGCGGAATTTGTAGAGTCCCTTGAGGATGCCATCCTCGACGCCGTCGGGCATCGGGGGCATGGCGTAATTCTCGTTGTAGAGCGACAGGTAATAGAAGATGTCTTCGCCATCCTGGTACATCCGCCGCATGCCGTCCTGGACGATCACGGCGATCTCGTAGGCAAACGCCGGGTCGTAGGACATCAGCGTGGGGATGGTCGTGGCCGCCAACTGGCTGTGGCCGTCCTGATGCTGCAGGCCCTCGCCATTGAGGGTCGTGCGGCCGGCAGTCGCGCCGAGGATGAAGCCTTTGGCCTTGATGTCGCCGGCCAGCCACATCAGATCGCCGATCCGCTGGAACCCGAACATCGAGTAATAAATGTAGAAGGGAATCATGCTGACCGCATGATTCGCGTAGGCGGTACCGGCGGCGATGAACGACGACATGGCTCCGGCCTCGGTGATCCCCTCCTCCAGAATCTGGCCGTCCTTGGTTTCGTGGTAATACAGCAGCGCTTCGCGGTCGACCGGCTCGTAAAGCTGGCCCTTGGGGGCGTAGATGCCGATCTCGCGAAAGAGTCCGTCCATGCCGAAGGTGCGGGCCTCGTCGGGGATGATCGGGACGACGCGTTTACCGACCTTGCCATTACGCAGCAGCACGGAGAGCAATCGCACGAACGCCATGGTCGTCGACGCTTCGGTCGAGCCCGACCCTTTGAACAACTCGCCAAACTCGGCGCGCACGGGGACCTCGATTTTGGCCGCGCGGACATTCCGCGCCGGCAGGAACCCGCCCAGCGCCTTGCGCCGCTCCAGCAGATACCTCGTCTCGGCGCTGTCGGGCGGCGGACGATAGAACGGCGTCTGGACGACTTCCTCGTCGCTGATCGGCACGCCGAATCGCTCGCGGAACTCGCGGAGCTCCTTCTCGTTCATCTTCTTCTGCTGATGACTGACGTTGCGGCCCTCGCCGGCCTCGCCAAGGCCGTAGCCCTTGACCGTCTTCGCGAGAATGACCGTGGGTGCGCCCTTGTGTTCGACCGCCGCCTTGAAGGCCGCGTAGACTTTTTGCGGGTCGTGACCGCCGCGAACGAGTTTCTGAATCTGGCTATCGGTCAGATGATTGACCAGTTCGAGCAGCTCGGGATACTTGCCGAAAAAATGTTTGCGGGTATAGCTGCCGGGCTCGACGGAATACTTCTGGTAGTCGCCGTCGACGGCTTCCTCCATGCGTTTGACGAGCAGGCCGGTCTTGTCGGCTTGGAGCAACGGATCCCAATTCGAGCCCCAGATCACCTTGATCACGTTCCAGCCGGCGCCGCGAAACGCCGCTTCGAGTTCCTGGATGATCTTGCCGTTGCCGCGGACGGGGCCGTCGAGCCGCTGCAGGTTGCAGTTGACCACCCAGACGAGGTTGTCAAGTCGCTCGCGGGAGGCCAGCGTGAGCGCGCCGAGCGTTTCCGGTTCGTCGCTCTCGCCGTCGCCCACAAAACACCAAATCTTCGGTTCTTCGCCCTGGACGAGGCCGCGGGCCCGCAGGTAGCGGCTGAACCGCGCCTGATAAATCGACATGATCGGACCAAGCCCCATCGAGACGGTCGGGAACTGCCAGAACTCCGGCATCAGGTACGGGTGCGGATACGAGGACAGGCCGCCGCCGGCGGCGAGTTCCTGGCGGAAATGCTGGAGGTGTTGTTCGTCGAGGCGGCCTTCGAGAAACGCGCGCGCGTAATTGCCCGGGGAAGCGTGTCCCTGGAAATAGACCAGGTCCGCCGGACGCCCGCCGTCGCCGCCGTGGAAGAAGTGGTTGAAGCCGACTTCGTAGAGCGTGGCGGAGGAGGCGTAGGTGGAGATGTGGCCGCCAAGACCGGCGTGCTCGCGATTGGCGTTGACGACCATCGCCATCGCGTTCCAGCGGGCGAGGCTTTTGATGCGCCGCTCGATCTCGCGATTGCCCGGGTACGGCGGCTCGTCTTCGGGAGCGATCGTGTTGACGTAGGGCGTGCTGACCGTGAACGGCAATTCGATGCCCGCCTCGCGGAGGTGCTTCGACAGCTTGCTCACCACCAGCGGCGCTTGCGCCGTTCCCTGGTTTTTGAGGACGTATTCGAGGATGAACTCGAGCGAATCGAGCCAGCGTTCATCTTCGTTGCCGTTGCGGTTGTGCGCGGACTCGCGCGGTTGATCCCGCCGACCCGACGCAGCCCCAGTTTGTTGTTGTTCTTTCGGTTCCATTCTCACAATGTCACCAGAGCGACCAGTGGATAATAATCCATTTCGGCGCACAATCCAAGCGCCATGAAATACTTAGACCGAACGCTCGACACAGCGCAAGAGAATCTCGCCTGCGACGAGGCGCTGCTCGACGAGTGCGAAGAGGGCCGCGGCGGCGAACGGCTGCGGTTTTGGGAGCCGCGCCAGCCTTTCGTGGTGCTCGGGTACTCTAATAAAGCGCGGGCGGAAGTAAATCTCGATTCGTGTCGGGCGCTGGGCGTGCCGGTGCTGCGGCGGTGCAGCGGCGGCGGAACGGTGTTGCAAGGGCCGGGCTGCCTGGATTATGCGCTGATTCTCCGGATTCGGGCGGGTGCGGCCGCGGGGAACATCGTGGAAGCCAACGCGTTCATCATGAACCGCAACCGCAACGCGCTGGAGGCGCTGCTCGGCGGCGGCGTGCTGATTCAGGGGCACACGGACCTGACGTTGCGCGGGCTGAAGTTTTCCGGCAACTCGCAGCGGCGGCGGCGCAAGTTCCTGCTGTTTCACGGAACGTTTCTGGTCGGCCTCGATTTCGCGCTCGTCGAGCAGACGCTACGGATGCCGTCCAAACAACCGTCGTACCGGCGAAATCGATCGCACGGCGAGTTTATGACGAATCTTTCGGTGGCGGCGGACGCGGTCAAAGCGGCGATGAAACGCGCGTGGGGCGCGGACGAAGTTTCTGCGGAGGCTCCTGAGGAACGAATCGCGCGGCTCGTCCGCGACAAATACGGCACGGATGCGTGGAATTTCAAATTCTGAGTCGGTGCAGTTGCGTGATGCGGCGGTGCGCGGTACACTCTCGCCATGAAAGTTCCCGGTCTACGCAGTCCCTACGACAAGGTGGGCAAGCTGGTGTACTTCGGTCGGATGCTGGACAAGATCCGGCTGCACGCCAAGGGTCAGTTGCCGGCGGAGTATATCGACAACCTCGGCAAGGGTTTCGACGGCTCCTGCTGCCGATTCCTGAATGTGAAATATGAGGACGTCGTGGCGCGCGTGAAGCTCGGTGGCGAAGACCAGGACGTGCTCGAGTGGTGCTTCGAGAACGGGCGCAGACCGGCCGACGAAGAGATCAGCATTTGGAACGACTATTTGCGCAAACGGGGTTGGCGCGACGACGCCAGCAAACGGCTCGTCGAACGCAAGAAGGAATCCGGACTGGAGAACCGCGACGATATTCAGGCGTTCTTCGATTACATCGACGCCGATGAAAATCGCGACGTGCGGACGAGTTGGTGACCAAGGCGCGGCTTGTTGATACCCGACGCGTCGCACCGGCGATCAGCCTGGCGAATACCTCGCCAAAGTTGGGTACGTCGCTCGCGAAATCACGGCGGAGCGGTTCTACAAGCGGCCCGGGATGTGGTGCGCGTGGTGCGATTACTTGCCGGTCTGTCTTGGCGACAAGCGGAAGCTTGAGGAAACCTTAGTGACAGTTCCGTAGTCACTCAGAGCCAGCGGCTATTCCAGCGCTGGCTCTTTTGTTGTGCGCGAAACACTGAATGTGGGCGGCCCATGCGTTGGAGCGTTCGGATGGCAAGCTGGCCCGTCGGTCAGCGAGAAGCTGCGTTCGGGGTTTATTCTCTGCTCTAGCCGGCACCTCGCCTACTATTGGTTGGCACACTTAACCCCAGAAAACAGTGTTTTCAAACACGCTCTAAGGCCGCCCATGCGGTCCCTTAAGGCCCAGTCCTTGTTCCTTGTTCCAAGCGGCGTTGGCCTCCGTTGGAAATCGAACCTCTATGTCACGATCAGCGCCCGTGCCCCCGGGCTTTCCGTCCCGTCCGTAACTGATGATCAGGCCGTACCCGAGCGTTTGATTATACGGAACCAGCACAACATCATGTCCCCATCCATCTTCGATCCAGTCCTTCAATTCAGGATGAGCCACAAGTAATTGCGCAAGAGAGTCTGGCCATACGCCATTTTGTGCCTTGTACAAATCGCACCTTGGAGCAATATACATCAACCTTCCGTAGGTGACCCACGGTTTGATATCTTCCAATTCCTTGCTACCAAGATACCACCCAATCAAGCGCAGGGAACAGGCGAGAAGAATCACGACTCCGCAGATATATATAATCACACGCAGTTTACTGATAAGTGTCATGAAGCCGTTTCCATTGCCATTTGAATCTGGATGAGGCACCAATATTCTCCGGATTTGGCGCCAGCGGTAAAGCAGTGCTTGACGGGTCCGCGGTACTAGCATAGCCGTATTTCACAAAGGCACTCGTTTCCTTCGCCATAGAGTTGAAGGAATCTCCCCATTTGACAGCTTTATACGCTCTGGCCCACAATTCAGCATCGGGTTCACTGTATAGCACGTTGCCATAGGTCGCTTCTAGGAGGGAGAACATCTCGCCCCATAGGACGTAGTTGACGGCACTGGCGTAATAGACCTTCGGCGGGTTTCCAAACTGCACGGTGAGTTTACCAAGTCCGGTTCCCAAACTGGAGCCATTACCAAAGTCAACTGGATTGTCAAATCCCACATCGGACACCTTGGCAATGTCCCATCCACCCCCCATAAAGACCGGGGTGAGGAAGCGCATATATGCCTTCTTGTAAATCGACGCATCCTTGTAGGCTTGCGCAACATCCTCCATTGTAAGCATGAGGGCCTTGGTGATATCCGGGCCACAGGTGCTGCCACTCGAAAGCGCCTTCGGAGCCGATACCGAGAACCCGGAGAAAGAACCCAGTGAAGCGCCGATATCTGTGACGGCCACTGCCTCAACCGCGTCGTTCCCGGACAGGTCCATTCTGTTGACGGGATCATCTTGACCGTACAGATACCTGTGCAAGCTCAGCGGCTCTTCCTGGCCGCCCTCATACGAGTCCATCGTTTGAAACCGGCCGGTGTTGGCGTTCATCCATCGCGCAAGTGATACGCCCGGCACGAGGAAGAGCATCATCGTCAATAAGGCGACAAAGACCGTTCGTCTACTCATGGTGAACTCCTGCCGGTAATTTCGGGCTGATGTCAATGGAGGTGTTGTCGGGTTGAATACCGTATGAATTGAAGACAGCTTGCAGAGTCGCTTTGATCGCTGGGTCGTCGGGCGCCAATTGCCGTGCGCGAGAAAGGTCGGCACACTGCTGTGCTGTGTGCTCTGGGCCTTTCGTGGCCCAATACGCCGAGCGGGTGAAAAACAGGTTGCCCACCACCTCGCGGTTGGTCAGATTCCGCAGTTGGTTTCCCGTCGACTGGTCGTGTGTCATCCCCTCCACATCGAGGTAAACGGAGTCGTCTGGCGTCATGGCAATCTTTTCGACGCTGGTCGTTTCGATGTTCATGCGATAACCCGTTTCTTCCCAGCGGATGAAGTAATGTTTGCCGAGAGTCACAAGATGGACCGGTAGACCCAACCGTTGGCCGATGACGAGGTAAATCAACGGCATGGAGACGCACGAGCCAAGTCGAGTACGAAGCAGGCCAGCAAGAAAGATGTTGTTGGCGTCGGCATACAGCGCCTTCATCTGCACAGGCGTTAAGTCTTCTTGGCGAAACTCCTCGCGGTAGGCGAATCGCAGCCTGATGATGGCGCTGCAGAATCTGCAACACCGCGTGTCGGGATCGTTCGCATTCGTTCCGTGCCATCCATCTTGCTGCATTCTATCCATGTCTTCGCGAACATGCTTCGTCATGGCGGTCAACTGTGCGAAATAGGCCTCACGTGTCATGTCGCGAAACTGCGGAATGTCCATTGCAATAAGCCAATTGGCCAATGCCAGATCTATGTTCTCGTCCTTCCCACGAAGCGTCTGCTGGAGTTCACGCTCACGTTTTGATTGTAGTGTGTCAGGGGCGGTTGATGATTACGACATGGGGTCACGTCTATTCATTATTCAATTTATCCAGCGTGCGTTCGACCAGGGCGGCCAGTTTCTTGTCGTGGCGGACAAGCTCGGCAAATCGCCGCGTCGCACCCGCCACGCTGACGTAGTCAATTCCGCCAACCTTCTGCGCCAATTCTCGCAACTTCATCCCGCAGCGCCGCCGTCCCAGATACAGGGCCATGTCGCGCCCCCGGTCCCCATACCGATCTCGAAACTGTTCCCAGCGTTCCCCTTTTACCTGTTCCACCGCGGCCACCACCTGTTCCCAACTCGGACGCGCCTTCAAACGCCGGATCTGCGGTTGTTCGCGTTCATCCCCTTGCAGATAGTGTCGCATGCGCTGCACAAACTGTCGTCCTCCCAGCACGACGCCCGCCTCCAATCGTTCCCACGGGCTCTCCACCAACCCTTCCCGCACGGCTTCCTCCACCAATCGCCGATAGGCCCGCTGTTGTTCCGCCAACCCGCGCCCGCCCACCATCCCCAGCACGCTCCGCGTCACCAACCATCCCGGCCGCTTCGACGGCCCCACATACGCCCGATACGAACTCCACGGATAGCGCCGCAACTGCTCCAGGCGATCGGCCACCAGCTCCTCATCAGGCTTGTTCATCATCCCCAGCGCGGACCGCCGTTGCGCCGTCTTGCTCAATCCGAATCGGCCCACCCGCACGGGATTCAAATGCAGATACCGGCTGACCTCCACGGCGGCAACCTCCGGCTCCAAGATCATCGCCTGGAATCGGCCTTGGAACAAATGCCCGACCCGTCCATGCCGCCGGTTAAACCACACCGTGTAGCTGACACCCAACCAGTGCATCGCTTGCGAAAGATTGGTCTGCGGGGTTTCCACCAGCAGATGATAATGATTGTCCATCAACACATACGCATG
>DATKNW010000076.1:0-3518 GCA_035541135.1 Verrucomicrobiia bacterium
GCCGATGTTGGACGCCCGAACACGATCACACGCCGGTTTGCGATATGACCTGCGCAAGCCACGTAGTGCCAACACGGCTTGGTTTGTTGAATCACGCATATGCCTTCCGTTCGGTTCTTGAAAGTCGGATGAGGCACTGAACGACCCACACCATCCCGTAAACGAATCCCAACAACACCACATCAGTCGGGCCGACGGGCAAATCCCATTGATAGGCCAGCCAGAACCCGATAAATGCGGTCGCCCCGCCCAACAGCGAAGCGAAGGTGGTGAACTGGCGCATGTTGCGGGCGAAGAGGTGCGCGGTTAGCGGCGGAATCAGCAGGAAGCCAAACGCGATCAGCGGCCCCACGCTGAGCACAGCCATCGACACCGTCAACCCGATAAGCAAGTACAGCAACACGTCCCAGAATAGCACGCGCTTCCGCAATGTGGTCGCCATGTCGCGGTCGAACGAGACAAACAGTAATTCTTTGTGAAACAGACCGAGCACCAAGAGCACAACTGCCAGTGCGGCGGCTGTGAGTGTGAGATCAAAGTTGGAAATCGTAATGACTTCACCCTTCAGCAAATCAAGCCAGCCAATCTCGGCGTAGCGATTCTTCGATAGCAACAAGATGCTCGACGCGGCGGCGACGACGTAGGCCGTGCCCAGCCGCCCCTCCGCCATGCCGCGCCCGCGTCGCTCCAGAAACGCCAGGATGAGGATTGCAACCAACGAGAAGATGAGTGAGCCCAGAAACGCTAGCACGTGCTCGCTTTGCGCGGTGTGCTGCGGCTGCACCGCGCCGAGCCACAAGGGCACGGATAACGCAACCGCCACGCCCGTCGAGGAGATTTGCGGCAGCGCCACGCCCATGAATACCAATCGTCGTAGGACGAGGAACACACCGACCAGCGGACAGGCAAGTCCGATGAGCACACTGGTGTAGACGGAATTGCGCAACAGAAAATCGGGCGAGAGAATCTGGTGTAGCGCGTCCATATTAGCTCATCTCCATTTCAAGAATCTCCGCCATCCGTTCCGGCGTGAGCAACTCCGCCACGGTGCCGTGCAAGACCTTGCCGTCGTGCAGCCAGATAATCTGTCGCGCGTGTTTTCGAACAAGCGGCAGGTCGTGTGTGACCAGCAGGACCGTCAACTTTCGTTCCTCATGGATCTCCGTGATAAACTCCAACAGCGAATGCGTCGCCGCCGCGTCGACGCCAGCGGTGGGCTCATCCAATACCAGCACGTTTGCCTTGGTGGCCAAAGCCCGCGCGATGAGCACGCGCTGTTTCTGACCACCGGAAAGCTCATTGAATCGTTGGTGCGCAAATTCTCCCGCGCCTGTTGCTTTCAGGCATTCGCGAGTGAAGTCCCGTTCAGCCTGCGGAACCCGACGGCCGGGCCGGACGCGCCCATAAACCCCCATGAGCGCCACTTCAAATCCCGTTAATGGATAGAGTGGATCAAATTGAATTGTTTGAGGCACGTACCCGAAAATCACCGGGGCATCGATTCGGACGCGTCCTGCAATCAGCGGCAAGAGTCCCAGCAACGTCTTCAGCAGCGTGGATTTGCCCGAACCGTTCACCCCCAGAAGAGCGGTGAAACTGGCACGGGCAATGGAAAGTGAAATGCCGGAGAGCACCGGTTGATTGTTGTAGCCGATGCTCAGGTTATCCAGAGTGATCAGGGATTCGCTCATGAGTTTATCGGACCGGGCCTGCCCCGAAAGCTTTCGGAGCAGGCCCGCGTCCAGCGTGCTTATTTCTTTGCTGCGGCGACCAATGTCTTGATGATGTAATCCATCATCTCGATGTAGGTGTCCGTGCCCGCCACACCGCCCGGCATAATGGGTAGTTTCACCAATGTCGCCCCGGTCTGCTCCGCAATCAGCCTCGGCACTTTCTCCGGGAACTGCGGCTCGCGGACGACAATCGGGACGTGTTCGGCTTTCATCGAAGAGACCAGTTCCTCAATGTGGCGTGCTGTGGGATCGATACCGGGTTTGAGTTCGATCGTGCCAAAATACTTCAGGCCGAAACGTTCGGCGAAGTACGGCCAGTGTTCGTGGTACGAAACGAACGCCGCGCCCTTGATCGGCGCGACCTCCGCTTTCCACTCGGCGATTTTGGCGTCGAGTGTGGCGAGGTAGGCATCGCGATTGCGTTTGAACTCGGCTTCGTGTTCCGGCGCAAACGCCACAAGTGCATCGCAGATTTCCGCGACCGCGGTCTTCGCCAGAACCGGGTCCAGCGTATAATGCGGGTTGCCGTACGGATGCACGTCGCCTTCGGAATGGTCCGTCGACTTGGGCACGTCCACGGGTGTGATCCCTTTCGCGCAATCCACGTAGCCAATGTTTCCCTTCTGAATCTTCGGATTCTTGCAGGCCTCCAACAACGCCGGCAGAAATGCGTGCTCGCAGTCGAAGCCCACCAGCACAATGAGATCCGCCCGATTCATCACCGGAACGAAGCTCGGCTTCATCGGCACGCCATGGGTATCCTCGATGCCGGTCGCCAGACTGCGAACCTCCACGAGATCACCACCGACCTCGCGGGTAAAGTCAGCCAAGTCCGTGAGCGTCGTGACGACGCGGATTTTCGCCTGCGCCGCGGACGCGATCAGACTGGCCATCAACAATAAACGGAATAGTTTCATGATTGTTCTCTCCTTTCTTCAGTTAGCGTTGTTGCCAGCCGTGCGAGTGGGCGCCGATAATCCACGCCCATTGCATGTACACAGCATCGTCGATCTTCAGGCCGGAAGCCGCGTTGGGCTCGGTGTGCGTGTATTGCAGGCGCAATTGATTCCAGTGACTGAGCGCCCAGGTGACGTAGGGCGAGTAGGCGTACGTGACATCGTGTTCATTGGCGGCGTTCTGTACGTAATCGAACAGAAAACCAGCCGACCATTGCCGGTGAAACTTCCACGTCAGGTACGAATACATCCCGAACGACCCGACTGAGCGGCTGAACTCGTCACCGTTGCCGGGTGTGCCATCGGGATCTGCGAGATACCGGTTGTCGCTGTACAGCAATTCCGTTCCCCAAGTGAGACTGCGGAATTGATTGTCGCGTAGCGGTATGTAGCGCAACTGGAAGTCCAAACCGCCGAGGCGACGTTCGTGTTCCGTCATCGGCAATCCGCCGGGACCCGTTTGCGCATCGATACCCCCGCGGTCGTTGGTGCGGGGGTTGAACAAGCCCGATACACCCGTCTCGACCTGCCAATCCGGTGTCAGGTCAAAGTACGTCGAGAGCCGGCTCCAGAAGTTTAACTCATCAATGCTGCGGAATCCACCCGGATCGCTCGGGGGGGAATCGCCGCCGAACGAATCGCCGACGCCCACGGTCCAACTGACGTACTGCTCGACCGGTAACAGCCAGTTGAGCTGCAAGCCGTCCGAGCGCGACTCGCCGCCGATGTATTGATCGATAGCAAGCGGGCGATTGACAAACGGCAACTCGTGATCGTGAATGTACTCCAGTTTTCCGAACTCGCCGAAGAACCGCCCGGCCTTCAGTTC
>DATKNW010000077.1:0-19895 GCA_035541135.1 Verrucomicrobiia bacterium
CCGCTCCAGATCATCCGCCGCTGTGGCTCCCACGTCGACCCGGCCGTTGCCACTTGGCGCTGCCTTGACCTCGGCTCGCTTCATCGCCAATACTTCCCCCGTTACCCCAAGGGGGGTCACGTTCTACCCATCGATCCCTATTCCAGTCCGACGGAACCGCTTCGGACCTCCTCGGCGTGCAATCCACCCCCAGAATTGGGTTCGTTCTTGGGTTCGTTTCATCCAGAATGGGGTTCGTTCCGATCCGAAACTGGGTTCGTTTTTGGGTTCGTTTTCTCAAGAAACTCAAGCTGGCGTGGAAAAATCTGGGTTCGTTTCGTAATTCGAGCCACCGGGAGTGGCGAGAAGGCCTCGCGGTGTTTTCGAGGCCCGTAGGGTGCAGCGAAGGGGACTGAGCGGAGCCATTTTCACCTTTTTTGCGGACCACCCCGCCCGAAGCGTCCCAACCGCCCATGACCCTGCGCACCAACTGCCAAACGAAGCCAAACGAAGCCAACCAACTTTTGAGCGCGGGATATTCCATAAGTGCTTACCAATACGGCTGATAACGCGCGCCATTGCCCGAAAAACCGTTGGCTTCGTTTCGCAGAAACAGGGTATATAATACGGGTTCAATCCCCCGGAGGTCGGCCGCACGACTCGGAACCTATGCCCGACTTGAACTTGGCCGTCGAGGCCGCAACGCTCCGCTGTCACGAGCGTGTTCACACACCGTAGCATATCGTACATGGATAAGAAGTCAAATCCAAAAGCCGTAGCTTGATAATGAAAGACACTGTGCGACCGCTGGTGACCAAAGGCCGCACCTTGACTTTCGATTGGGTTACTGTTCTAAGAGCGCTGGATCGCAACTTATGGGCAACGAACCTCTAGCCTTATGACGAGACAATCTTACCCTGCGGACGTCGCCGCGGCATTGAAGAAATCCGGCCTGATGAGCTGCTTCGATGCTCTGTCGCCCTCGCACCAGCGCGAGTACCTGAAATGGATCGCCGAGGCGAAACGTCCCGAAACCCGACAGGCCCGCATCGAGAAAACGCTGCAGATGCTCTCCCAGAAACGCGGCGATCCCGCATGATAGCGCTGTCAACTCTGTACTTGTAGCGTCCGCTGTCCACAGCGGAATGCCCTTTGATCTGTCCGATCTGACCCACACCGCGCCGTTCGGGTCGTTGTGGGCCGCGTGCCCCCACGCGGCGCTGCCCGTGTTGTAGCCGCGCTTCTGTGAAGCGCGGACCGTCACCATTCCGCATGGGAGGGTGAAGTTTACCCCAACTCCAAGAGCGACAAGAGAGCCCGAGGTTTATAACAGAGACGGTAGGCGACCCGCTGCTTTATACTGTCGCGCCCACTCTTCGAGTAAAGGCCGCGCATCCACCAGCGGGATTATCAGTTCCCCAGTCTCGCGTAGCCCGATGTCGTGATTCGGCAGTCCGTGAGCCTGACTCATTATCCGAACCATGAATATGAACCCACCAATGACAACGCTAAAACTCCTATGGTCGCCCTCTCGGTCTACCCGCGGAGGGCAAATAATATCCTCCAAGCCACCGCCCTCAAAGCATAAACTCACAATGGTGATCGGATATTCTTGATCGGTGCCAGGATTTGATGCAAGAAGCATCTCGGCAATTCGGCCATTGTGAGTTTGACCGAGATCGCAATTCTCAAAGAAGTCGCCCTTGGCCACACTTGCACGCCACAGCAGCGACAGAACGAACAGCCGCATTTTCTCGAAATCAACAAGAACCCTGCGCATACCCAGCAGTCTGAAGGTCGGCGAGATGTGACCGATTGGAATAGGAAGCGGATCTCCCACGGGGAGCTTCTTTAGACGATTGCCGCTTCCGTAGAAGAACTTCCTAAAATAGTTTTCGTGGTTGGCAAAGTGTCCCTCGCACCCTTCGCACAGTAGATACTCCTTCATCCCAGTCACCTTCTCCCAATAGCCTCGCTGGCGTTGCCCACCAGGTATGTCCTCCTGCTTGCTGAGTAGGATCGAGGCCGGTTGCGTCTGATTGGACTTGCCAGTAGCAATGTGTTCTTCAAGGCTGCGAATAAACAGGTCTGGAATTATATGTGAAAGGCACAACTCCCCGAACGTTCCGCAAAGACGGCAAGCGCCTGTTGGCCTCTTCATTCGACAATAATCGCTTGATGAATCATCTGCCGCCACCACCATCTCCGGCAGTTTCCTCCACCATGACCCACCTCGTCCGTAGCCGGGCCTCCGGCCCTGTCGCCGGGAAAGCCCTTGAGACCCGCGGTGAGAGATGCTATAAATCCTCCAAGAGACTGGGTGGCCCCCGAAGAGTCTCGGGATGTAAGTCGTGCGTGAAACGTCGGTGACGAATCATAAAAAATAACCAGCCCTCACTTGCTGGCAATTTATGAAGGGAGAGGACATGCGTAAATTCTATTCCTGTCATCTATCGACCTGCTTTCGGACATTTTCTGGTTTCTCGACTTTGTTACTCGCAATTTCTTGCGCCTTCGTCGTGAGCGCGGGCCGCGCACTGGCCGCCTGCGACCCGCCGCCGTCGGGTCTCGTCGGCTGGTGGCCGGGCGATGGCAATGCCAACGACATCATCGGCGGTAACAATGGCACGCTCACCAGCGTGACGTTTGCCGCCGGCGAAGTCGGAGAGGCATTCAGCTTCAACGGGGTCAACAGCGAGCTGACGGTGCCCAACAACACCAATCAAAATACCGGCAGCCAGATCTCGATCGATGCCTGGGTCAACCCGACTACCTATGGACACGGACGCTCGATCCTGCAGAAGCGGTCGGCGTCGAACGTCGGCGGCTTCACGTTCGAGACAACCGATGCGCCCTTTGGTCCGACGAATGGCCTCGCGTTTGTGATCTGGGTCGGTGGCACACAGATCACTCTTCAGACGCCGGACGATGTCATGACGACCGGCGCCTGGCAGCATGTCGCCGCCACTTACGACGGAGCGAACATGCGCATCTATATCAATGGCACCCAGCAAGCCAGCATGGCCGCGACTGGAGCCATTGATGCCGTGACCGATTCCCTCGTCAGCGGGGACAATGTGGTCAATCCTTCGGACGCATGGCAGGGTCTGATTGACGAAATCCAACTTTTCAGCCGCGCGTTGTCCTCCAACGAAGTCGTCGCCATTTTCAACGCCGGCACTGCCGGCGAGTGTAAACCTGTCAACCTGGACGTTTCGTTCTCGCTGACCAACGTCGTGCAGGCGTGCAAGACCAAAACCAAGATCGATAAGAAGACCAATACCACCAATACCACGACCACCTGCAAACTCAGCCTGCAACTCACCGCCGCCAATACGGGTGTCACCAACAGCTCGTTGTTCGATATTCTCATCTGGCTGGGCCAGGGCAGCAACTTTGATTCAAGCGCAGGGCTCCCGCCCGTGACTCAGGTGGTGAAAGCCCTCAAGAAAAGCAAGGTGAGCAAGATCAAGTTCAAACATACCTTCGATGCCAGCCAGTCCGGCACGTTCATCTTCTGCACCGATACCAACGACAACGTCCTCGCATCCGCGCGGATTGAATAGCCCGTGACGTCAGCGAAGAACCGCGTCGCGCCGCCCGTGGTGTAGCCGCGCTTCTGCGAAGCGCGGAGTTGTGTTGTAGCGGTCCGTTTTGTCGGTCGCTCGGGACGTCAGCGGGCAGTATTCTCGCTCACGAAGCCCTTGACCATGGCCGCCACCTTGTCCACGGCATAGACGTGCAGGAAATGGCCGACGCCGGGAATCCGTTTCAATTGCAGATGCGGCATGAGCCGCCGCGCCGCGACGGTATCAAACCGCGGCCGGGCGCTGCCGATGTATAACGCCGGCGCCGTCACCTTCGGCAAATCCCGCTCGGGCCGCAGATCGCCGATGTGCTCCGGCAGAAACCGCAGCACGGCATCGGGCGCCGAGCACATCTCGCGGATGATCGCCTCGCACCGACCATCGCGTTCGGATGGCAGGAAGAAAGATTCCCGTAATGCCCCGGCCAATCGCGCGCGGAAATCCGGTTCGTCCAGCCACGCGCGGATCTGTTTCTGACCCGCCAGCGTCTGCTCTGCCGGCGGCAGGCTCCCATCCAGATTGATGACCGCCCGCGGCGGAAGCCGGCCCGATGCCGCCGCCAGCAGGCACACCACGCCGCCCATGCTGTGCCCGAGCAGCACCGGGTTTTGCAGCTTCTGGCTCCGCGCGAAATCCACGATTGTCTGCGCGTAGTTCGCGAAGCCAGGCAAAAACTCATTCAAGGCGGTCCGCCCATGCCCCGGCAGATCCAAACGAAAGACGCGAAACTCCTTTTCCAGACACCGGCTCAACTCCACGAACTGTTCACCGTCGCATCCCCAGCCGTGGACGCAGATTATCGGAATCACTCCCGTCCCGCTGACTTCAAAATGCACTGCCACCTCGTTCATAACCGAAACCGAACCTACACGATCCGCGGTAGATCTTAAAGACAGTCATCGAAGCAGGTTAGGCGATCGGCGACCCTGTACCGACAAGGCGCGGGCACCTCTGATCCGCCACCAGTCATAGTGATTACCCGTTGAAAGTGACGCCGTTTCATTTCGAAGCGCGTCCCGGAATCACTTGTCTCGGTGGGTAGTTGCCTTTGACCAGCAGATTCGACTGGTAAAGCTAGGTACTGGCCCTATAATGTAATGCATGAGCAACCTACCCGTTACGCCTCTCTCCAAGCTAGCCAGTGTTGCCCTGCAGAGCTTCGAGCACCCTGCCACCGCCGCTGCCAAGAGGCAGGCCGCGCTCATGCGCCATCTAATGAGCGGAGAGGCAACATTTGTGGCCCTCAAGGAGGCGGTCGAGAGTCTCGTCGGCGCGGCACCCAAGGATCACGATGTGATGATTCACGCGTTCGGCATTTCTGTCCTAGACGTGCGTTTTCTCAAGCCTCACTCGTTTCTATTTCGAGGCTTCGATCAAGACGGCAACCAAACTTCGGTAGTCGTTCATTACTCGCAGATGGTTGCTCGCGTGGTTTACGTCCCCAAGCGAGGCCAGAAAAGGGTAGTCACGGGATTCTCTGTCCAAGAGGCAGCAAAGACTTGAATTGTGGTTGAGTGGAATGGTGAGTCCGATGAGCAAACTCGAAGTCCAGCGTTGGATCGACAATGCCGATAAGGGCATCGCACAGAACATCCCCAGCTTTGTCCTATCGAGCAGTAAGCAACTGAAATCGATAGGTCGCGCCGATGAGGCGGAGAAGGTCCTGCGGAGAGCTTTTGAGGTGTTCCACGACAACGCGTTAATTTTTCGAGAGCTTGCTGCCACGATCACCGATCGTGACGCGGTCGAGGGCTTGGAATTTGCTCAGCAACACGTGGACATACTGGGCGATCACGCGAATTACCAGAGAGCCATCGCCCTGAGTAAGCTTGAACGGGTTGGGGAGGCGATTCGTGTGATCGAGGAGATAGTCCGTCGAAACGAAGAATTCCGGAAAGACAGGTTTGTGGTTAGCAAATTAGTGTCCCTTTACAACGCAGAGGGACGCTTTGACGACGCGATTCTATTCATCGAGCCGCTGATTGACGACGGCACCTTTACCGATATTCGGATGAAACAACTACTCGCGACCGTAATGACGAAAGCTCGCAAGTCTCCCTCCAAGGTACTTCATTTGCTCAAAGACGATGTTGATCCAAGGAGCACACTCCTCAAGCAGAAGGCGGCCGAAATACTTGCTATAGGCGTAAATGCTCCTCTGGTACGACCGAATCTGATGGAGGCACCGACAGGTGCTCCAAACGGACCGTCGGAGGGAGATCCTTACATGGGCAGCAATCTTGCCGTAGCAGACAGGTCCGAAAGATTAGCTGGCAAGAGCGTGTTTCTCGTCCACGGTCACAACGGAGAGAAAAAGGAGACGGTCGCAAGATTCCTGGAGCAACTCGGCCTTCAGGTCACGATTTTGCACGAGAAGGCGGACAAAGGTCGCACTATTGTTGAGAAGTTTGAGGAGCATACCGACGTCCAATTCGCTGTGATTTTACTGACCGCAGACGATGTTGGAGCAGCGAAGGCAGACGCTAGCCGTCCGCAGCCGAGAGCACGGCAGAATGTGGTCTTTGAGTTCGGGTTTTTTTTGGGCCGGATTGGGCGTAAGCATGTTTGCGCATTGAAGGAGGACGGTGTCGAGGTGCCGTCCGATCTTTCGGGAGTTCTTTACGTTCCGCTGGACGCAGAAGGCTTCTGGAAGCTCAAACTTGTCAGAGAGCTCAAGGCGGCCGGTATTCCAGTCGATGCGAATCGTGCCGTGTGACGCCCCAGTCTGGTCACGATGACGGGACTTGCTTCCCCCCACATTTGCCGTTAGCCTATCGGCGTGGACCCCACATTTATCAGAAGCTCGCAGGGCTGCTGGAACGCAGGGAGAAGCTGGCGTTGGTCTTCCAGTCGCAAACCGCACGGGACTGATCAATCATGCCATCCGTGACAAACGAACGAATATTCCTGGCCGCCCTGGGCCTCACGATGATGATTTCCAGCCAAACCTTCGCCACCGACTCGACCGCGACGAATTATGTGCGCGGCAGCTTCCACGAACTGAACGATAACGGCGCGTGGTCGTGGTTCATGGACCCGCGGTGCATCGTCGATCACGGCCGGTTGATCGTCGGCTCAGTGCGGGCCAACGGAATGTTCCGCGACGACACGAATCCGGGCTGGGGCAACGTCGAATTATCCGCGCTCGACCTTGCCGACGGCGCCCGTCGCACGCTTGTGCTACAGGAGCACCTCGAGCAGGACGACCACGACGGCCCGGCGTTGCTCGTGTTGCCTGATGGCCGTTATCTCGCCGCGTGGTCGAAGCACAATCAGGAGCCGCGCGTGTATTTTCGGATTTCCGCGCGCCCGCACGACCCGTTCGCGTGGGCTACGATGACCGAGTTGGTCACGCCGGGCGTCAAGGGCAATTGGAGCGGCGGCAATTTCACCTATTGCAATCCATTTCGTCTCGCCGGTGAAAACGGGCGGCTCTATCTGTTCCATCGCGGGATGGATCAAGATCCGAACTATCTCGTTTCCGACGACAACGGCGCGACCTGGACCTACGGCGGTAAACTATGCTTCGACCGCCATACCTACAGCCCCTACGCGAAGTACGCTTCCAATGGCCGCGACACCATTCACTTTATTGTCACGGAAGATCACCCGCGCAATTTCGACAACAGTCTCTATCACGGCTTCATTCGCGGCAGAAAAATCTTCGGGAGCGACGGCCAGCTCATCGCGCCGCTCGCAACCAGTTCCAACACCTCGGTTCACATCACAGACCTGACGCGCCTGTATCAGGGCGGCCACACGAACGTAGCCTGGATGACCGATATCCGCCTCGACGACCGCGGGCGGCCCGTCGTCCTCTTCACCACGAAGACTGACGGAGCCGGCTTGCCGCCCGGACAGGGCGGCCTGGATCATCGCTTCCACTACACGCGCTGGGATGGCCGGCGGTGGATCGAGCACGAAATCGCTCATGCCGGCCAACGCCTCTACGCAGGCGAGGACGACTACACCGGGCTGGGAGCGATCGACCCGCAAGACACGAGCGTCGTCTATCTTTCCAGCGATGCCGATCTCACCACGGGCCAGCCTCTCATCAGCGCGGCGGATGGTCGACGGCATCACGAAATCTTTCGCGGCGAGACGCGCGACGGCGGCGCGACGTGGAAATGGACGCCGATCACAGCGAACTCGACCATGGACAACCTCCGTCCCCTCGTGCCGGTCTGGAGGGACCACCGCACCGCGCTGGTCTGGATGCGCGGAACCTACGGCCATAACCGCGGGGACTGGACCACCCACGTCGTCGCCACCATCCTCAAGCCCGGCGACTTCTGACCGCCGCTGCTGACTTGATTCACTCGATATCTGCCGTTAGCCTGCGGCCACACACATGACCTATCGACGCGCCACGTCCGCCGACTGCCCGCTGCTCGCGGAACTCAACCACCAGTTGATCCGCGACGAGAAGCACCGAAACACGATGACCGTTCCCGAGTTGGAGCAGCGGATGCGCGGGTGGCTGCAGGGCGAGTACGTCGCGATTCTGTTCGAGGACGGCGGAAAGGTCGTCGCCTACGCGCTCTATCGGGAACAACCGGACGAAATCTATCTTCGCCAGCTCTTCGTCGTTCGTGAACGTCGTCGCCAGGGTCTGGGCAAACAAGCGGTGCATCTGCTCCGCTCCGAAATCTGGCCGACAACGAAACGGCTGACCGTCGAAGTCCTCGTCGCCAACACCGCCGCCGTCGCCTTCTGGCGTGCCGCCGGCTATCGCGACTATTCGTTGCAATTGGAAATCCCGCCGAGGGATGTTGCCGGGGCTTGATTGGCCGGCATTCGGCTCTAGCCGCGTTACCGGAGAGCCTGAAAGAGACGCACCGGATGCACCGGGGCGACATGCGCGAGACCGCAGTCATCGAAGGCGATTTTCAGCGATGTCTCGTCGATCTGCAGAAGGTGGTGGTCCGACGTGATCAAAACAGGGATTTCCAGCAACGCTGTTTCTGCGAGGATCATGCCGTCGTTGCATTCGCTTTCGGGCAGCAGTTTTCGATCAATGAGAATCTCGGCAAATCGGGCCGTCAGTCCGTGCCCAACGGCAATCAGATTGAATGGCACAATCCGCCACCTCAACATGTTCTGTAATGCGATCAGGGCGAGGTGACGCTGCCGTTCATTGCCGCGCTCGCTCAGCAGATGTATCTCCTGCAGCGCCGTGGGGGCAATCCATAATTCGTAGCCACGCTTCAGAAATTCCGCATGGAATTGAATTACGCGCTTGTTTTTGTCGGCAAGATCGAGAGGGACGTTAGCGTCGAGCGCTAACTGTCTTTTTGCTGCCGGAGCCATAGATGATGGCCAACGCTTTCTGGAGATGTTGCTCGCGCCCTTCGTCCGACAATGAGTTCGCCATCTTCCGGGCCTTGGCGGCGGCTTTGCCGCCGGTTGTCTCCGGATACTGGCTTTTCTTTTCCTTCATCATGGCGGCTTTTTTAGGGTGGGACTTCATTGCGAGTTCATTTTGGCTCAGCCTCGGCGTCAACGTATTCAGTATCGTCTAATCTCCGATGATTTCAAGGACGTTCTGGCATGCCGTCGGCTATTGCGACTATTCGTTGCAACTGGAAATCCTGCCGACGGAAAGTGGCGGGGCTTGACTGGCTGGCATTTGCCGTCAGTTCAAGCACGTGCCCCGTTGACCGAAAATTCGCCCACCCGTTAAGCAACGCAAATTGATTGAGGCAAATCCGTCTGGAAAATCTTGGGAAATGGGTCTAACCTGCGCGTGATGCTTATGGAAGTGATCCAGGGCAAACTCGATCGCTTGGTGATCCATATCCTAAATGTTGTGTTTGTATTCGTCGAATTCATAGGAATGTCGATCACGTGGACAAATGTAACAGGTATCAAAGTTGGGATGGCGCGACCTCCTGCGGCACGTATCGGCTGGCTACTCTTGCTCGGAAGTCTATCGCTTGCATGTTGCGCAAACTTCGTGTGGGCCGCAAGTCATCGGTGGGTGCGCCCCTCTAAAACACTCTGCTACAACTGGTGCGTTACCCACCTTGTTGCACTCGGTTGGGCACTCCTTGTTTACACTTGGCTGAGAATAAAGGTCGGCCAATAACATGTTTGCGCGACGTCCAGTACTAGTCGCCTCCGCCTGCTGACTTGATTCGCCTCGCAACTGCCAGTAGCCTATCGCCGTGGACCCCATTTATCAGGAGCTGGCAGGGCTGCTGGAACGCAAGCAACCGCTTGCGTTCGCGGTGCTGGTCGAGACCAAGGGGTCGACTCCGCAGAAGTGCGGCGCGAAGGCGATCTTTCTGCCCGACGGACGCGTGATCGGCACGCTCGGCGGCGGTTGTCTCGAAGCCGAGACGCGACAAAAGGCTCTCCGCGCGCTGGAAACAGGCGAGTCGTTCACGTTCAAGGCCGTGCTCGACGACGATTTCGGCTGGGACGACGGCCTGATCTGCGGCGGCTCGGTCCAAACCTTCGTCCACCCGAACCCGCCTCCGAGCAAAGTCTGGCAGGCGCTGCTCGATAAATCGGCATCCCGCGAGCGGCGCGTGCTCGCCACGATCACCAGCGGCGAGCACATCGGCAAACGCGCCCTGTTCTCCGCCCAACAAGTGATCGTCTCCGACGATCTGCCCGCCGATTTGCTTTCGGATGTCTCCAAGATGTGTGTCAATCTGCTGGCCGAACCCGAGCCGGAACCGGTGTCACTGGTGCATCATCCGCTGTCCGCATCCATCTATTTCGAGCCCATCCTTCCCAAGCCCGTCCTCGTCATCTGCGGCGGCGGACACGTCGGCTGCGCCGTCGGCAAACTGGCCGCGTGGTCGGGCTTTGATGTCGTCGCCATCGACGACCGCGCCTCGTTCGCCAACAAAGAACGTTTCCCCGACGCCGCGAAAATCATCGTCGATGATCCCGCCAAAGTGATGAAAGATTTCCCGTTCGATGCCGACACGTACATCTGCATCGTCACCCGCGGACATCGTCACGACGCGGTGATCCTCAAGGAAGTCATCCACAGCAACGCGGGCTACATCGGCATGATTGGCAGCAAGCGCAAGGTCCGCACGGTCATGGAGGGCTTCATCAACGAGGGCGTCGCCACCGCCGAGGATTTCCGGCGCGTCCGCACGCCGATGGGTCTGGCGATTCATTCGCTGACCGTCGAAGAGATTGCCGTCAGCGTCGTCTCCGAGCTGATCGCCGTCCGACGCGGCGCGCAGAACTACGTCTCGCTCTCCGTGACCAACCAAATCGCCGACAAAATGCTCGGCAAGCCGCTCACCGATGCCGAATGAACGTCGCGATCATCCTCGCGGCGGGCGAATCGCGGCGGATGGGCCAGCCCAAGCAATTGCTCCCGTTCGCCGGCAAAACAATGCTCGAATGCGTCATCGACGCCTTCCGCTCGCCCCGCGTCGATGAAATCCGCGTCGTGCTCGGCTACGAGGCCGATGAAATCGCGGCGAAGATCGCTGACACGCCGGCGAAGATCGTTCGGAATGACCGTTACCAACAGGGCATGTTTACGTCGATGCGGGCGGGTCTCCGCAATCTGCCGAAGGGCACGAAGACCTTCATGATCGCCGTCTGCGACCAGCCGCGATTGAAACGCGACACGGTCGATACCCTCATCGAGACATTCGCGAAAGAGCGCCACAAGATTCTGATTCCGTCGTACAATGGACGACAAGGTCATCCGCCCTTGCTGCGAGCCGAATACGCGAAGGAAATCCTGGCGATGGACGAATCGCTGACCCTGAAACATTTTTACGCGCAGCACGCCGACGACATCACGCGCCTCGTGGTCGACGACGAGGGCGTGTTGATCGATATCGACGACCGCGAGACGTATCAACGCGAATTGAAACGACAGTCATGACCGATACATTTGAAATCCTCGCCCAAGACAGTAAGACCGCCGCCCGTCTCGGGCGGTTGCACACCGCTCACGGCCTGGTCGAGACGCCGATCTTCATGCCCGTGGGCACGCAGGCGACGGTCAAGTGCATGACCCCGGACGAATTGCGTGAGCTAAAGGCGCAGATTATCCTCGGCAACACCTACCATCTGGTGATCCGCCCCGGCACCGACCTGATCGCCAAAGCGGGCGGCCTCCACAAGTTCATGGGCTGGGACGGGCCGATCCTGACCGACAGCGGCGGCTATCAGGTTTTCTCGCTGGCCAAGCTGCGCAAGATTTCCAAAGAGGGCGTGGAGTTCCAATCACACGTCGACGGCGCGACATTGTTTCTCGGGCCGCGCGAGTCGGTAGCCGCGCAAGTGGCTCTGGGCAGCGATGTTGTGATGGCGTTTGACGAATGCCCCCACTGGCCCTGCGACCGAGAATACGCTTGCAGTAGTCTGGACCTCACCTTAGAGTGGGCGGCCCGCTGTCGGGAGCAGAAGTTGGCCGACAGCCAGTTGCTCTTTGGAATTGTGCAGGGAAGCGTCTATCCCGATTTGCGGGAGCGCGGCGCGCGCGAACTCGTGGCGTTGGGCTTCGACGGTTACGCCATCGGCGGCGTCAGCGTCGGCGAACCGCCGCCCGAAATGGCCCGTCAGGTCGAGATGACCGCGCCGTTTCTGCCGTCGGACAAGCCCCGCTATTTGATGGGTGTCGGCACTCCGCCGCAGATCCTCGAGATGATCGCCCGCGGGGTGGACATGTTCGATTGCGTGTTGCCGACCCGCGTCGCGCGCAACGGAGCCATTTTTACCGCGCGCGGCACCTACGACATCAAGAACGCCCGATACCGCGATGATTTTGGACCACTCGAAGATGGATGCGACTGTTACGCGTGCCGGCGGTTTACCCGGGCGTACGTCCGCCATTTGTGCAAGACGAACGAGATTCTCGGATTGCGGCTGATGACGTGGCACAACCTGCACATGTACCTGGGCACGATGCGCCGCGCGCGGGAAACGATCGCGGCGGGGACGTTCGAGCAATTTCGACGGGAGTTTACGGCGGCATACACGGAAGGAATCGGAGTCGATGAGAGTGTTTGAAATGTTGGCGATGTTCGGTCCGTCGGCGAATCAGGAACAGGATCCGCGGGCGGCGATGCTGCAGATGATCGTCACGTTCGGCATCCTCGGCGTGATGTTTTATTTTTTGCTGATTCGTCCGCAACAGAAACAGCGCAAGGACCAGGAAAACCTGATCAAGAACGTCAAGACCGGCGACAAGATTTTGTTGAGTGGTGGCATTTTCGGAATCGTCTCCAACGTCAAAGAAAAAACCCTGATGGTGAAAATCGCGGACAACGTAAAAGTCGAGGTCCTCAAGAGCGCCGTCTCCTCGGTCGTCCAAAAGTCCGACGAGGTGGAAACCGCCGCGCCATCCCCAAAGTGATCACAGCCTTATGAACAAAGAATTTACCTGGAAAACCACGCTCGTCGCCGCCGTCCTGGTGATCGCGGCCTGGGCGATTTACAACTACGGCATCAAACTCGGGCTCGATCTGAAAGGCGGGACGTCATTCCTGCTGAAGATGGACGTCTCCGGTATCGACTCGGCGGGACGCGGCCAGGCGGTGGCCCAGGCGATCGAAGTGCTGCGAAAGCGCATCGACCAGTTTCACGTCGCCGAGCCGCTGCTCCAGCGCATCGGTGACGACCGGATCCTCGTCGAGCTGCCCGGCCTGAAGGAAGCCGACCGCGAAGAAGCCCGCCGCCGCATCGAGAAGACCGCATTCCTGGAATTTCGGCTTGTCCATCCGGATAACGCCGCGCTGGTCTCCCAGGCGCTGACCGATCCACGGTTCATGCCACCGCCGGGTTATCAGAAGATGACCCTCAAGGAAAACGAAGGTGGTCGGGAATCCACCAGCACCTACTTTGTGAAGATCCGCCCCGAGATGACCGGCAAGTACGTCAAACGCGCCTTCGTGCAATACGACTCAATGACGGGCGCGCCCCAGGTCGGCATCGAGTTCGACGACGAGGGCGCCAAGATCTTCGAGCGCGTGACAACGGCCAACGTCGACCACCTCCTGGCAATCGTGCTCGATGGCGAACTGTACACGGCCCCGCACATCAATGAACCAATTGCCGGCGGCCACTGCCAGATCAGCCGACCGGGCGGCTTCCCGCTCGACGAAGCCCAACGACTGGCCAGCGTCCTCGAAAACCCGCTCCAGGCTCCCGTGAAAGTGATCGAGACGCGCAGCATCGACCCGTCACTCGGCAAGGACTCCATTGCCGCCGGCGAGCGAGCGGCGCTCATCGGGGCGACCGCAGTGGTCATTTTCATGGCCGTGTACTACCTGGCTGCCGGTATCGTCGCCGACATCGCGCTGCTGATGAACATTCTCATCACGTTCGGCGTGCTGGCGATGTTCGGTTTCACCCTGACGTTGCCTGGCATCGCCGGCGTCGTCCTGACCATCGGCATGAGCGTGGACACCAACGTGCTGATCTACGAGCGCGTCCGCGAGGAGTTGGCCACCAACAAAGGCTTGCGCGCGGCCATCGCCGCGGCGTATTCCCGCGCCTTCCGCGTGATCTTCGACGCGCACTTCACGGCCATCCTCACGGGTGTGATCCTGGTCTCGATGGGCAGCGGCCCCGTCAAAGGTTTCGGCGTGACCCTGATCATCGGCCTGCTCGCCAACCTGTTCTCGGGCGTGTTTGTGACGCGGATCATCTTCGATTGGCTCGTCGCCAAGGGCTGGATCAAGTCATTCAATATGCTCCACGTGTTCCGCCACGTGCCGCATATCAATTTCCTCGGCGTGTGGAAAATCGTGTTCACGCTTTCCTGGACGTTGATTGCCGCCGGCATGATCATGTTCGTTCATCGCGGTGGCCTGGACGTCGGCCACGGCGAGGTCTACGGCATCGATTTCAAGGGCGGCGACACCGTGACGCTGGGTTTCGTCAAACAGGTCGATGCCGACCAGATTCGGCACAGCCTCGAGGCCAACGGGTTCAAGGAAGCCTTCATTCAGTATGAACATACCCCCGGCAGCGCGGGCGGGGACGTGCTGTCACTCCGCTTGCCCGAAGGCCAGGCCGAGCCGGTCGTCAAGCATCTCCAGGACACGTTCCCGGAGGCGCAGTTCAAGGAACTCAGCCGCGAACGCGTCGGCGCGGTCGTCGGCGGCGAACTGCTGAAGCAGGCGCTGTACGCGGTGGGTGCCTCGCTCATCGCGATCATGATTTACCTCGCGTTCCGCTTCGGCGAATTCTCCTACGGATTCGGCGCGTTGATCTCGTTGATCCACGACGTGCTGATGACCGTCGGCTTGTTCTGCCTCTGGCCCCATCGGACGTTCTCGATGCCGGTCGTCGCCGCGATCCTCACGCTGATCGGCTACTCGATCAACGACAAGATCGTCATTTTCGACCGGATCCGGGAAAACCGGAAGCTGACCGCCGGCAAACTCAGCCAGATCGACCTGATCAACAACAGCATCAACCAAACCTTGTCACGAACGATCCTCACGGCGGGCACGGTCTTCCTGTGCGCCGTGGCGTTGTACGTGTTTGGCGGGCGCGTGCTCAACGACTTCGCCTTTTGCTTTGTGGTGGGCGTGGTCACCGGCACGTATTCGTCGATCTACATCGGCCAGCCCGTGCGCGGCCTGTATCGTGGCAGCGAAGCCGCCAAAGGCAAGAAATCATCCACCAAGGGCGCGCAGCCGGCCCGGGCCTGATGACGCACTGGCAGTGGTTCATGCCTCGTGAACCATTGACCATGGACCATCGTGTATGAAACGCTGGGTCATTGCTCCACGCGAGCCAGCGTTGACGGAAACACTGGCGCGTGAATTGTCCCTCGCGGCGCCCTTGGCGCAGGTCCTCGTCAACCGCGGCTTTCGCGATGCCGACGCGGCCTCGCGGTTCCTCAATCCGCAATTGCGACAACTCGGCGATCCGTTCGATCTGCCCCAGATGGCCCCGGCGGTGGATCGTATCCTCCAGGCAACCGAGGGCGGGGAACGCATCGTCATCTACGGCGACTACGACGTGGATGGCGTCACGTCGAGCGCGCTGCTGCAACTCGTGCTGCGGGCGGCCGGCGCCACGGTCGCGAATTTCCTGCCGCATCGCATGGATGAGGGCTACGGCCTGACCGCGGACGGCATCGCCCGCTGTCTGAAGGAGCACAAACCGCAATTGCTCATCGCCGTGGATTGCGGGACCGGCTCGGTCCGCGAGATTGCCGACCTCAAGAAACACAAGGTCGATACCATCGTGCTCGATCATCACGAGCCGGGCGAGAAACTGCCGGACTGCATCGCGCTGGTGAATCCGAAAATAGTGGGGCGGGCATCCCGCCCGCCTCGTTCCGAAGAGAATCACGGGCGAGACGCCCGCGCCACGCCTTTTGCCAGCGTGGGTGTGTCATTCAAACTGGCGCACGCGCTGTTGAAACGCGATCGGCGGTTGTCCGAGCGGATCGATCTGCGCGATCATCTCGATTTGGTCGCGGTCGGCACGGTCGCCGATGTCGTGCCGCTGACGGGCGAAAACCGCATCCTGGTCAAAACCGGCCTGGAGCGTCTGCCGCACACGCAGAAGATCGGACTGCGCGCGTTGATGGATATCGCCGGCGTGCCGGACGAGGTCAGCCCGCATCACATCGGGTTCCGGATCGGCCCGAGACTGAACGCGGCGGGCCGTCTCTCCGACGCGATGACCGCGCTCGAATTGCTGCTGACCGACGACGCGGCGCGGGCCCGCGAGATGGCCGCGGTGCTCGACGAGCACAATGCCGAGCGCCAGCGCATCGAGGAGGGCATGGTGGAGGAGGCAATGGCCATGGCGCGCGCGCGGGAGGGTGACCGGGTGTTGGTGCTCGCCAAGGAAGGCTGGCACGTCGGCGTCATTGGCATTGTCGCCTCGCGCGTCCAGCAGGAATTCTACAAGCCGACCGTGGTCATTGGCATCGAGGAGAACTTGGGGAAGGGGTCGTGTCGGAGCGTGATCGGGTTCTCGATTGTCGAGGCCCTTCAGCATTGCGCGCCGCTGCTCGAACGATTCGGCGGGCACGAGATGGCCGCGGGACTGAGCGTGAAGGCCGGCAAGATCGACGAGTTGCGCCGGAAATTGAATGAGTTCGCCGCGACCGCGCTCAAGGATGAGGATCTGTCGCAACGCGTGCGCATCGACGCCGTCGCCACGCTGGCGGATTTCGATGCGGAGTTCTTCGCACAACTGGACCGATTCGAGCCGTGCGGACCGGAGAATCCCACGCCCGTGTTTGCGGTCGAGGGCGTGCGATTACGCGGCGCGCCGCGCGTGGTGGGCAAGAATCATCTGCGCTTCAGTGTGACCGATGGAGAGACGACCGCTGAGGCCATCTGGTGGGGCCGGGGGGATTTCGAGTTGCCGCAAGGGAATTTTGACGTGGCGTTCACGCCGGAAATTAACGAATACCGCGGCGTGGAAAACGTGCAGTTGAAAGTGAAAGATGTCCGCAACCCGTTGTAGAGGCGCTTCTGCGAAGCGCCGCAGGAATTCTGCGCTTCATAGAAGCGCAGCTACAAACGCAATCAAGCCGCTTTTTCGACCCGCCCGCTCTTGATGCATTTGGTGCAGGCCTTGACTTGGCGATGGACGCCGTTGACGAGGGCGTGAACCACCTGCAGGTTCGGCTTGAACAGGCGCGGCGTCACGGCCGTCACGTGCTGGCCGATACCGCCGGTTTTCTTCTTCTGACCGCGCCGCAGGATGGTGTTTCCGCGCACGTCACCTTTACCGCAAATTTCACAACGTCGAGACATGATTTCTTACTCCGTTTCCTGTGAGAGCCGCGAACAATACCCAAACTCCGCCCGCTTCGCAAGGCTAATTTGGCCTTGAATTTGCCGTCCGCCTGGTCGGGCGCATCTAACACTGCCACCGAGATTATGCGCCACTACAAATCACCCGCGCAGTTTCTGCGAAATCAATGGCACCAACTCGGCGATCTTGACGCGGTCCTGTTTCATCGTGTCGCGGTCGCGGAGGGTGATGGTATCGGCGAGTTCGGGGCCTTTTTCGCCGAGAGTGTCGAAATCGATGGTGACGCACCAGGGCGTGCCCTGTTCGTCCTGGTAGCGGTAGCGTTTGCCGATGTTGCCGCGGTCGTCCCATTCGGTGGCGAAATGCGGCTGGAGAAGCTTGAAGACTTCCTTCGCCTTCTCGACCAGCACCGGCTTGTTGCGCAACAACGGGAACACCGCGACCTTGATCGGCGCGATCCGCGGCGCAAACCGCATCACGATGCGCGTCTCGGTCTGGCCTTTCTCATCGGTCGTGGTTTCCTCGTCGTAGGCGGAGCACAGCAGCGCGAGCGCGATGCGATCGACGCCCGCCGACGGCTCGACCACGTGCGGAATAAACTTTTCCTTCGACTCGTCATCGAAGTACTCCATCGATTTGCCCGAAAACTTCTGGTGCTGGCTGAGGTCGAAGTCGCCGCGGGCGGCAATGCCTTCGAGTTCCTGCACGCCGAACGGAAACTCGAACATCACGTCGACGCAGGCGCTCGCGTAATGGGCGAGTTCTTCCTTCTTGTAATTGTAGACGCTCAGCTTGGCTTTCGGCAGGCCGATCGATTCGTACCATTTCAGGCGTTCCTCGACCCAGCGCTGGTGCCAGTCCGCGTCGGTACCGGGCTTGATGAAAAACTCCAGTTCCATCTGCTCGAATTCGCGGCTGCGAAACGTGAAATTGCGCGGGTTGATCTCGTTGCGGAACGCCTTGCCGATCTGCGCGATGCCGAACGGCACCTTCTGTCGCGACACGCTGAGCACGTTGTTGAACTGCGCGAAGATGACCTGCGCCGTTTCGGGCCGCAGGTATGCCACATTCGCGCCGTCTTCCACCGGCCCGACGAACGTCTTGAACATCAAATTGAATTTGCGCGCCTCGGTGAACTCATGCGGGCCGCCCTCGGGACATTTCGTGTCCGGCAACTGGTCGGCGCGCCAGCGGCCCTTGCACTTCTTGCAGTCGACCATCGGGTCGGTAAACGACTCGACGTGCCCGCTGGCCTCCCACACGCGCGGATGGGTAATGATCGTGCCGTCGATGCCGACCACGTCCGTGCGGCTGCGAACGACGTCGTTCCACCACGCGTCCTTGATGTTGCGTTTGAGTTCGGCGCCCGCGGGGCCGTAGTCCCAGAACCCGTTGATGCCGCCGTAGATTTCGGATGATTGAAAGATGAACCCACGGCGCTTGCACAGCGCGACGATTTTCTCCATCAGCGGCGGGGATGCTGGTTTCTTGTCCGTCATGGCAAGGGCGGACTATCGCCAAACCCGGCCGCCAAGTCAAGGCATAGGCCGTGAACTTGTCAGTGGAAGTTGATGAGTTGCATCCGGTAGAACTGGTTCGACGCGGTGATGAGATCGCCCATCTCGGTCGACGGCAGGCTTCCCGTCACCATGATGCTTGACGAATAATTCGTCCACGAGTTCAGGTCGAGGCTCTTCTGGATCGTGAGCGTGGTGATGTTCGAGCCCGTCGGCGACGGGTCGGTCACAAAGAACTGCACGCCGATGCTGTTATCGTTCGTATGGCGAACAATTCCCGTGATGCCGGCTTTGACTCCCACTGAGTTGCTGACGATCATCTGCGCGCGCGCCGCGCCCGCGATGGTCCAGCAGGCCATGGCGAGCGCGAGCGCTTTCAGTCGTCCGTATTTACTCCGTGCTCGAGCTTTGTTTGTACTCATATGACCTCCTTGCCATTCCGAACATTGGTCAAGCTCAGTAGGCTCCGATGTTCCATGCGCCCGATGTGGCTCGCGCCGCGCCATCGGCGGCGGTGGTGAACAGGCCGGAGAGATTCGTGCCCTGGCCGCGACAGGTTGTGTCGCTTGGCGCCAGATGCAGATCGCTGTTGGTGCTCAACAGCGAGTAGCTGAGGAATTGGACCGGCGTGGTCGATCCGCCCAAGCTCGTGCTACCGGCCGGCGGCGGGAGCTGCGCCGGGCTGTTCGTGTGGCCGCCATAGGCGCCCGCGCCGAGATAGTTGTAGGCGAATCGGATTCCGTTGGTGCTGGCGTCGCTGAAGCTGATCTCGTAGCGGCCGGGCAGGCCGCAGTCATAGATCAGGTTATTGGCCACGAGGCAATTCGTCCACGTCTCGGTTCGGCCGCCGAGGCCGATGACCGAGACGCCTTCATTGAGCAGATCGACGATCGTGTTGTTGGCGATGACGATGCCCGACCAGATCCACGTCCCCGAATACTGCGAGCCGACGACCACCGCGTTTTCGTTCTGGCCGGCTTGCATCTGGGAGACGCTGAGCCAGTTGGCCATCTGAAACACGTTGTTGTAGATCCAGACATTGCTCGTCGTGGTGCCCCCGCCGGCCATCGGGCCGACCGGATCCCAGAAC
>DATKNW010000078.1:0-78892 GCA_035541135.1 Verrucomicrobiia bacterium
GACGGCGGAGCCGGGATTTGTGCGGCTGGCGGACGTGAAAAGACTGTGCTCGACAGGGGGGCGAGCGGTTTCTATCGTTTGAGCCATGTTTACCGGAATTGTCGAAGAGGCAGGAGTCGTCGAGAGGATTCGCGCGGGCAAACGGTCGACGGAGCTGACGGTGCGCGCGCCGGGGGTCGGCCGGTCGCTGCGCATCGGCAATAGCGTGGCGGTCAATGGCGCGTGCCTGACGGTGGTCGGGGCGCGGGGCGGAGTGTTGAGGTTTGATGTGCTGGTGGAGACGTTGCGGCGAACGAATTTGGAGTTTGCGCGGCGCGGGACGCTGGTGAATCTGGAGCGGCCGCTACGGGCCGATGCGCGGTTGGACGGGCATTTTGTACTCGGGCACGTGGACGCGCGGGGGAAGGTGAGGCGGTTTGAGCAGCAGGGGAAGGATTACGTGCTGGACGTGGAGGCGCCACGCTCGGTGATGCGGTATATCGTAGAGAAGGGATCGGTGGCGGTGGACGGCATCAGCCTGACCGTGGCCGGGGTGGGACGCAACTGGTTCCGCATCTGGATCATTCCGCATACGCGGGACATCACGAATTTGCGGGCCTGCAAGGCGGGGGATGCGGTGAATCTGGAGGCGGATGTGCTGGGCAAGTACGTCGAGCAACTGATGGCGGGACGGCGGAGGGCGGGGCGTTGACACGCCGCGCGCCGACCTTTACACTGATTCGTATGGGAAGGATCTCATGCTCGTAGTCCTCGAAAAACTCCTGGTGCTGCAGGATCGCGACCGGCGGGTCGCCCAGCTCAAGTTGGAACGAATCCGGATTCCCGAACAGATTGCTACTGCGGATGAGCGTCTCAAGGCCGAATCGGCGCGGCTGGATGGTTTGAAAGACGAAGTCAAGCATATCGAAGCTGATAGAAAGAAATTGGAGATCGATGCGGAGTCGAAGCGGGCGCAGATTGTGAAGTATCGGACGCAGCTTTCGTTGATCAAATCGAACACGGAATACCAGGCGTTGCTGAAGGAGATTGCGCGGGTCGAGCAGGAGATCGACGAGATCGAGACGCACGAGCTGGAAGTGATGGAGAAGAGCGACCATCTTCAGCCGTCGGTGAAGACCGAGCAGGCGACGTTGAAGGAAGTCACCGCGAAAGTGGAAACGGAGCGGGTGGATTTGCAGAAGCGGCTGGCGGCGATCGACGAGGAATTGAAGCAGGTGCTGGCCGAACGGCAGCAACTCGCCAAGGAGATCGATCCATCGGCGCTGAGCCGTTACGAACGGCTGATGCGCAGCAAGACCGATTTTGCCGTGGTGCCGATCCGCAACGGAAACTGCGGTGGTTGCCACCTGAACATTCCCCCACAGTTGGCCCACAACGCCAAGCACGGCGACGAGCTGACGAGTTGCGAATACTGCGGGCGCATCTTATATTGGCAGCCAGAATGACAGGGGCTGGCCGGTGGGCGGGGGTTGTTATTTGATTTGGATTCGATTTGGAAGGGCGGATAGCCGCTCGGCCTGAAAGGGCCGGGAGGAAAGTCCAGACTCCCCAGGGTGCGATGCCCCGCGCAAGCGGGGGCGGCCCGGCGTAACGTCGAGCCGACGGACAGTGCCACAGAGAACATACCGCCCCGGAGAGTTCCGGGGTAAGGGTGAAATGGCGGGGTAAGAGCCCACCGCGCCGGTAGCGATATCGGCGGCACGGAAAACCCCATCGGGAGCAAGACCAAATAGGCGGCGAGATGTGGCCCGCATCACAGCGCGGAAGCAATTCCGGGCGGGAGCCGCGGGTACCGGTCGCGTAGATAAATGGCTATCAAGAACAGAATCTGGCTTACGGCCCTTCCAATGAACGGATGGCGGGGGTGACGAGAGCGTCATCCCCGCCCCCATTTTCTTGATGCACTATCCACTGTTTCTCGATCTCTCAGGCCAACCCGTTGCGGTCGTTGGCGCGGGCAACGTCGCCACCCGCAAAATCCGCACGCTCCTGGCCACGAACGCGCGAGTGACCGTCATCAGCCCCGCAGCCGGCGCGGCCATTCGCCGTCTGGTGCGAGAGAAACGGGTTCGTTGGCTGCGCCGGCCCTATCGACGAGGCGACCTCGCTCGCGCGCGACTGGCAATTGCGGCCACGGACGATCTGCTGGTCAACAGGGCCGTGTGCGCCGAGGCAAACCGCCGCAAGATCCTCGTCAATTGTATTGCCCCGCCGTCGGCCGGTAATTTCATCGTTCCATCCCAGGTGCGGCGCGGCGGGATCACGCTGGCGATTTCGACGGGCGGGGCCAGTCCCGCCTTCGCGAAGCGTTTGCGGCGCGATCTTGAACGCTTCCTCGGAGACAGGTATCCTCGGCTTCTGAGAATGATGAGCGCGGCTCGCCGCGCGAGGAAACGGGCAGGATGAATGGTGACCGAATATTTCTCTGGCTGGCCCAGGTGTTTTACGCGACCAGTTGCGTCGTGACGTTGCGCCGTCTCCGGGCGGCGGGCGCGGGGCCGGAGCTGCAGCGGGCGAACTACGCGGCCATGGCCTGCGGGTTCGCGTTCCACACCGTCTTCCTCTACCTGCGCGGCCATGCTCTCGGTCGCTGCCCGCTGACGAATCTGTTCGAGACGCAGGCCTTCATTACCTGGGCCGCCGTGCTGTTCTTCCTGCTGATTGGGCCGTCGTACCGCGTTTCGTTCCTGGGCGCGTTCACGGCACCGCTGGTGCTGGTGATCTGTCTGGCGGCGCTGCTGTCACCCGTCGATGTTGCAGGGTCCGCGCCGCCCAATCACAGTCCGTGGATCGAATTTCACGCGGCGATCGCCGTTCTGGCCTGCGGCGCGTTTGCGCTGGCGTTCGTAACGGGCGGGATGTACCTGTTCCAGGAACGCCAGCTTAAGACGCGGCGGCTGACCTCGTCGTTTCTCCTGTTGCCATCGATCGAACAGCTCGACGTGATCCATTTCCGTCTGTTGATCATGGGTTTCGGCATGCTCACGGTCGGCATGGCGGGCGGCATCGTCTCGTATCACATCGTCGGTCACTGGACGATTCCCAAGATCATCTGGGCATCGTCCGTGTGGACGTTGTACGGTGCGGTGGTCGCGGCGCGTGGACTGTGGGCGCTGCGGGGGCGGAAAGTGGCGGTCGCGTCGATGGCATCGTTCACGGTGATGCTCGTCGGATTCTGGGGGGTCAACCTGCTGCAGCGATGAATCTCATTGTCATTGGCTTGAATCATCGCAGCGCGCCGGTCGAGGTGCGCGAACGGCTGGCGTTTGCCAAGACGGCTCTGGCCGAGGCGCACACGCGGTTGCTCGGCGCCAACCCCGTGCACGAAGTTGTGATCCTGTCGACGTGCAATCGCGTCGAGATTTACGCGCTGGCGGACAACATCCGCGACGCGTCGTGCGCCGTGCGCCAGTTTCTGCACGACCATCACGGGCTGACCGAGCGCGTTGACAGCCATCTGTATGAGCACCGTGACGACTCGTGCATCCGTCATTTGCTCGAGGTCGCCTGCGGAATCGATTCCATGGTGCTCGGCGAGACAGAGATTTTCGGCCAGGTCAAGGACGCCTATTCCCTTGCCCAAGACGCCGGCACGACCGGCGTGGTCTTGAATCGCGTGTTTCAGAAGGTGTTCTCCGCCGCGAAACACGTCCGCTCCACCACGGCGATCGCGCGCGGTTCCACTTCCGTCGGCACGGTGGCGGTCGATCTGGCCGAAAAGATTTTCGGGAAACTTCCCAAATGCACGGTGATGGTCATCGGCACCGGCGAGATGAGCGCGGCGACGGCGCGGGCCCTGCAGAGTCGCGGCGCGGGCGCGATTCTGGTTTGCAGCCGTGCCCAGGAACGCGGCGAGGCCCTGGCCGTCCAACTCCAGGGACGGGCGATCTCGTATGACCAGTGGCCGAACGAGTTTCCCGGGGTGGACATCGTAATCAGTTCGACCGCGGCGCCGCATCCGATCGTGACGCGGGAGAAACTTGGCCCACTGATGAAGCTGCGCGGCCGGCGTCCGCTGTTCCTCATCGACATTGCCGTGCCGCGCGATGTCGAGCGTTCGTGTGAAGAACTCGAGAACGTGTATCTCTACGACATCGATGACCTGCAACAAATCGCCGAGGAGAACCGGGCGGCGCGCGAGCGCGAAATCGCGAACTGTCAGACGTTGATCGACCAGCACGTGCGGCGTCTGGCGGAATGGCTGGAGAACAACCGCGCCGCTGTCGAAGACCGGTACCGGCAGCGGGTGACGGGTTCGCCGGTGGCCGATCCCGCCCATCCCCAGATATCATGAAACCGCTGGTCATTGGCACCCGGGGGAGTCCGCTGGCGCTGGCGCAGGTGGAGATTATTCGCGGTCTGCTGCGGAAGACGAATCCGTCGCTGCCGGTCGAGACCAGGATCATCAAGACCAGCGGCGACAACTTTGTGAATCTCTCGCTTGTCGCGGGCGGCGGGAAAGGATTGTTTACGAAGGAAATCGAAGACCAACTCCTCGCTGATGAAATCCGGGTCGCCGTGCACAGTATGAAAGATCTGCCGACGATCTTGCCGGACGGATTGATGATTGGCGCGGTGCCGCCCCGCGAGGATGTGCACGATGTGTTTATTTCGAAGCGCGTCCAATCGATCGGCGAACTGACGAACAGCGCCCGCGTCGCCACGAGCAGCATCCGCCGACGCGCGCAATTGCTGGCGAAGCGGCCCGACCTGCAAATCGAGGAAATCCGCGGCAACGTCGAGACGCGCTTGCGCAAGCTCGCCGAGAACGACGCGCTCGACGCGCTGATTCTGGCCGCGGCGGGATTGCGTCGGCTGGGGTTGTGGAAGAAGTTCGGGAACTTCTACTGGCGGGAGATTGATTTTGACGTGATGATTCCTGCGGTGGGGCAGGGGGCCATCGCCTGCGAGATTCGCGCGGCGGACGCCGAGACGCGCGCGGTGTTGGCCGCGATCGATGATGCGAACACGGCGGCCTGCGTGACCGCCGAACGGGCGTTCCTGCGGGCGCTGGGCGGCGGCTGTCAGGTGCCATACGCCGCGCACGCAACTGTGAACGGCAAAGAATTGCATCTCATCGGCGCGACCTTCAGTCCCGAAGGCAAAGATGTCCGCCGCGTCGATGTGGTTGGCCCAGCGAACGATCCTGCAGATGTGGGCGAGCGGGCTGCCAAGCAGGTGCGGCGATGACCACGACGGGCAAAGTGTATCTGGTTGGCGCCGGGCCCGGTGATGCCGGACTGATTACCGTGCGCGGTTTGGAATGCATCCGGCTCGCGGACGTTATTGTCTACGATAATCTGGTGAATCCGTCGCTGCTGAAACATGCCTGCTCCGACGCGGAGATCATTTTTGCGGGCAAGATGTCGAAGAAGCACACGCTCACACAGGATGAAATCAATGCCTTGCTTGTTGAGAAAGCGCGCGCGGGCAAAATTGTTACGCGACTGAAAGGCGGCGACCCGTTTGTCTTCGGGCGCGGCGGAGAAGAGGCGGAAGAACTGCGCAAGGCCGGTGTTGAATTCGAAATTGTGCCCGGGATCAGCTCGTCGATTGCCGCGCCGGCATATGCCGGGATTCCGGTAACTCATCGGGCCGTCGCCACGGCGTTCATGGTCATCACGGGCCACGAAGATCCGACCAAGGAAGAAACACAGGTGGACTGGGCGGGCGTGGCGAGGTTTTTCGGAACGCGCGTGATCCTGATGGGCGTGGAACGCATCGGCACGATCGCCGAGGAGTTGGTCCGGCACGGCGCTCCGCCTGAAACCCCTGTGGCGATGATCCGTTGGGGGACGACGGGCCAACAACAGACCATTCAAGGCACGCTGGCGACCATTGCCGATATCGCCGCCAAAGCGGATTTCAAACCCCCGGCGGTGACGATTGTCGGTGAAGTGGTCCGTTTGCGCGAGAAATTGGATTGGTTCGAACGTCGGTCGCTGTTTGGCCGGCGCATCGTGGTGACGCGCAGTCGCGAGCAAGCCAGCGAATTGGTCCGCCAGCTCGCCGAGCTCGGCGCGGACGTGCTGGAGATTCCCACCATCCGCATCGCGCCGCCGACGAGCCTGGCGCCATTGCGGGAGGCGATTGACGCCCTCGGCGAATACGACTGGATCGTCTTCACGAGTCCCAATGGAGTCGACGCCTTCTTCCGTCAGTTCTTTGCGCAACACAAGGACCTCCGTGAGATCGGTCCGTTGAAGATTGCCGCGATCGGCGCGGTGACGACCCAAAGACTGGCCGAGCTGCATCTCGAGGTGGATTTGCAGCCGAAGGAGTTCACAACCGAAGCGCTGCTCGCCGAATTCAAGCGGTCGGTGAGCTGCGAGAATCTGAAAATGCTCCTGCCCCGGGCCGACCTGGCTGACCAGCGGCTGGCCCGCGGGCTGGAGGATCTCGGAGCGATCGTGGACGATCTGGACGCGTATCAGACCGTGCCCGAGACGACGGACCGAACGGGGCATCGCGCGCGATTGCTCAGTGAAGGCGCGGACATCGTGACGTTTACCAGCTCATCCACGGTGACGAACTTCTGCAATCTGGTGGACGTACCGGCGTTGCAGAAGCAGTTCCCGCAAATGAGATTCGTCAGCATCGGGCCACAGACCTCGCAGGCCGCGCGCGAGAAGGGTCTGGAGGTGGCCATCGAGGCGAAGGTGCACACGATCCCCAGCATGGTCGAAGCGATCCTGTCACTCGAGGCGGAGAAATGACCGGCGCGATTCCCGTCATTGCCGAGAACCGAATCCGCGAAGCGATGGAACGCGGCGAATTCGCGCATTTGGAGGGCATGGGTCGGCCCTTCCGCGACATCGGCGGGCATTACGATCCCGATTGGTGGCTGAAACGTAAATTGCAGCGCGAGCAACTGACGCCCGACGAGGTCGCGTCCATCGTGGAGAAGTTGAATCAGACCGCATCCGCGAGACGGAAAGCATGACCAAGGAAGAGCTTTACGACCAGGGCATGGCCGAGTTCGCCATGGCGGAGTACGACAAGGCCATCGAGAGCTATCGCAAGGCTGTCGCGCTCGATGACACGTATTTCGATGCGTGGCACGCCCTGGGAATGGCCTGCCTGCGCGCGAACAAGATCCCCGAAGCGATCGGGGCCGGGAAACGTGCGGTCGAAATTAATCCCAACGACATGCTCGCCCACACCAGTCTGTCGATGTATTACATGCGGGCAGGCGACAAAGCCATGGCCGAGAAGGAAAAGGGATTGGCGACGGTTCTGTCCTGGGGCGGAAAGGTCGATCAACTCAAGGACGGGTCGAAATTATAGCGCCGCTCAATGGAACATGTAGGACGGGAGGAAGTACATGTGTCCCGTCTGCAGCTTGAATTCGTTCGGCGTCAACTCGATCTGGATCTTCGCCTTGCTGCTGCTGTTGTTGGAGTTGCCCATGAACCGAAACAGATTCCGCAGGCTGAACGGCTCGACGTAGCGGATCACCCGCGCCTTCTTGATCGACGCCAGTTCCTCCGCCTTGCCAATCGCGTCCTCGAAATAACCCAACTCATCCACGAACCCGGCATCCAACGCCTGTTTGCCGGACAGGATGCGCCCATCGGCGAGGCCGTTCTTCAAATCATCGACTTTCATGTCGCGTTCCTGCGCGACGATCCCGACGAATTTGTCATACACTTCCATCACCATCCCCTGGACCAGCGCCTTCTCGTCTTCCGTCGGCTCTCGCGTGGGGTTGAGGATGTCTTTGTACTTGCCGGACTTGAACGTGTAGAACTTGATGCCCACCTTGTCCGCCAGCCCGTCAAACGTGAAACTCTCCATGATCACACCAATGCTGCCGGTGATGCTCAATTCATTCGCCACAATGTAATCCGCCGCGACCGCCACGTAATACGCCCCGGACGCGCCCATCGTGTCGATGTACGCGACCACCTTCTTCTTCTCCCGCGCGTCCACGACCGCCTGATAGATCGTGTCAGATGCCACCACTTCGCCACCGGGCGAGTCGATCTTCAGGATGATCGCTTTCACGTGCTTGTCGTCGACCGCCTGCTGGAGCTGGTCTTCGATGTCACCGACCATCCCATCCTCGGTGCTGTAGCCGTCCTCCGATGAATTGATCACCCCCGTCACGTAGATGACCGCGATCTTGTCCTTCGCGTCCTCCTCGCCTTCGACGTACTGTTCCTGGTAGCGCCCGCGATGAGTGGTCACAGAAAGGCCATCGGTCGCCGTACCTCTGCCAAATGCTGCGGCGAACAACACCAGGTTGGCGAGCACGCTCAGGAATAGAAAGAACGTCACGATCACCGAATAGACAATCCACCCCGTCCGCCGGGGTGGCGGCGCAGGCTGGTTGAACAGATAGGGCGGCACCGAGTCCATGCCGAGTACATTGCACCAGCCCTGACAACCCCGCAAGAGCAAAAGCGCCGCGGAGAGCGCCGCTCGTCTTTCGGCTTGGCCGACAGCCCAATTTGTCGTACGGTACGGACCCATGCTGCTGGTGATCGATAATTACGACAGTTTCACGTACAACCTCGTGCAGTATCTGGGCGAGCTGGGCGTGGAGATGAAGATTTTCCGCAACGACGAAATCTCGCTCGATCAGATCCGCGACTCAAAGCCTTCGCGTATCCTCATTTCGCCCGGCCCGTGCTCGCCGCGTGAATCGGGCCTGTCGAACGACATCATCAAGACGTTCGGCCCGACCACGCCGACCTTTGGCGTCTGCCTCGGCCACCAATGCATGGGCCACGTCTTCGGCGGCGACGTCGTCCGCGCCGAGCGCCTGATGCACGGCAAGACCTCGCCCATCTACCACAATGGCCGCGACCTGTTCGTCGGCATGCCCAATCCCTTCACCGCGACACGCTATCACTCGCTGCTCGTCAAGCGCGATACGCTGCCCGATACGCTCGAGATCACCGCCGAAACCCGGCCCGAAGGCGAAATCATGGGCCTCCGCCACAGACAATTCCCGATCTGGGGCGTCCAGTTCCACCCCGAATCCATCCTCACCCAGGAAGGCAAAACCATCCTGTCCAATTTCCTCAAGTTGACGGCTTGAGCCGCGCGGAACGGGCGTCGGCGCGCCGGCAGATTCGGCGGCCATGCAATTTGCGGACCGTGGTGTTTTGTATTGACTCGATGCGCGCTCCGGAACTAGGCTTCCGCTAAACCGGCGAGACGTAAGCTTCTCAAGTCCCATCTTTTATCGCGGTGCGTGGCCGTCTTTGTCGCCGTGGTCGCAGGTTGAGGAGCCAGACTATGGAGGATGTGAGCCATGACCACGGCCAGAGTTGTCAGCGTCAGTCACTCTAGGCGGCAAACTTGCGGGCGCTGCGGCGGGAGAACGAGCGCCAACCACACTGCGTATGATCCGCGCAATCTTCGACGGGGTTTTCTCCGTCAATGCGTTGCCGCGTGCTTGAGCGGCGCAATGAGTGGCGCGGCGCTGCTGCTGGCAAGTCCCCGGGCGGCACTGGCGGCTCCGGACCCGCCGATCATCTCCAATAACACCGCCTACTTTCAGGGAAATCAGTCGGCGGGCATCAGCTTTTCTTCCGGCACGATTGCGACTCTGAATGTTAACAATCTATCCACGACGATCACCCCGGGAGCGGGAACAGCCGGTGTCCTCTTCTCCAGTTCTTCCGGAGGCAATGTGACGCTTAACAGCGGCACGAGCGCGACCAGCGTTGTCATCCGAACCAGCGGCGCCGCCGGCATCAATCTCCAAAGCACGGGAACGGCGTCCTCGCCTCAAATAAACCCTGTTTTGGGCATACCAATCCCCGGCGATGGCGTTCCCGGAGGCGTCGTGCAGGTCAACAGCTACAGTGACATCACGACCACAAACAACAATGCTGCCGGGATTCACGCGCTGAGCTATACCACCGGTTATCCCCAATCCGTCATCAACGAGTTGAACAACTTCAATCCGAGCAATATCACCTACGCGGTATCGTCGGTTGATGGCTGGGCCGGCGATGTCGGTCAGGCGGTCTCCGGCGTCGTCATTGATTCGAATGGCTTGCCGGTCGTGGGAAACGGCGGCACGTTTACCATCTCCAGCTCGGGAACGTACACCTACAATCCCGGCACGGCGTTCACCAACCTGGCGGAGGGCGCGTCGGAAACAGTCCGCATGCAGTATGACGTGGTGCTGAGCTCGTCGGGCGGGAGCATTACCGCGACGGCCTACCTGCTCGTCACCGCCACCATGAACAACAGCAACCTGACGTATCTGACCAACGCCTACTTCCCCGAGTTCGGGGTGCAGCAGATCGCCACGAACAACAACAGCGTTCTGCCCGATCTGCAAGGTTACGTGGACAATTTGAAAGACGAAGCCGCCGCGGGGGGCGCCGGGAACAACGTCACGGTCGCGAGCAACGGGTCAATCGCCACGTCCGGTGCTAGTTCTCCCGGGATCCAGGCGGAAAGCCAGGGCGCCAACGGCTCGACGGGACGCACGGGCAGCATCGGCCACAGTGCCGGCTCCGGCGGACTCGGGAATCGCGGCGGTGACGTGGATGTCACCGCGAACGGAAACATTTCGACCACTTATCATTCCACCAGCCCAACAGATGCCAGTGCCGGGATTGTCGCTCATAGCCAGGGCGGCACCGGCGGCCAGGGCGGCGATGGCGGCAGCGGCGGCGTGCGCTGGGGCGCGAGCGGCGGCACCGGGGGCAACGGCGGCGATGTGACTGTCACTGGAAGCGCGACGATCCACACCGTTGGTGACTACGCCAGTGGCATCATTGCGTTCAGCGAAGGCGGCAATGGCGGCAACGGTGGCGCCGGCCACGGAGCGATGCCCGGCGGCAACGGCGGTTATGGCGGCTTGGGGGGTGCCGTTACTGTCGACGGGAGCTTTGATATCACAACCGAGGGCGACAAGGCCCATGCGATCTGGGCCAAGAGCCTCGGCGGCAACGCCGGCTCGGGAGGAAACGCTGGCTGGCTATCTTCAAGTCCGGGCAGCGGCGGTCAGGCGACGGATGGCGGCACGGTCACGGTTGTCAGCGATGGAATGCTCCAGACCTTGGGAGACGACTCGTACGGCATCTATGCCCAGAGCGTCGGGGGATTCGGCGGCAACGGCGGCACGGCCGGCGGTTTGTTCTGGTCGTTTGGCGGTAACGGCAACAGCGCCGGCAGCGGCGGCTATGTCACGGTAACGAACGGGAGCAATGCTTCGATCACGACCTGGGGTGATCGGTCTCACGGGATCTTCGCGCAAAGCGTCGGTGGCGGTGGCGGCAGTGGCGGCGGTGAATTTGCTTTGATTGCCAGTCTGGGTGGCACGGGCGGTGCCGGCGGCAACGGCGGGACGGTCAACGTCGTCAATTGCGGGACGATCCAGACCTACGGCGCGTACGCTTATGGAATCTACGCGCAAAGCATCGGCGGCGGCGGCGGTGACGGCGGCGATTCGAGCGGGTTGGTCGCCATCGGCGGCGACGGCGCGGGCTCCAGTCCCGGCGGCGCGGTCAACGTGGTCAATCAGGGATTCATCGGGACTACCAACACGTCCTCCGATGCCATCTTTGCCCAGAGCATTGGCGGCGGCGGCGGTAACGCCGGCGAATCCGCGGGAGCGGTCTCGATCGGTGGCGCCGGCCAATCCGGCGGCAGCGGTGGAACCGTCACGGTCACGAACAACGGCCAAATCGTGACACTCGGTAGCGGCTCTCGCGGCATCGTCGCGCAAAGCGTCGGCGGCGGCGGCGGGGACGGCGGCAATTCGGGCGGCTTGGTCGCCATCGGCGGCGGTGGCAGCAGCACCAGTCCCGGCGGCGCGGTAGGCGTCGTCAACACGGGCAGCATCAGCAGCCGCGGTGAGGCCATTTTCGCGGAAAGCGTCGGCGGCGGTGGCGGCAACGGCGGGTCCAGCGCGGGTTGGTTCTCGTTCGGCGGCTCTGGCGGTGGCGGCGGCAATGGAAGCACTGTCACTGTCAGCAACAGCGGCAATCTCGCCACGACGGACAACAACGCCAGCGCCATTTTCGCTCAGAGCGTCGGCGGCGGCGGTGGCAACGGCGGCAACAGCATTGCCGTGGGCGCTTTCGGCAGCCTCGGCATTGGCGGCACCGGTGCCGTCGGCGGCGCGGGCGGCTATGTGGAGGTGGACAGCACGACCGGCACAATCGTCACGGCCGGGAACAATTCGTACGGCATCATGGCCCAGAGTGTCGGCGGTGGTGGCGGCAACGGCGGGTTTGCGTTCGCGGGTTCGATTGGTTCCGGCTTCTCTGCTTCCATCGGGATCGGTGGCCTCGGCGGGGGCGGCGGCGGCGCGAGCAACGTTGTTGTCAACAGCGACAGCGCGATTACCACCTACGGCTCCAATTCGCATGCCATCTTCGCTCAGAGCGTCGGCGGTGGTGGAGGAGCCGGCGGGTTCAGTATCGCCGTCGCGGGCAGCGAAGGCCCCAGCCTGTCGCTCAGCATCGGCGGCAGAGGCGGCTCCGGCGGGAACGCTCAGGATGTATCGGTGACCAGTTCGGGTACGATTCAAACGTTCGGAGACAAATCCTACGGCATCATGGCCCAGAGCGTGGGCGGTGGTGGCGGCGAAGGTGGATTCAGCATCTCGGTCGCTGTGAGTCTCGAGGGATTGGCGGCGCCGCTCAGTTTCGGTGGGTCCGGCGGCGAGGCCGGTTCTGCCGGTAATGTGTATGTGGACAGTTCGGGCGATATCACCACGGTCGGTAACGACTCGCATGCGATCATGGCCCAGAGCGTGGGTGGTGGTGGTGGTGCCGGTGGGTTCAGCATTGCCGGTTCCGTCAGCGCGAGCGGCGGGCTTGGGCTCAGTTTCGGTGGCACCGGTGGAGCCGGGAGCAGCGGCAGCAATGTGACTGTCGTTAGCACGGGCAATATCGCCACCTACGGTGATCGATCCGATGGCATTCTGGCCCAGAGCATCGGGGGCGGGGGCGGCAACGGCGGGTTCAGCATCGCGGGTGGCATTAGTGGAGGCCCGTCAGCCAACCTCAGCCTGGGTGGCAGCGGCGGCGCGGGGGCAAACGGGGGCGCGGTGTATGTTGATAGCACCAGCAGTATCACCACGACCGGTAGCGACTCTCACGCGATCATGGCGCAGAGTGTTGGCGGCGGTGGCGGCGCCGGGGGCTTCAGCGTGGCCGGTTCGGTTTCGGTTGATAGCGCGGCGGTCAGCGCCAGCATCGGCGGTTCTGGTGGCGGCGGGAGTACCGGCAGCACCGTGACCGTCACGAGCTCGGGCACGATCACGACCCTCGGAGATCGATCCGATGGTATTTTGGCCCAGAGCATCGGCGGCAGTGGGGGCGACGGTGGATTCAGCGTGGCGGGCAGCATCAGCAAGGGACCATCCGTCAGCCTCAGCATTGGCGGCGGTGGCGGCGCCGGCGGCAGCGGCGGCGCGGTGGTGGTGGAGAGCACCAGCAGCATCGCCACATTCGGCGCGGACTCGCACGCCATCTTCGCCCAGAGCGTCGGCGGTGGCGGCGGCGCCGGCGGGTTCAGCGTGGCCGGTTCGGTCTCGGCGGACACCGGGGCGATCAGCGCCAGCATCGGCGGCTCCGGGGCCGGCGGCGGCAACGCCGGTTCAGTCACAGTCAGCAGCACGGGCACGATCACCACTCAGGGCGATCGATCGTACGGCATTCTCGCTCAAAGCATCGGCGGTAGTGGCGGCGCCGGCGGATTCAGCGTCGCCGGCAGCATCAGCAAAGGGCCGTCAGCCAGCCTCAGTCTTGGCGGGCGCGGCGGGCGCGCGGGTACCGGTGGCGATGTGACTCTCGACAGCGGCAGCAGCATCGGCACGTCCGGAACGTGCGCTCACGCCATTTTCGCCCAGAGCGTCGGCGGGGGCGGGGGCGCGGGCGGGTTCAGCGTGGCGGGTTCGGTTTCGGTTGATAGCTTCGCGGTCGGCGCGAGCGTTGGCGGCGCGGGAGGCGCTGGTGGCGACGCAGGCGCAGTGAGTGTTACCAGCACGGGCGCCGCAATCAGCACAATGGGTGAGCACTCGTTTGGCATCCTCGCCCAGAGCATTGGCGGCGGCGGTGGTGATGGCGGATTCAGCGTGGCCGGCAGCATCAGCAAAGGCCCGGAGGCCGACCTCAGTATTGGCGGCAGCGGCGGCGCGGCAGGCAATGCCGGGGCGGTCAGCGTCATCAACAGCAGCAGCATCAGCACCATTGGCTCGAACTCTCTCGGCATCTTCGCCCAGAGCGTGGGCGGCGGCGGCGGCGCGGGCGGGTTCAGCGTCGCCGGCGGCGTGTCGGCGGACAGTATCCCCATCGGAGTCAGCATCGGTGGTTCGGGAACGAACGGCGGCAACGGCAGCACGGTGACGATCAACAACACGGCGGCCATGATTCACACGCGCGGTCAGGATTCCGACGGGATTCTTGCCCAAAGCATCGGCGGCGGGGGCGGTGACGGCGGGTTCAGCGTTGCCGGGGGGTTCAGCAAGAAGGCAAGCGTCGATTTCAGTCTGGGCGGGAGCGGCGGTGCGGGCGGTGATGGCGGCGTGGTGAATGTCCAAAGCGCCGGTGCGATCTACACCGAAGGCGACAACTCACACGGCATCTTCGCGCAGAGCGTGGGCGGCGGCGGCGGCAAGGGCGGATTCAGCGCCGCTGGTTCCGTCCAGGCCGGCGACGAATCGAAACAAATTAGTGTGACCATCGGCGGCGATGGGGGTAGCGGCGGCACGGCAAGCGTCGTTAGTGTGTCCAACTCCGGCACGATCACGACCCTCGGTGATTGGAGCCACGGCATCTTCGCCCAAAGTGTCGGGGGCGGCGGCGGCGACGGCGGGAGCGCGAAGGCCCTGAACACGTCTCTCAGCAGTTTGGTCACTTCGCTCACCGCGAATGCCGTCCAACCGCAGAGCAGCGAACCGGAGAGCAGCGATAGCAGTAGTGGCGGGAGCAAGAGTTGGAGCCTGAGCGTGGCCATCGGCGCTGGCGGTCATGGCGGCAGCGGCGGGATCGGTGGCAAGGTCAGCGTAAGTAATAGTGGTGACATTTACACGGCTGGCAGCAATTCCTGCGGCATCTTCGCGCAAAGTGTGGGTGGCGGGGGCGGAGCGGGCGGCAGCAGCATTGCTGACACCGGCGGCGACGGCAGCACCAATCTGGCCATCAACCTCGGTTTGAGCCTCGGCGGCAAAGGCGGCGCGGGCGGCGCTGGCGACGTCGTGACGGTCACCAACAGCGGGACAATCGTCACGCAAGGCGGAGCGGCCCACGGCATCTTCGCCCAGAGCGTCGGGGGGGGCGGCGGCGCGGGCGGCGCGAGCACCACAACCGCGGGCACGCCCGGCACCAACACCGCCAAGTCCATCACACTGGCTGCCTCTGTTGGCGGTGACGGCGGTATTGCCGGTAACGGCAGCAACGTGTTTGTCATCAACACCGGCGTCATTCAAACGGGCGGTGAAGGTGCTGACGGGATCCTGGCGCAAAGCGTCGGCGGTGGTGGGGGCGATGGCGGCACGGCGAAAGCCCAAATCGAGGCGGCGACGTCCGGAGCCTCCAATCAGGTCGCGAAGGCATCGCTTTCTCCAGCCAGCACTGTGACCAATGAGAGCGAAAGCAAAAGCAGCAGTTGGAGCGTGACGGTCGCCATCGGCGCGGGCGGACATGGAGGCTCGGCCGGTGCCGGCGGCCAGGTCACCGTGCAGAACACCGGCGCCATTTTCACCAGCGGCGACAATGCACGCGGTATCTTTGCGCAGAGTGTCGGCGGCGGTGGCGGCGCCGGCGGCGCGAGCACGAGCGATAACGGCGGCGGCAGCGGGGACATATCCGTCAATCTCGGATTCAGCCTCGGCGGGCAGGGCGGCGCGGGAGGAAGCGCGGATACAGTCAACGTGGACAACGCCGGTTCGATCACCACGCTCGGTGATTCGGCCCACGGCATCGTGGCCCAGAGCATCGGCGGCGGTGGTGGTATCGGCGGCGCCAGCGTGGCCAACAAAGCGGCGGCCAGCGACGAGAACACCACGATCAACCTCACCGCCACCATCGGCGGCAGCGGCAGCGTGGCGGGCAACGGCGGCACTGTGTGGGTGTCCAATCACGGTTCCATCGACACGTCCGGAGCTGACGCCTATGGCATTCTGGCGCAAAGCGTGGGCGGGGGCGGCGGTCACGGAGGCAACGCGACGATCGAAACCGTCGAGGACACGAACAGCGCCAGTGCCAGCGCCAGCACCGCATCGCTGTCTTCCCTGTCCTCCAGTTCGACAGACACCAATTCCAGTGCAACGGACACCAATGCGAGCAAGCGGACCTGGAGCGTGGACATCGGTTTTGGCCTCGGTGGTAGCGGCGGCGCGGCCGGCTACGGCGGCAGCGTAACCGTCACCAACACCGGCGTCATTGCCACGCGCGGCACCAACTCGATTGGCATTTTTGCCCAGAGCGTCGGCGGTGGCGGCGGGGCCGGTGGTAACAGCACCACCGACAGCGGTAGCGGCGGCAACACCAATGTCGCCGTCACTCTCGGCCTGAGCCTCGGCGGCCAAGGCCATGGCGGTGGCAATGGGGGCGCCGTTGTCGTCAACAATCAGGGCACGATCACGACGCTCGGCGATTCCGCTCACGCGATCTTCGCCCAAAGCGTTGGCGGTGGCGGTGGTGCGGGCGGCGCAAGCACCACAGCCGCGAGCACGCCCGGCACCAACACGTCCAAGTCGATCACGCTGACCGCTTCCCTCGGTGGCGACGGCGGTATCGCCGGCAATGGCAGCAATGTGTTTGTCGTCAACGCGGGCATCCTTCAAACGGCCGGTGAAGGCGCCGACGGGATCCTGGCGCAAAGCGTTGGTGGTGGCGGGGGCGATGGCGGCATGGCGAAAGCCCAAATTGAGGCGGCGAAATCCGGAGCCTCCAATCAGGTCGCGAAGGCAGCGCTTTCTCCAGCCAGCACTGTGACCAATGAGAGCGAAAGCAAAAGCAGCAGTTGGAGCGTGACGGTCGCCATCGGCGCGGGCGGACACGGCGGCTCGGCCGGTGCCGGCGGTCAGGTCACGGTGCAGAACACCGGCGCCATCTTCACCAGCGGTGCCAACGCGCGCGGCATCTTTGCGCAAAGCGTCGGCGGCGGTGGCGGCGCCGGCGGAGCGAGCACCAGCGACGACGGCGGCGGCAGCGGGGACATATCCGTCAATCTCGGATTCAGCCTCGGCGGGCAGGGCGGCGCGGGAGGAAGCGCGGATACAGTCAACGTGGACAACACCGGTTCGATCACCACGCTCGGTGATTCGGCCCACGGCATCGTGGCCCAGAGCATCGGTGGCGGCGGTGGCGTTGGCGGCGCCAGTGTGGCCAACAAAGCGGCGGCCAGCGACGAAAACACCACGATCAACCTCACCGCCACCATCGGCGGCAGCGGCAGCGTGGCGGGCAATGGCGGCAACGTGTGGGTGTCCAATCAGGGAACCATCGACACATTCGGGGCCAGCGCCGACGGTATTCTCGCGCAGAGCGTGGGTGGCGGCGGCGGTCACGGAGGCAACGCGACGATCGGAACCGTCGAGGACACGAACAGCGCCAGCGCCAGTGCCAGCACCAGCAGCGTGTCGCTGTTTTCCATGGCGTCCAGCTCAACGGACACCAATTCCAGCGGATCGGACACCAATGAGAGCAAGCGGACCTGGAGCGTGGACATCGGTTTTGGCCTGGGCGGCAGCGGCGGGGCGGCTGGCAACGGCGGCAGTGTGACCGTCACCAATACTGGTTTCATTACTACGCGCGGCACCAACTCGATCGGCATTTTTGCGCAGAGCGTGGGCGGCGGCGGCGGCTACGGCGGCACCAGCGCGACTGACGGCGGTAATTCCGGCGGCAACACAGGTTTGGCGATCAACATCGGCGTCGTCCTCGGCGGATCGGGAACGTGCGGCGGCAATGGCGGAGTCGTCGTCGTCAACAGCCAGGGCACGATCACAACGCTCGGTGATTCCGCGGACGCGATCTTCGCCCAAAGCGTGGGCGGCGGCGGCGGCGCCGGCGGCGACAGCGCGTCGTCGGCTGGCTCGAATGGCAACAGCATGGTCAGTGTGACCGTGGCGCTTGGCGGCAACGGCTCCGTGGGCGGCAATGGAAGCAACGTGGTCGTGATCAATAACGGTCTTCTGCAAACGGTGGGCACGACCGCATACGGCATCCTCGCGCAGAGCATTGGCGGCGGTGGCGGTGTCGGCGGCGCCAGCACCGACAGCGGGAGTGGCAGCACAAACACGATTGTCGACATCGCTGTCAACGTCGGCGGAAGCGGGGGGGCCGGCGGCACCGGTGGATCGGTCACGGTTACGAACAGCGGCGGCATCGTCACGCTTGGAGACGATTCGCACGGCATCTTCGCGCAGAGTGTCGGCGGCGGTGGCGGCAACGCGGGCGGCACATCGTCGCCGGTTGGCGGAGACAGTAAAGTCACGCTCAACATCGGCGTCGGTGGCGGCGGTGGAAACGGCAACAACGGCGGGGCGGTGGTCGTGTACAACAATGGCGATATCGACACTTACGGCGACAGGGCCTTCGGTATTCTGGCCCAGAGTATTGGCGGCGGGGGCGGGATGGGAGGAAACGCCATGGTGGAAACCAACAGCAGCGGCAACCACAAATGGGCGCTGGATGTGGGTGTCGGCGGTGCGGGCGCGGGTGCAAGCGACGGCGGCAACGTCACCGTCGAGAACATCGGAACGCTCATCACGCGCGGGGTGGACGCGCACGGCATTTTTGCGCAAAGCGTCGGCGGAGGCGGCGGCGATGGCGGCTACGGTGGGCATGCCAACTCGGAGATTGGCAGCGTCGCCACCAATGCGGATCTCGAGATCACGGTGGGCGGCAGTGCGGGCAGCGGCGGCAAGGGTGGGAATGTCAGCGTCAGCAATTCCGGCACGATCATCACCCTTGGCGACAACTCGTTCGGCGTGTTGGCGCAGAGCGTCGGCGGCGGCGGCGGCATTGGCGGCCAGGGACAGTCCGGATCGTTGGCCAAGCTCGCCATTGGCGGGGCCGGTGGCGCAGGCGGCAACGGCGGTTCGGTCAGCGTAACCGTTACCGGCACCATCGAAACATTCGGGGCAGCCTCGTACGGAGTGTTTGCCCAGAGCGTCGGCGGCGGCGGCGGCATTGCTGGCAATGTGAACAACGGTGTCAACACGTACGGGCTGGCGGTGAACATCGGTCAGTCCGGTGGCGCGGGCGGCAACGGCGGCGATGTCACGGTGGTCAGTGCCGGGGACATCGTTACTCATGGCACCGGTGCCGATGGCATTTTCGCCCAGAGCGTCGGCGGCGGTGGCGGGCTGGCCGGCGACCACGGCAACGGATGGTCATTTGCAGGCAGCGTGGGTGCGACCGGTTCGGCCGGGCGGGTCACGATCACACACACCGGCAACATCGTCACGTATGGTGATGATGCTGACGGCATCTTCGCGCAAAGCGCGGGTGGCGTCGGCAACGGCGGGACGGTCACGATCAACTACATCGGGAGCATCAGCGTCTTCGGATCCAACTCGTACGCCGTGTTCGTCCAAAGCGCGGGCGAGCAAACGCCGGAAAACATGTCTCTGACATTCCGCAGCGGCATCATCCAGGGCGCGAACGCCGCAGTGCGGTTCGCAGACGGCAGCGATAACACGATGCAGAATTTCTCTACCGTTACGCCGTTAAGCGGTGTAAGCGGCACCGCCATCATCGGGGGTGACGGTAACGAGACCATCAACAACTACGGGACGGTTACGGGCGCGGTGGACCTTGGTGGGGGCCAGAACGGGTTCAACAATTACGGCTTGTTCAACTCCGGCTCGGCCATCAATCTCGGTTCGGGCAACCTGCTTCTCAATGCGGGCACGCTGGCGCCCGGCGGGCCGGGGACGTATCAAACCACGGTGCTGGCCGGTGATTTCCAGCAAACGGCGTTCGGGACACTGGCGGTCAAGTTGGGCGCGCAGTCGGGCGCGGACCAGTTGGTGGTGGAAGGGGCCGGCACGCTTGATGGCGGGATTTCTGTGTTCAAGGGGCCCGGTCTGTATCTCAACGGCGCGACCTTCAACGTGTTGGTGGATACGAACGGGTTGTCGGGCACATTCAACCGTACCAATCTTCCCACGGCGACACCCACGCTGAGCTTTCAACTGAACCAACTGCCGGATCAAATCCAGGTCCAGGCCAATGCGAGCTTTTCGGCGTTCGCCAAGAACACGCTGGAGCGAAGCATGGGGAAATACTTCGACCGCGTTGCTCCAACGGCGAACGGGGAACTGGCGCAGGTCTTGGCGGAAATCCAGAACATGTCCACACGCGAACTCGGCAACGCCTATTCAAGCCTGGGCCCGGGCGTTTACCAGGCGGACACGCTCACCACACTGAGCGCCATCCGCGGTTACATTCGCAGCATCCAGGAACGGATGCTCGTGCTTCGTCCGGATCTGGCGACCATGGTGACGCTGCCGCGCGCTCAATCCAATGGCGACCCGGTGTTGCTGGCCTACAATGGACCGCTATCCGATCTCGGGCCGCTGCAAAGCAAGTCGCCATCGAATGAGATCTCGAAGGCGACCGGCTGGTGGATGGAAGGCCTCGGCCAGTGGGGCGTACAACACGGCTCGGACGGGTACGCCGGTTTCGACTATCAAACGGCCGGACCGACTTTCGGCTATGATTGCACTCCGGTCGATCGGCTGCTGGTGGGCGGCGATTTCGGCTATACCACGACGCACATCGACATCGACGATGGTCAGGGTAACGGGGACATACACAGCTACTACGGTTCGCTCTACGGCGAGTATTTGATCGAGCGCTGGTACCTGGAGGCCATCGCCTCCTACAGCAACCACAGCTACGACAACACGCGCCAGATCAACGTCGGAACAATCAGCGAGGCGGCCCAAAGCGACCATGACGGGAATGCCTTCTCGCTGCTTTTGGGTGGCGGCCACGTCTTCCCCTACAAACAATGGGCGTTCCAACCGTTCACCTCGTTGCTCTACACGTACCTCGCCGAGAATAGCTTTCAAGAATCCGGCGCGGACGGCCTCGATATGAAGGTCGACAGTCGTGAGACGAGTTCGCTCATTTCCGAGCTGGGCCTGCGGGTGGCCGGCGTTTTCCCGACGGCAAACGGCCGGCTGATCCCCGAAGTCAGCGCCGCTTGGGAGTATGACTTCGACGTCGATAATCGCGACATCACGGCCTCCCTGACCAGCGAACCTAATGAACCGGTCACGGCTCCCGGCCAGGGAGTCGAAAAAAGCAGTGCCGTGCTGCGCGCCGGGATCAGCTACATCGGGAAGGGCGGCGTTACGGCCTCGTTGAAATACAGCGCCGACCTGAGCAGCGATCACAATTCTCAGGCCCTGAGCGGGCAGGTCAGCATCCCCTTCTGACAACGACGGCCCGAAGCGATTGTGGTGCCGGCTCTGATGGTGCCGGGAGCGCTTCATGGATGCACTGACTCTCGACCATACACCCGACTTGCCAGCGCGTCTCGCCGCTGGTATAGGTGCCTCGTGAATCGGCGGTCACGGCTGTTCTTGCGCGTCAGGTTGAGGATTGTCACCGGGCCCGGGTGGCGGAACGGCAGACGCATCGGACTTAAAATCCGAAGGTGAGTTACATCACCGTGAGGGTTCGAATCCCTCCCCGGGCACCCGCCGATGATGGCAGGCCGCGACAACAAACAACCAACTCACCATGCCAGAGCTTCCCGAAGTCCAGATTGTGGTGAACCAACTCGCCCCACGGCTGGAAGACGCGCGGATTCGGGCGATCGAAGTCCGCGATCCCAAGATCAAGCTCACGAAGGATCTTGTCAGCCGAAAAATCCAGCGCGTTCGTCGGCTGGGCAAGAATATCATCTTCGATCTCTCCGGCGGATTGCATTTGCTCGTTCACCTGCGCATGACCGGGTGGTTCGAGCTCGACGAGCCGAAGCGCTGGCGGGCCGCCATTCACACGAGCCGGGGGACGGCCTGGTTCGAAGATCCCCGGCGGTTGGGCACGATGGAGTCGGTGACGACCGCGCAGCTCGAACGCGCGCTGAAGCAACTCGGGCCGGATCCGTTGCTGGACGGGGCGGACCTCTCGGCGCTCCGAACCACCTCGCGTCCGATCAAGGTCGCGCTGCTCGATCAACGGCTGGTCGCCGGCGTGGGCAACATCTACGCCAGTGAATCGCTCTGGCGGGCGCGGATCAATCCCCGCCGGCGGTCCGACCGCTTGCGTCCCGCGGAACTGCGCGCCCTGCATCGGGGAATTGTCGCATCCCTGCGTCGCGCCATCGCGTATGGGCCTCGCATTTTTGAGGTGCAACAGTTTGTCGTTTACGGACGGGAGGGCCAGCCGTGTCGGCGGTGTGGCACGCCGATCCGGCGGTTCGTGCAAGCTCAACGGAGCACGTATTTTTGTCCCCGCTGCCAGCGCTGAGCGGTTTGGGGCGCACCTTGGTCATTTGGGAAGGCCGGGCATGTGCTTTGCTCTTTAGGGGTTTGGCACTTGCGAAATGCCGGAAACACGGGATAAGTTGTCGTCAGAGAGGAAAACCATGAACCAACGCAGCATCACTCTCATTTTTGGGATCACCGCGGTGGCGTCCGCCGCCAGCTTTGGCCAGGTCATCATCCGCGGGACGGAAGTATCCGACCCCTCGGCGGGCAACTCATCGAGCAGTTCCGCTGTGACGATTAACACGGGTGATCGCAATATTGTGCCGCTCATCAAGGAAGACAAGACCACCAAGCTCAACGCCACCACCGAGGAATCGCAGTCGGTCACCAAGGCCCCCGGCGCCAATGGCGGCTATTATGACTGGCGGACCAGTACGACCGTAACGAAGGAGGTCGCTCCGGGCCAGTCGGACAGCTCGTCGACGGTTGTGGAAAAGGACCGCCAGGGCCAGAGCCGTGTCATCCAGCAGACGGATACGACCGTCATCAAGTCTGCCGCAGGCGAAGCCGAGCAGGCCAAAGTGTACCGGCGCAACAGCAGCGGGGAACTGGTCCTCGACCACGTGGCGGACGTCGATACGGTCAAGCGCGGCGCGGGCGTGGCAGAGACGACCAGTGCCCAACAGACCGTGGACGTCAACGGCAACCTCATCGCGGTGCAGCAGGTCGATTCGACCACTGTCAGTCATGGGCCGAACGAACAGGTCACCACCGCTGACACCAGAAGCGTGAATCATATGAACGGTCAGACCGCCGTCACCGCCCAGGAGACAACTTCGGTTGCCACCCAGGGCAACACCAAACAGAGCGACAGCGTCGTTAGCACACCGGGCCAATTCGGCTGGGCGGCGACATCACGGACGACCACGACCGAGACGAAAGCTCCTGACGGCTCCGTCGTACGCGAGACGACGGTGAGCAGCCTGCCGGCCTACTCGACGAAGACAGGCAATGAATCAACCGCGCCGCTTACCCCGCAGACCAAGATTGTGGAGCACGAAGTCCGCAAGCCCGATGGCACGGTCGTCCAGCAACGGGACGTGTTCCACCGCGACGTGAATGGCGAGTGGGTGCCGGAGACGTTTTCGACCAAGCAGGCCGACAAGGGCTTGAACAACTAGAGGAACGACACGGTTCATCTGACGAGCGCCCCCTCACCCTGACCCTCTCCCCCGGAGGGGCGAGGGGATAGGTTTTCGTCGCGTCGCAGTTCTTCCCGGTGGCGCATTGTCACTCGTCAAATCAAGTGTGTCTCAGCGCTAGAGGCGCTCGCGGCCGGCGTAGCCGGCGTCGATGTCGTGCCAGAACTCGATGTCGTCTTCGTCGAGTTCCCAGCAGAGGAACACCTCGCGGCCATCGCGCAGGTGCGGGAAGTCAACCAGACCGCGGTCGAAGTCCTTTATCTGGACGCCCATTTCCTGGATGCGACGGAGCTGGGTATTGAGTTGGAGCATGTCCAGGAGCAGCCCGGAAACCTTTTCTCCACCCACGTCGGAGCCTGTCTGCCGCACCGTCTCGCCCAGTTCCTTGTCGGTTCGCTGGACGACGTCTCGTCGGCGGTGTGCATCGCGAAATGCGCGGCGTAGTTCGGGAAGCAACGCCCGCGCTTCATCGAGCGTGAAATGTTTGTGGAAGAGGTAATCCATGCGCGGTCAACGCCGATCATTTGCCGTCGCGTTGCCGAAGACCCTGGAGCGTGGTGTTCCACGCCAACGTGGCGCATTTGACGCGGACGGGGAATTTCAGGACGCCCTCGAGGGCTTTCAGGTCGCCCATTTCTTTCCCGCCGAAGGGCGTTTCGCCACGCATCATGTTGAGGAAACCATCGATGAACTGTTCGGCCTCGGGCAGGGTCTTGCCGACGAGTTTTTGCGTCATGATTGACGCCGACGCGGTGCAGATCGCGCAGCCCTTGCCGTCAAACTTCAGTTCGGCAATCTTGCCGTTGGCCAGCCGCGCGGTAACGTCGATTTCGTCGCCGCACAACGGATTCGAATCGTGGCCCGCGATATCCGATGGATCCACCTTGCCCTTGTTGCGCGGGCGGCGGTAGTGATCCATGATGATTTCGCCATAGAATTCTTCAAGCATCGCACCCCAAATTACCACACCCCATCGCCGCGGGAAGGAAAAAAACCGCGACAGCCGACACGCCACGGCGACGACCGGGCGTACCGGCGCGATGTTGCGCGGCCCGTTACCGTACGATAACGCGGCGTCCGTTACCCTGGGTGTGGACCCGTACCAACCCGCGATTGATCAGGTCCGCGACGACCAGACCGGTTTCACGGTCGTTACGAGCGAACCGCGACACGATATCAACCACGTCCTGCAACCTCATCAAATGCTTCCTAACCCGATTTTTCATACTCGCCACCTCTGCAGGGTTAGACGCATCAGGTGGCTGTTTCGTTTCAAAAAAGTTTTCGGGGCGCCAAACGCGGCGCCCAACGGCTGGTTACCGCTCGGCAATTTCGGCGGGAAGATCCACTTTCAGGGCCGCCAGCGCCTGGTTGATATCGTGAATGAACACAAACAACGACCAGATAAGACTGGCCAGACAGATAATGAACAGCGCGCAGATCACCCAGGCATTCTCAAGGTGCAACAGGGCCGTCACAAACAGCACAATGATCAGAATGGCCGCAAACAACGCGCTGGTCGACGCCAGGGCGATCGATAGCCGAATCAAACGGGCCCGCTTCCACAGAACGCGCAACTCCTCCTTGCGCTTGATGGCATCTGCGCCACTCTCGGTCGCGAGTTCGCGAGCGGAAGCACGGGTCCGGTCAATCGTTCGCGCCAGGCGATTGGTCATCGTCAGTAACAGGAGGCCAACGCCCGAGATCAGAATTGTCGGACCAATCGCCGTCTGGAGAACCGGAATGAGTTGTGCCACGGATAGTTCCTGCATATCGCCTCCAAGCAGAGACTAGTGCGGCCATCGCGGCGGGTCAATTTGAATCCTTGCGGTGTCCAGACTTGGCTCGACAAACGCCTGACATCGTGATATTAAAATGCGGTATAGATCGCTGGGAGCTTTTGGTGGCGGGCACTGGTATCCCAATACCAGAGGGAGAGCCTCATGCAGAAGCGATCTTTTGCTGTGGGCGTACTTGTTGCAACAGCTATGATTCCTGTAGCGTGTCTGGCGGGGGCGTTTCAAGACCTCGATTTCGAACAGGCGCAGTTGGTGCCCAGCACTGAGGGTTATGGGTGGGGTGTGGTCCTTACGAACGCGTTTCCTAGCTGGCAGGCAACAGTGAACGGCAGTCCGACCGACTTTGCGATCCATAATGTTGTGATCTTGGATTACAACACCGTGGGGATTTATGACGCGAACGCGCCTGGCTACATGGGTCACTCGCCGACGTTCGGCCGGTATTCGGCGTATTTGGAGTCAGAGTACCCACTAGCGGATGCGGAACTTGCCCAAACCGGGCTCATTCCGTCCACCGCCAAGTCCATCTGGTTTGCGACGACGCCCTTTTCACTCGAACCCAATCCCCAGGCACAACCGAGCGATTTGCTGCTGAAGTTCGAGGTTAATGGACAGACCATTCCGTATGTCGCCATGGATGAGGAAGCGGGTTACACGATGTGGGCCGCAGACATCTCTGCCTTTAAAGGAACAACATCGGAAATCCGCTTTGCACTGCAGGACGCCGTCGGGGTCGCAGTCGGCCTCGATGACATCGCGTTTTCTTCCCAGGTCGTCCCGGAACCGGGCACGCTGGCTCTTGTGGCTGTCAGCGTATCGCTACTTGGGTTTGCCCTGCGTCGTGCTCGTGGCGGCAAACGATAACGACAGGCTGTAATCAGCTATCCTAATACCCCATGGCGCGGCCGGTGGGGCAGGCGCCGAAGAATTTCTTGGCCTTGTGGAGCATCTCGATGAACACGTCCACCTCGTCGCGCGTGTTGTACAGGTAAAAACTGGCGCGGGCGGTGGCCGCCAGTCCGAGTTTCTTGTGGAGCGGCATCGCGCAATGGTGGCCCGCGCGGATGGCGATGCCGTCCTGGTCGGCGAACGTGGCGATGTCGTGCGCGTGGACGTCGCCGAGCGTAAACGCGACCAGCCCCCCGCGTTGCTCAACGTTCTTGGGGCCGTACACGGTGATTTCGGGAAATTCCTTCATCCGATCCAGCGCGTACTGCGTGATTTCTTTCTCATGCTGTCGGATCTTGTCGAGGCCGATGTGGGTCAGATAATCAACCGCCACGCCCAACCCGATGGATTCCGCGATATTCGGTGTCCCCGCCTCGAATTTGTACGGCAGGTCGTTGTATTTCGCGTGATCGAACCAGACCTCTTTGATCATCTCGCCGCCACCCATGAACGGCGGCATCGCTTCCAGTAGCGCGCGCTTGCCGTAGAGCACGCCGCTGGCGGTCGGGCCGCACATTTTGTGGCCGCTAAACGCGAAGAAATCGCAATCCATCGCCCGCACGTCGACAGCCATGTGGGGAACGCTTTGAGCGCCGTCCACGAGAATGATCGCGCCGCGCCGGTGGGCGGCATCGGCGATCTGGCGGACGGGATTGATCGTGCCGAGGACATTCGATTGCTGCGTGACGGCCACGAGCTTCGTGCGGTCGGTGATCAGTTTGTCGAGATCGTCCAGCCGTAGCGTGCCATCGGGATTCAATTCGATGCGCTTGATGACGGCGCCCGTGCGTTCACAGACCTGATACCACGGCACCGTGTTGCTGTGGTGCTCCATGAACGTTGTGAGGATTTCATCGCCCTTCTTCAGGTTGGCCGGCGCCCACGTATACGCCACGAGGTTGATGGACTCGGTCGTGCCGCGCGTGTAAATCACGGTCTCGGGGGAGGGGGCGTTGATGAATTTCGCAATCTTCTCGCGAGCTCGTTCGTATTCCTTGGTCGCTCGCTCGGCCAGCGCGTGAATGCCGCGATGGACGTTGGCGTTATAGCGCTGATAATAGTCATTGAGGGCCTCAATCACCACCCGCGGCTTCTGCGAGGTCGCCGCGTTGTCGAAATAGATCAGAGGTTTGCCGTGGACTTTCTGCCGCAGGACCGGAAAGTCATCGCGGATTTCCTCCAGTTCCACCGCATCGAGGACTTCGATCATCCTTTGCGTACTACCTTATCGTGAACCAGCTTGGCAAACTCCTTGTGCACACTGTCGACCTGGATGCGCGCCAGCACCGGGTCGAGGAACGCCTCGATCAACACATCTCGCGCCAGCTCGGGCGTCAGACCCCGGCTGCGCAGGTAGAAAAGCTGCTGCTCCTCCAACTGGCCGACGGTCGCCCCGTGCGTGCAGCGCAACTGGTTCGATTCGATCTCCAAAATGGGCCGCGTGTCGCAGCGGACTTCCTTGTTGAGCACCAGATTGCGGTTGGCTTGATAGGCGTTCGTGCCGTTCGCGTTCTTCTCGACCTTGATCACACCCGCGTAATTGCTGACAGCGGAATCGCGCAGCACGTTCTTGAACAGCAGATCGCTGGTCGTGTTGCCCGTCTTATGGTGCTGCCGGGTGAACTGGGCAAATTGCTGGTTGTGATCGAGCACGCCGACCGCGTACATGAAACTCGTGCCGCCTTCGCCCTCCATGACGCATTGGACGTCGTATCGCTGGAACGACGCGCCAAACATGCCGAGTACCCAGTCGATTTCCGCGTCGCGCGCGACATGGGCCCGCTTCAGTGTGAAATCGTAGACGTTGGGCGAGAAATTCTGTTCGCTGATGTAGTGGAGATGCCCGCCTTCCTTGACGAACACTTCCGTGCCACTGGCGTGAACGCTGGGCGCGCCGTTGGCGCCGACGGGCGGTCCGCCGACGAACTTCTGGACGAGCGTGGCTTCCGCGCCGGGCTCGACGACCACCAGGGTATGCGGGAATCCCGCGGTATTCCGTCCGGAAAACTCGTAGGCCACTTCCAGCGGCTGCTCGATGCGAACATTCGCGGGAACATACAAGAACGCGCCGTTTTTCCAGAGCGCGCTGTGCAGGGCAGAGAACTTCGCCGGTTCCTCCGGTGAAATGCTCTGGCCGAGATACTCTTTCAGCAGATCGCCGTATTTGGCGACGGCCGTGACCATGTCGCAGAAGATGACACCCTTTCTGGCGAGATCGGCGGACACCGCCGAAAGGCGTTCGTGGATCGCGGGGTCGCCAGCAGGCAACGACACCTTGTCCAGTTTGAGCGCGCGGATGTCGAACCGCTGCCATTCGAGGTCGCGCTTGGTCGGCAGTGGGAGCTTCTCGTACGTCTTCCAGGCGGCGAGGCGCTGGGACTTCAGCCAGGCCGGCTCGCCGGCGCTGATGGCTTCCAGTGTTTCCTGTGTGAATCCAGTTGTCATCGTAATTTCGGGTAAGGGGCGGGGGGTGGCCCCGCCCCAACGGGTTCTCGATCAGCCGTTGCCCGTTTACCCGACTGATCCTTCCATCTGCAAATTAATGAGGCGATTGATCTCGACCGCGAACTCCATGGGCAATTCCTTCACGATCGGCTCGATGAACCCGTTGACGATCATCGACACGGCATCCTCCTTCTTGATCCCGCGGCTCATGAGATAGAACAACTGCTCCTCGGAAACGTTCGACACGCTCGCTTCATGCTCGACCGTCGCCAGGTCGCCGTCGATTTCCATCACGGGATAGGTATCCGAGCGGCTGACCGGGTCGAGGATCAACGCGTCGCAATTGACCTGCACGCGGCAATTCTTCGCGGATTCGTTCACCTGGACCAACCCGCGGTACGACGAGCGCCCGCCATGGCCGCTGATCGACTTGGAATTGATCCGGCCCGTGCAATTCGGCGCGTGGAACACCAGCTTGGCGCCCGCATCCTGCCACATGCCCTTGTCCGCGCTGGCCAGGCTGAGGACTTCGCCGTGCGCGCCTTCGCCGACCATGTAGCACGACGGATACTTGACCGTGCGCTTCGAACCGAGGTTGCCATCGACCCATTCCATGACGGCGTGTTTGTACAGATAGGCGCGCTTGGTCACGAGGTTGTACACGTCGGTCGACCAGTTTTGAATCGTTGTGTACCGGCAGCGGGCGCGGTCCTTGACGAAGATTTCGACCACGGCCGAGTGCAACGAGTTGGTCGTGTAGACCGGCGCGCTGCAGCCCTCGACGTAATGGCAGAAGCTGTCGTCGTCGCAAATGATCAGCGTCCGCTCGAACTGGCCGAACTGCTCCGCGTTGATGCGGAAGTAGACGGAAAGGGGAACATCGCACTTCACGCCCTTGGGCACGTAGACGAACGAGCCGCCGCTCCAGAACGCGGAGTTGAGCGCGGCGAACTTGTTGTCCTCGGGCGGAATGGACTTGGCGAAATGTTCCTTGAAGATATCGGGATACTGTTTCAGGCCGTCGTCGCAACTGAGGAACACGATGCCCTTCTTGGCGAGGGATTCCTGGATGTTGTGATAGGCCATCTCGCTGTCGATCTGCGCCCCGAGACCGCCGAGCAGCTTCTGTTCTTCCTTGGCGATGCCGAGCTTGTCGTAGGTACGACGGATCTCGGCGGGCACATCCTCCCAGCGGCGCGCGGATTTCTCGACCGGGCTGATGTAGTAGGTGATCTCGTTGTAGTTGATTTCATCGCGCAGGCCCGGCATCCACGCCGGCACATCCGTCTTGAGAAAGAGGTCGAGGCTGCGGTGGCGGAATTGGCGCATCCAGTCGGGCTCGCCCTTGACGTCGCACATGTAGTCCACCACACCGTGCGAAAGACCCTTCGGGACCTGGTGAACGGCCTTCAGAGTGTCGTGAAAGCCTTCCTTGTATGCGCCCGGAAGAATTTGTTCGGCTGGGGGAGGGGTGCTCATCGTCCTACCTCTTCGACGGCACGGCTGCCGGCTCGGCGTCCTTGACGATCCAGTCGTACCCGTGCTCTTCAAGATGCGCGGCGAGCTCAGGACCGCCCGACTTTACGATTTTGCCCTCGACCAGGATGTGCACGAAATCCGGATTGATGTAGCGCAGGATCCGTTCGTAGTGGGTGATGATCAAGATGCCCAAGCCGGGGCCGCGCAGTTCGTTCACGCCCCGCGACACGATCTTCAGCGCGTCAATGTCGAGGCCGGAGTCGGTCTCGTCCATGACGGCGAACTCGGGCTCGAGCATCATCATCTGGAGGATTTCATTGCGCTTCTTCTCGCCGCCCGAGAAGCCCTCGTTGAGATAGCGCTTCATGAACTTCTCGTCGATATCGAGGACCTTCATTTTTTCTTCGAGCTTGTTGTAGAACTCGGTGACCTCCAGCTCGCGTCCCGTGCGCGCGTTGCAGGCGAGCCGGAGAAAATTGGACTGACGAACGCCGGGAACTTCGCAGGGATACTGAAACGCGAGAAACAGTCCCTTGCGGGCGCGCTCGTCAGTTTCCATCTCGAGAATGTCTTCACCCTTCATCAGGACTTTGCCGCCCGTGACGGTGTACTTGGGGTGACCCAACAAGGCGTTGGCGAGCGTGCTCTTGCCGGAACCGTTCGGCCCCATGAGAGCATGGACCTCTCCCTTGCGGATAGTGAGATCCACACCCTTGAGAATCTCGCGTTCCTCGATGCTGACGTGTAAGTCCCGGATCTCGAATGTATCGGCCATGATGATTGAGTTCCTCTAAAATGGAGGTCGGACGCCTCGTTAAACACGACAATTTTTGTCCGATTACAGTTTCACTATATCGCGACTGCGGGAAGTGTCAAGCGCACAACGCGCAAAGCCTCCAGCCGCGAGGGGGAATTCTCTCAGGCAGGAATAGAAGCCGTTGCCCATCAAGCCGATACGGGCCTGATGGGCAACGGGTAGAAGCGGACTGACCTACCTGGCTTGGTGGTGGCGCTGGTGATGATGCCGCTTGGCGTGGTGACGGTGCGTGCCGTTGGCCGCAAACGCCCCCGTCGTCAACATGCCAAATACCACTGCCGCCAAGAGAACCCCCATAAACTTCCGCATACCGATTTCCTCCTTAGTCTGCTGCGAATACTGTGTTCGTATTGATACTGTCGTCCGCCGTCCCCACGACACAACGCGGCGAACGAGATGGTAAACACCGGGATCCGGGAATGGTTTCGCAGTTTGTTGATGTTCGGATATACTCTCACGACATGAATCTTCCGGCACGCGCGCGGAGCCTGGCTGTCCTGATCGTATTCTCCGCGGTTTTTATCGCGCTGACCGTCAACAGCTATCTGCGGGAGTCGGGCACATCAGATGAAGCCCAGCAACTGACGGCGGGGTACGCGGCGCTCACGCTGCACGATTACCACATCGACGTCGAGCATCCCCCGATCATCCGCATGTGGGCCGCGTTGCCGCTGCTCTTCAAGCGCGGCATCACGCTCGATACCAATACTTCCTTGTGGCGGGACCGCCACTTTCCGGAAATCGCGCACGAGTTGGTGTACCGGCGCTCGGATACCGACAGCCTGTTGGCTTGCGGGCGGTTCATGATCGTGCTGCTCGGGGTGTTTCTCGGCTGGCTGGTGTTCTTTTGGGCGCGGGAGATGTTCGGGTTCTGGCCGGCGGTCATTGTGCTGGGGCTGTACGCGACCGAGCCGAATGTCCTGGCCCATTCTGGACTGATCACAACCGATCTGGGGGTAACCCTGTTGTTTTTCGGAACCATCTACTTTCTGTGGCGGACGTCGCGGAAGCTCAGTCTGGGCAATGTGGCCGGTCTGATCGCATGCTGCTCGCTGGCACAGGTTGCCAAGTTCTCAGCCATCTTGCTCGCACCGGTCGTGGTCATCCTGCTGGCGATTCGTGCTGGCCGCGGCGATCCATGGGTCTCCGACATCGGCCGGACCCGGGAGTATCCAGGCCGAAGCCTGAAACTCTTCGGGATTGCCGCGCTGCTATTACTGTTGCTGGCGGAAGGGTCATTGTTCACGATCTGGGCCAGCATGTCGTTTCGCTATCTCCCGGCGCCCGAGCAAGTCGACCGGACTTCCGAGATACTCACAAAACCCACGGTGATCAAAGCCGTGCCCAGACTCTCCGTAGCGATCAACTGGATCGATCAGCACCACCTGCTGCCCAACGCCTACACGCAGGGGTTCCTTTTGGGGCAGAGCCTGGCCCAGGATCGTCCGGCGTTTTTGATGGGACGATTTAGCCATGGGGGTTGGTGGTACTATTTCCCGCTCGCGTTTCTGTTCAAGACCTCGATCACGGTCCTGGCGCTGTTCGGCATCGCCCTCGTGTGGTGTGTCGTCGACCGCAACACGCTGCTTCAGAACGAAGCCTGGTATCTGGTCCCGATCGCCGTCTATCTGGGGGCGGCGATGCGGACGCATATCAACATCGGTCTGCGGCACATCCTTCCCATCTATCCGTTCGTCCTGCTGGCCTGTGGCAAACCAATCGCCGCTCTGCAATCGCGGATATCGCCGCGGTGGTTGCTGCTGCTGCTGGTGCCGCCGGCGCTGGAACTGGCGTGTGTGTACCCGCATTGTCTCGCGTTCTTCAACCAGGCTTGCGGCGGCCCGCGCCACGGGCACATGCTGCTGTCCGACTCCAACATCGATTGGGGACAGGACCTCAAAGGGCTGAAACAATGGATGGATAAGGCCCACGTCCAGCACATCAACCTGGCGTTTTGGGGGCCTGCCGATCCGGAGTATTACCACATCAGCGCGACGTATCTCCTCGGATCTTCCGTATTCGTCAAAGACCGCGTGAAAGATCTGCAGGTGCCGGGGTACGTCGCGGTCAGCGTCAATCAATTCCGCGAGCCGGGCAATACGAAGGTGCGGGACATGTACAGCCCGTTGCTCCAACGCGAGCCCGTGGCGGTGATTGGCTACTCGATCTACGTGTATTGGGTGGACAAGAAGTGGTGGTGACGCGCCAGCACCGGGACTTGGGAATGGCTTCGCGCTTTGGTTGCGGTTGGATATAATCCAGCGGTATGAACCGTTCGGCAGGGATGAAGAGCTTGGCCGTCCTCGGCGTGTTTTCCGTGATCTTCATCGGCCTGGCCGTCAACAGCTACATGCGGGAGTCGGCTACGGTAGACGAACCTCATCACCTGACGGCGGGGTATGCGGCGCTCACGTTGCGCGATTACCGCGTCGATGTCGAGCATCCGCCGGTGGTGCGCATGTGGGCGGCGTTGCCGCTGCTCTTCAAGCCCGGTGTCACGTTCGATACCGAAGATCCCTTGTGGCGAGGTGGCGACTTTCCACGATTCTCGCGCGAGTTTCTGTACCGGCAATCGGATGCCGACAGCGTGCTGGGTTGCGGGCGGTTTATGATCGTGCTGCTCGGGGTGTTTCTCGGCTGGTTGGTGTTCTTTTGGGCGCGGGAGATGTTCGGGTTCTGGCCGGCGGTCATTGGGCTGGGGCTGTACGCGACCGAGCCGAATATCCTGGCTCATGCCGGTCTCGTAACGACCGATTTTGGAATTACGCTGTTTTTCTTCGGCACCATCTACTTTCTGTGGCGCACGTCGCGAAGGCTCAGTCCGGGCAATGTGGCCGGTCTGGTCGCGTGCTGCTCGCTGGCAGTGGTCGCCAAGTTCTCGGGATTGCTGCTCGCGCCCGTCGTGGTCATCCTGCTGGTGATTCGTGTCTGCCGCGGCGATCCATGGGGTTCCGACTTCGGCCGGACCCGGGAGTATCCAGGCCGAAGCCTGAAACTTTGCGGGATTGTCGCGCTGCTGATATTGTTGCTGGCGGAAGGATCATTTTTCACGATCTGGGCCGGCATGGGGTTTCGGTATCTTGCGGCGCCCGCGCAATTGGGCTCGAATTCAATCATACTCACAAAACCCACGTTGATCAAAGCCGCGCCCCGACTCTCCGCAGCGATCAATTGGATCGATCAGCGCCACCTGCTGCCCAACGCCTACACGCAAGGGTTCCTTTTCGGCCAGGTCAAGGCCCAGGATCGTCCGTCATTTCTGATGGGCCGATTCAGCCCGACGGGTTGGTGGTACTATTTTCCGCTGGCGTTCCTGTTCAAGACCTCGATCACAGTGCTTATTCTGTTCGGCATCGCCCTCGTGCTGTGTGCCGTCAATTGGAAAACGCTGCTCGACAACGAAGCCTGGTACCTGATCCCGATCGCGGTGTATCTGGGTGTGGCGATGCGAAGCAGCATCAATATTGGTTTGCGGCACATCTTACCGATTTATCCGTTCGTGATCCTGGCCTGCGGCAAACCGATTTCCGCCCTGCAATCGCGGGTGTCACCGCGGTGGTTGCTCCTGCTGCTGGTGCCGGCCGCGCTCGAGCTCGCGACCGTCTACCCGCATTGTCTCGCGTTCTTCAATCAGGCCTGTGGCGGGCCGCGTCACGGGCTGATGTTGCTGGCCGACTCCAATGTCGATTGGGGGCAGGACCTCAAAGGGCTGAAACAATGGATGGACAAGGCCCACGTGCAACACATCAACCTCTCCTATTGGGGCAATGCCCTTCCGCAGTATTACCACATCCCTTATACGTGCCTGCCCAAATCTTCCGATTTCCTTTCCACCCCGGGCCACGCGGGAGAACCACGGTGGCCGGGCTACGTCGCGGTCAGCGCCTTTCAATTCCGCGACGCCGGCCGTGAGGACATTCGAGCCCTGTACGACCCGCTGCTCCAACGCGAGCCCGCGGCGGTGATTGGCTACTCGATCTATGTTTATTGGGTCGACAAGAAATGGTGGTGACCCGTCAGCCGAGCAACTGCCGCAGCACGAACGGCAGAATCCCGCCATGGCGGTAATACTCGACCTCGATCGGCGTGTCGATGCGGGCGATGATCGACACCTTTTCGCCGTCTCCGTTCGCGCGGTGGATCACCAGCGTCAACTCCTGCCGCGGCTGCAAATGCTCGGTGAGCCCGAGAATATCGTAGGTCTCTGATCCGTCCAGCTTCAGCGACTGGGCGGTCGTCCCGTCCTTGAACTGACACGGCAGCACGCCCATGCCGACGAGATTGGAGCGATGAATGCGCTCGAAACTCTGGGCGACCACGGCGCGCACGCCGAGCAACCGCGTGCCTTTGGCGGCCCAATCGCGCGAGCTGCCGGTGCCGTATTCCTGCCCGGCGAACACGACGAGCGGGACGGCGCTTTCGTGGTATTTCATCGCCGCGTCGTAAATCGTGGTCGGTTGACCCTTGTATCGGGTCACGCCGCCTTCCACACCGGGCAACATCAGGTTCTTGATGCGCACATTGGCGAACGTGCCGCGCGTCATCACGCGATCGTTGCCGCGCCGCGCGCCGTAACTGTTGAAGTCGGGCGGCTGAACGCCGTGCTCGATCAGGAATTTTCCCGCGGGCGAATCTTTCTTGATGCTGCCGGCGGGCGAAATGTGGTCGGTCGTGACCGAGTCGCCGAAAATCGCCAGCGCATTCGCCCCGTGGATTTCACGGATCGTGCCGGGCGTCATCGAGAAGTTCTCGAAGAACGGCGGCTCCTGGATGTACGTGCTCCGGATGTCCCAGCGATACACGTCGCCGACGGAGGAGGGGATTTCGTTCCACGACGGATTCTGCGCGGCGAAATCCTTGTACAACGCGCGGAACACATCCGGCTTGAGCGCGCTCTTCATCGCGTCACGGATTTCCTGCAGCGTTGGCCACAGATCGCGCAGATGCACGTCGCACCCGCGCTTATCCTTGCCGATCGGCTCGGTCGTCAGGTCGATATCGACGCGGCCGGCCAGCGCGAACGCGACGACCAACGGCGGCGACATCAGGAAATTCGCCTTGACGCTGGAATGGACGCGCGCTTCGAAGTTGCGGTTGCCGGACAGGACGCTGGCGGCCACGAGGTCGTTCTTCACCACGGCTTCTTCGATCGGCGCGGGGAGCGGCCCCGAGTTGCCGATGCAGGTCGTGCATCCGTAGCCGACGAGGTTGAAGCCAAGCGCGTCGAGATCGCGCTGCAGGCCGGTCTTCGCCAGGTAATCGCTGACGACCCGCGAGCCCGGGGCGAGCGAACTTTTGACATACGCCGGCACCCGCATCCCGCGCTCGACGGCTTTCTTGGCGAGCAGGCCGGCGGCGAGCATGACGCTCGGGTTTGAAGTGTTCGTACAACTCGTGATCGCGGCAATGACGACCGAGCCGTGGCCGATCTGCCAGTCGCCCGCGTGGGCCGGTTCCAATGCGTGGACGGCGTCGGGCGACGGATGCTCCCCAGCCATTTCCGATTCGCTTGACGAAATGCGATCCTTGACGGGTTCGGTTTCGTGCGGCTGCTCCATGGGCGTCCGCGGATCCAGATGGAGGCTGATGCGCCTGCTCAATTCCTCGCGCGGCTTGTTGTAGCCGTTTTCCGTAAGCGGCTTGGAGAATAGTTCCGTAAACGTCTTCTTGAGCCTGGGCAACTCGATGCGGTCTTGCGGGCGTTTCGGGCCGGCGACACTCGGCTGCACATCAGCCAGATTCAATTCGAGCTCGACGCTGTAATCGATCTCGCCTTTGCGGGGGATGCCGAACATCTTCTGCGCCTTGAAATAACTCTCGAAGACGGCGACCTGCTCGTCGCTGCGGCCCGTGGCGCGCAAGTAGGCGACGCTCTCGGCGTCGACCGGAAAGAAGCCCATGGTCGCACCGTATTCCGGCGCCATGTTGGCGATCGTCGCCCGGTCGGCGACGGGCAACGACGCCGCGCCCTCACCGAAGTACTCGACGAATTTTCCCACGACCTTGGCTTTGCGGAGCATCTGCGTGACATGCAGTGCGACGTCGGTGGCCGTCACGCCTTCGCGGAGCGCGCCCGTCATGTGGACGCCGACCACTTCGGGCGTGAGGAAATAGACCGGCTGGCCGAGCATGCCCGCTTCGGCTTCGATCCCGCCCACGCCCCAGCCGACGATGCCCAGTCCGTTGATCATCGTCGTATGCGAATCCGTGCCGACCAGCGTGTCGGGGTAATATAGTGGGGCGGGCGTCCCGCCCGCCTTTGCCGATTCCACGGGCGAGACGCCCGCGCCACTAAGCACCCCCTTGGCGAGGTATTCGAGGTTCACCTGATGCACGATGCCGATGCCGGGCGGGACGACCTTGAAGGTCTTGAACGCCTGCTGGCCCCATTTGAGAAGCTCGTAGCGCTCGCGATTGCGTTTGAACTCCATTTCGAGGTTCAGCTTCATCGCGTCGGCGGTGCCGAAGAAATCAACCTGCACGGAGTGGTCGACGACAAGATCGACGGGCACGAGCGGCTCGACGATCTTCGGGTCTTTCTTCAGTCGGGCAACAACCGACCGCATCGCCGCGAGATCGACCAGCAACGGCACGCCCGTGAAATCCTGCAGGACGATGCGGGCGACGATGAACGGGATTTCCTCTTGCGCGGGCGATTTGGCGTTCCAGTTGGCCAGCGTTCGCACGTCGCGCTCGGTGACTTTTTTGCCATCGACATTGCGCAGGACCGATTCGAGCACGATCCGGATGCTGATCGGCAGCCGCGAAATCTTGCCGATGCCAGCTTTCTCCAGGGCGGGCAGGGAATAGAATTTGCCCTTGCGCCCGCCCCCAAGATCGAATGTTTGCAGCGAATTGAACGAACTATGTGCCGTTGCCATGCCGAGTCATTATACGGTGCGGCCGGCCTTACGCAAGCAGGCGATGTCAGGCGTGACCCGGGCTGAAGCTCTGTCGACGGCCCTTGGCGAAGGCCGCGGCAGCTGGGCGGTTCAAACCAGTGGCGGGGACCATGGCCCAAGCGAAGGAAACGCTGATCGCTCTGGCAGCTTAAGCAGGTCGGTAGGCGGTCGAGACCAACCTCGTGCCTACGGCTGTTTGCGCCATACAGGCTGCGTGCTCAGCCCTCGGTCGGATACCAGGATACGTCTCGATCACTTCTTCAGGAAGAGCTCGATTTCTGGATGATCTGGCAGCGGACCATCCAACTCGTGACCGTCTTCCCGCTTCAGATACCGGGTGAAAAAGTCGACAAGATAGCTTCGTACGAGCACCCGGGTACGACCCGTTGGGGAGTGCCGTGTGAGCTCGGCAAAATCTCCAAATTCATCATGACCAGCGTCTCGAAGTTTGATGAAATAACAGTTTTTGTTCAGTTGCTCAAACAACTGTCGTGCGCCCGCTGAAACGCCGTGCGGCCCGGCCAAAATCAAAAAGGGTTTTTGGAATCGTATTGTCGACAGATCGGGATGTCCACCCGGATCGAGTGCAGCCCCAGCCTTGCAGCGGGACTCGACGTTGCAGAGTTCCGCCGCCGCCGCCCCTCCGTACGACCAGCCAAACACGCCGATGTGGTTCATGTCGAACCGCCCGGCAAAAACTTTGTCGCTGGAATTCAAACGTCCCAGTTCGTCCATGGTGAACTGGAGGTCTCTGGTCTGGTCCTGGAAAACGGCCAGGGCAATTGGGTTCGTATCATTGCCAGACAAGTGAAATGCCAGTTGTGGTCTGACCAGTGTTCCGTCTGGCAGTTCCATGCCTGCAGTGCCGCCGTGCGCACTGCTGACGACGATGAAGCCATGGCTGGCCAACTCTTCCGCTGAACCCGTATTGTCTGTGCGCAATCCGAGTTGGCCGTGAACATAGAGCACCACTGGAAACTTGTGGGGTCGGGATAGTAACGGTGCCCCAGGGAACGAATGCGAATACGAATTTGTCAATCGGGCGCGTTGGGCGGCGTCCAAGCGGAGCCCATACTTCTGGAAAACCTCGATCCAGGCGAGCATCTCTCGCGGGTTGACGTATGGAGACGGACTCCGATCTCCCACGTCGCCCGCCGGGTACCAAATCGTAGCCATCAAAGAGCCGTTGGTCACGCTCCGATAAAGGATGTCGCGGGAGGAATCTGTGAACAGCCGATCCACCCTTCCGACTGCGAACGGTCCAGTGGGCGTCGACAGCCGCGAATCCACCCACTTCGTGGAGCGCTGGTCAAATCCGGTGGTGCCGCCTTGTTCACCCAAACGGGTGCTGTCCGATGTCTTGGTTGCGCAGCCAGTCACCAGACAACAGGCGGCCAGCGACACCCGCAACAAAGGTAACAACCTGCGGAGACTAGTATCGCGGTTCATGCACGATCGACACTCAAACACGGCATGTTTGTACAAATCTTTAGCATTCCGCTTCCAAGATTTGTACAGGACTTTGAGCATCCGCTCCACTCGGGAATCACGGTCTCGCGCCAGCGGACATGCTTCATCAGCCGGATGCGAACCACCTCGTCGGTCGCATCCCTCAACGCAACGACCCGGCTGACCAGTTGAGCCTGTCGGTCGACAGGTTCAGCACACAACCTATTTCAATTGCGCGAGGGTGCCTTTGATCTTCTCGAAGCTGGGCAACTGGCCGGGGTCGTCGCTGGATTCGGCGTAGCGGACGACGCCCTGCTTGTCGATGACGAACGCCGAGCGCTTCGGGACGCCGCCCATGCCGAGGTTCTTTTGCGGCAGGAAACTGTCGTAGGCGATGCCGTAGGCCTGGGCGACCTTGTGTTCGTAATCGGAGAGCAGCGGCACAGTGATCTTTTCCTTCTCGGCCCAGGCGCCCTGCGCGAACGGGTTGTCGCCGCTGATGCCGAGCACATCGGCGTTGAGACCGCTGTACGCGCCGAGGCCCGCGCTGACCTCGCACATTTCCTTCGTGCACACGCCCGTAAACGCCATCGGGAAAAACAGCAGGACGGTGTTCTTCTTGCCGAAATTGCCGCTGAGCTTGATCTTCTTCGGGCCCTCAGCCGATTTCGTGGTCAGTTCAAAATCCGGTGCCTTGTCGCCAACTTTCAGTGCCATGATGAATTCCTCCGAGTTGATTCAGTTGAGTGCACGACACGCCTGCGTGCAGGCGCTCAATATGCCAGACGTTCAGCGAAAATGTCGAGAGGCAAAAGCTTGCCCGGAGCCGGTCTTCAAGTACTGCTCGAACGAGATCGCTCTGTCGCGCTCGGCAAAAGACACGACTACGCGTAATTCCCAGGGTCGGAACTTGCTCGTGTGCGGAGACCTGCCAGCGTTGTGATCGGCGAGCCGCTCGCGAACGTTGTCGGTGTACCCGACATAATGCTGCGTGCGGTTGTTTGGGCTGCGAAGAAGGTAAACGTGGTGCATATCGGCTTCACATTAACTCTCGCGATTGTCCATACGTGGATGGCTTGCCATCCGTAGATCGAGGCACAGCAGACCCACGGTGATAGCAGCCCTCCGTCGCCAAGGCTATGGAGGGCATCCTCCGCTCTCGTTGCACTCGAGCCTAGGATGGTGGACGATACAGGACTTGAACCTGTGGCCTCTTCCATGTCAAGGAAGCGCTCTAGCCAACTGAGCTAATCGTCCGCCGCCACCGCCCGCATACTACAAGCCGACCGAGGCGGTGTCAATCCAGCCCCGAATGCGTTCGGGGGGAGGCCCGAAAACCACTTTCAAGATGGAACCCGGGTCTGCTATCATCAGGGAACCATGAACGTCCAATTCTACGAGGCGTTTGAGGAAGAGGTGGTGGCGTTGCGAAGTCATCTGCCCGGGCATCTCGCCGCGCGATTCACGTTCAAGACGATCCAGGAAGCCGGCGACGTCGAGCCGCCCGCCGAGATCATCAGCATTCGCACGCAGTCGGTGATCCCGCCATCGTGGGCGGGGAAGGTGAGCGCGATCGTCTCGCGGACGACCGGCTACGATCATCTGATCGGACAGAAGATTCCGTGCGGTTATCTGCCGCTGTACTGCAACCGCGCGGTGGCCGAGCAGGCGATCCTGCTGGTGATGGCGTTGTTGCGGAAACTTCCCGCTCAGATCGCGCAATTCCCCACATTTGATCGCGACGGATTGACCGGCAGCGAGTGCGCGGGGAGGAAACTGCTGGTGGTGGGCGTGGGCAACATCGGCTCGGAGGTTGTGAAGCTCGGGCAGTTGCTGGGGATGCAGGTGCGCGGCGTCGACATCGTCGAGAAACATGCGTCGGTGTCGTATGTGAAGCCGGACGAAGGCCTGGCGTGGGCGGATGTGATCGTCTGCGCGATGAACCTGACGAAGGACAACGCGTGCTATTTCTGCTACGAGACGCTGAAGCGAGCGAGGAAGGGCGTTGTGTTTGTGAATGTGGCCCGCGGCGAGTTCACGCCGACGGAGGACATGGTGTTGCTGCTCGATGAGGGGCACCTCGGCGGTCTGGCGCTCGACGTTTACGAGAATGAGAGCACGCTCGGAGACGCGCTGCGCGCGGGCAAAGAGCAGTTCCCGCTGGTAGGTCGGCCCAACGTGATTCTCACGCCACACAACGCGTTCAACACGGTGGAAGCGGTGGACCGCAAGGCGAAGCAGACGGTGCAGCAGATCGAGCATTTCCTCACGCACAAATGGTTCCTCTGGCCGGTGCCGTGAAGTCGCCGCCCGTTATCCGCCAGATTACAGCGGCTGAGACGCGGCCACTGCGACAAGCGATTCTCCGGCCGCACCAACGCATCGAAGAATTGACGTACCCCGGCGATGATGCAGCTGCGACGATGCATCTTGGCGCGTTGGTCGACGGCAAGCTCATCGGCGTCGCATCCGTCTACCACGAGGCGCCGCAGGGCGAGACGGACGAAGGCGCGTGGCGGCTCCGCGGGATGGCGGTCATGCCTGGCTTACACCGCAAAGGGATCGGCAGCCTCCTGTTGCGCGCATCCATCGATTACGCGAAACAGCGCGGCGGGACGATGATGTGGTTTAATGCCCGGACGCCCGCGGTGCCCTTTTATCGAGCGCACGGGTTCCAAATTCGCGGCCAGGAATTTGAGATCTCAGGAATCGGCTCGCACTATTTCATGTGGAAGGCGATCGGGTAGCGTGGCCCGGCACAGCGACAAGATTCATTTGACGACAGCCCCCTCACCCTGACCCTCTCCCCCGGAGGGGCGAGGGGATGTTTCTCCACGCGGCGGATGCAGCCAGTAGAAATTCTCGTTGTCGATGAGGCCGCGCAGCATCGCCTTGTAGGCCTGCGCATCCTGACCGCGCAGCAGCCCGCGTTTCTCCAATTCGGCGACGTAGGGCAGGCCATCGAGGTCATCCTTGTGGCGGATCAGGTCGGCGTTGAATGTCCCCATTTGATGACCGAAGAAATACCGCGCCGAGTCCTGACTCCAGTCGCCATCGAATGTGAACAGGACGCGGTACATCGTCCAGAAATCGAGGCGATTGACCTCGTACTGCAACCATGTCGAGTACCCCAGCGTAACAACTGTCACCACGACCATCGCGAATCGTCGCCATCGCCACGGACCCGCCGCCAGCCGGTCCAAGTAGACAATGAACGGCAGGGACAGCACCGGCAACATGAAGATCAGCAGGCGCGGCCCGTAAGCCCATTCGCCGCGCCAGATCGGCATCTTGGTCAGGAAGACGACCAACGCCGACGGCAGCAGGAACATCACGACGGCGTCGAGTTGGTATCGCCGCCAAAACTCGCGCATCGCGAAGAGACCGAAAATGAGAATGGGGAAGTGAAGCAGCATACTGGCCTGTGGGTCGAACAACACGCCCCAGAGTCCATCCTGCCAGCGGCCCGTCGGCGCGTGAGCCTGTGGGCGCCACTGATGGTAGCCGGTCAGCCACGGTTCGCCGAACTTGATCCAGTTGATCCACGCCAGCGCGCCGACGATCAGCAACGCGGGAATGACCAGCCAACCCGCCTCGCGCCGCAGCAGTCGCTCGCGCTCTTCTTGTTCCAGGCTCCACGCCGCGTAGATCACCGCAAGCCAAACCGTGGGGATCAACAACCCGAAAACTACGCGGGTCAGCACGAGCGCCCCCACGAACATCCACGCTGCCAGCAACGCGCCCCGGTTCGTCGCGCTCGACTCGCCCCCGGCGCTCGTCAATCCACGCAGGTACGTCATCAGAAAATAAAACGCCGCGGTGAAAAACAGCACCTGGTAAATCTCGGCGCCCTGCGCCCGTTGGTAATACCAGAAGAACGTCGCATAGAAGGCGCACAGGACGTACGCCACCCGCACCCAGGTCCGTGCCGTGTACCAGCCCGTGATCCGATACAACAACCCGCACAGGATCAGGCTGAGCAGGATGTTGTACAGATTGAAGATCAGCAGGTCCGGCGCTTCGCCAAGCCGGGGCATGTGCCCATCGAGCGCCGCCTCCAACGCCGTTGGTGGCACCGCCATCAGCGAGTTCATCAAGCCGTACTTCGAGTACCAGAGGCCGTTGCGGGGATTGACGACGAAATATTGGCCGCGCTCGCCAGCCTGCCCAGCGTATTGCGTGTCCACGTGCAGCGCGCCATCGCGCAGCAGGCTCCGCGTCTCCTCACGCCAAGCGAACGGATCTCCCGGCCACCAGGTTCCCGGCATCGCCACGAAATTAATCACGAAGACCGTAACCAACAGCAACGTCGGAGCCACCCATCGCCGCTCAAGGCCGGGGGTTTCCCGGCCGGTGGAACCGGTGGGAATCGTCTCGGATGAATTCTCTCTCATGCAGTCTTTGCCCGACAGCTCAATCGCCGGTCGGGTTACCAGGTTACCAGTGTATCACAATCAGGGCCGGGGCGAACAACCCCCATCATGCGGCGCCCGGGCGCAATCTGCTGGGAATGTCGGTTTCTTCACCCGCCATGCCGCGTCTCTCGGGAAAAAGGTTGCGTTGCAGCAATACTCAGGGCTATAAGTGCGCTCGTCACCCGGTTGAGGCCAGTCCTATGATGCTCGCGTACTCCGAGGCGCTACGGTCCGTTCGCGGCAATCCATGTCCCCGCCAGACGGTTCATCCCGTCAACCGCCTGGAGACCCGCAACTGGGATCTTCTTGCCGCCCTCGTTTCACCCCGACATGCCGATCCGATCGCCGCGTTGCGGGGTGTGATTCAAACGCTCACGGGACGGCAACGCGTTTACTTCGCCCCATCGGCCCGCTGCGCCATCGCCCAGGTTCTGTCTCTGCTTCCCCAGCAGGAAGTCGTGATGCCGGCCTACACATGTCCCGTGGTCAAGGCCGCCGTCGAAGTCGCCGGTAAGCGTATTATTTATGTTGATCTCGCGAAGAACAACATCAACGCCACATCCGCCGAATTTGCCGAGGCCGCGCAGCCCGGTCGGATTCTTCTGGCGACCCATCTGTTCGGGGTTCCCACGGACATCGAGGCGATCTGCGACCTGGCCAGGGAGCGGAATTGCGTGACGATTGAGGACGCCGCCTCGTGTATTGGCGCCACGCGAAACGGGCGGCCGCTCGGCACGTTCGGCGACTTCGGCATTTTCAGCTTCGAGCGGTCGAAACGTTTCCCGGCGTTTCACGGCGGCGTCATCGTCGTCAACAACGAACAGGTTTTCGATCCCGCCAGGCTCGATACGGAACGAGTGGTCGAGACAACACTGGCGATGCCCGCCCGCGAATTTGTCTTCTCGCTGTTTTACAACGTCGCGAGCATGCCCTGGCTGTATGGCCGGGTCACGCTGCCGCGCATCCTGCGGGAATACGTTGGCCGCGATGTGAACGTCGACGCGCCCGCGGCTCCGCCGGCAAACGCCAGGGCAAGGGAAGGCTCCACATCGGCCTACAACCGGGAGTTTCATCCCTATCAGGCGCGATTGGTGTTGCGGATGCTCGACAGAATGGACTCGATCCGCGAGCGGATTGCCCGGTCGGTATCCATTTACCTGGATGCGTTTGGCGGTCGATCCATTATGACCTTTGTGCCCGACGGATGCGACCGGGCCGGGTTGCTCCGTTTTCCCATCGTGTTCAAGGGACGAGAACGGGCGGAGATTCTGCGGCTGGCCCTGGGCCGCGGCGTGTACCCGGAGGTGAACTTCGATCTGCCGTTGCCGGAGAAATCGGAATGGTCGCGCTTCCCGAATGCGGTGTGGACGGCGCGCAATCTGATGGAGCTTCCACTCTACACGGCGCTGTCACCGCGATCCGCCGAGCGGCTGGCGCAGAAACTCGTGGAGATCGAGAGCGGTCGTAGCAGGTCAGAACTGAACGAAGCGGAGCGGATTCTAGCCGTATGATATCCAACACGAAATTCCTGAGTCGACCTCAACAGTCATCGGAGCAAACGGTCCGTCCGCTGGGAGGCCGCGGTCGGGATCGCTGGCGCCGTCGGCTGGTTGCCGGCGATCTCGTCGAGGTGCGCCCGTGGACGGAGATTCGCGCGACACTGGGCGGCGACGGTTCGCGAGATGCCCTCCCGTTCACGCCGGAGATGTTGCCGTACTGCGGTCGGCGGTTTGTGGTCAGCAAGCGCATCGAACGAACTTGCGAGGGGGCTTCGGGAAATATGCGTCGGATTCGTGACACCGTGTTCCTGGACGATCTGCGGTGTGACGGCTGGGCCCACGGCGGCTGTCAATTGCGGTGTGCCATCTTCTGGAAAGAGGCGTGGCTGAAGAAGCTTGATAAGAATGCGGCCAGACAGGCCGGTTCATCACCGGAAGCGCCCGTCGATCCGCCCATGGTTTATCCGTATCCATGCCGGGGCGCGGATGGCCGGTACGTCTGCCAGTCCACGGAACTGAGGCGGGCCACAACGGCTCTCTCGCCACTGGATGTCCGCTGTTACCTTCGCGACATTCGCGCCCGGACCTACTCGCCCGGCCAACTGGCGCGGGTGGTGTCCTACGCGCTGTTCCTGCGGCTGAGAAAATACGTCACCGGTCAATCCTACCGCTTCCTGCCGGGCCGCCGACAGGATACGACTCCGCAGGAATCCCTGAATCTGCAAGCGGGGGATCAGGTCCGAATCAAGAGCCAGGAAGAAATCGCGGAAACGCTGAATCAGCGCGGCGAAAACCGTGGCCTGGCCTTTACGGTGGAGATGCTGCCGTTCTGCGGGCAAACCGCCCGCGTCTTGAATCGCGTCGACAGAATGATCGACGACAAGACGGGGGAGTTGATGGACATCAAGAACACGGTCATTCTCGAAAGCGTCATCTGCGATGGATGCCATATCCTGCGCGGTGGCTGTCCCCGCGCCAATTTCCATCTCTGGCGGGAAATCTGGCTGAAGCGGGTGGAACGTAGCGATCAGCCTACTGCAAGATCTTCCGCATCACCGCGTGAGACAGCTTGATGGATGGGCGCTCCCGACGGCCCCGCATCTCCGCAAATACGTCTTTGAGTTTGTCCAGCAGGTTTGCTTTTTGCATGTGACGAAACTCGCCAGCGTCGAGAAACGATCCACTGCAAATCTCACAGGTCTCGTACCAGATATGCGGATGATCGTTGTCCACGAGTCGAATCATGGGTTCGCCGCACTTGGGGCAGCGGATACGATCGCCCTTGTTGGGCTTCTGTCCTGGACGGGCGCTGCCCGTATCAATCGACTCGCTGCCGGGCTTCCCCTTCAGATCATCCAGCTCAAATTCGTCAAACCACAGCCCGTGGCACTGCGTACAGCGATTGATTACCTCCCCTTCAATCTTAACCTCTTCCATCTCCGCCTGGCACCTGGGGCATTTCACGTTCCGCTCCTTTTCCTTCGGTTGCGCATCCGATCAAAAGATCGTGCGTTCAGAATGGCAGGAACGAAGTGGGAAATCAATCGGAACTTCGAGGGTCACTGGCGGGGGGAGCATTCACCCGACATAGTGTCGGGATTGACTTTGGCCCGTATTTCTCTTAGCGTATCGCGCTGTGCAAACGACGACGTCAGCCTCCCGCCGCACCCTGTAGGGCCACGACGGCTCGTTGGGTGGATCTACGGCTGGAGGATGAAAGGCTCACTCCCCTATGGAACGTAAAACTCTCGATCAACGCGCGCAGATGACCGATCTGGAACGGTTGCGGCACTCCGCGGCCCACGTGATGGCCACCGCGATACTCCGCATCTGGCCGGAGGCGCAGTTCGCCGCCGGGCCGCCGGTCGACGACGGCTTTTACTACGATCTGGAGATGCCGCACCGGATTTCGCCCGAGGATTTCCCGAAGATCGAAGAGGAAATGAAGAAGGAGATCAAGGCGAACCACGTTTTCGAGAAGGTCGTCGTCACCCGCGACCAGGCGATCAAGGACGCCGAGAGCGGACGGCTGGGCGGACTCAGCGAGCGCCCGGGCAATCCGAGCAAGTTCAAGCTCGGCAATCTCGAAGCCATTCCCGAGGGGGAAGAGATCACCTATTACCGGAACGGCGATTTTATCGATCTGTGCGCCGGGCCGCACGTGATGCGGACGGGGAATGTCGGCGCGTTCAAGCTCACCAATGTCGCCAGCGCGTACTACAAGGGCGACGAGAAGAACCCGCAGCTCCAGCGCATTTACGGAACGGCGTTCAAGAACAAGACCCAGCTCGACGAGTATTTCAAGATGCTCGAAGAAGCCAAGAAGCGCGACCATCGCAAGCTCGGCGCGGAGATGGGCCTGTACGTGATCGACACCGAATTCGTCGGGCCCGGGTTGCCGCTCTGGTTGCCGAAGGGCACGGTGATCGTCGAGGAACTCGAAAAGCTCGCGAAGGAAACCGAGTTCGCCGCCGGCTATGTCCGTGTGAAGACTCCGCATATCGCTCGAGAAAAGATGTACACGACTTCGGGCCACTTGCCTTACTACGCGGAGAGTATGTTCCCGCCGATGGAACTCGATGAGTCTCAAGAAGACCGCGCTAAGCTTAGACGACGATTGGAGGAACTAGACCTAAGACTGTATGATTTGGCAGTAAGTTCAGGCTGCGTCCCGTCTGCGAATTCGCAGATTAGCAGAGACACTTTAATGCAGGGCATCCCAGAAACTCTCAAGTGCATGGGTGATGAGCTTAAAGGCAGGCCTCACGGATCCGCAATCATCGATCTAATGAATCAGCGGAATGAATTGCAGGATGCGCTTAGAAGGCTTTCTTCGGCTGCGGCGTACTACCTCAAGGCGATGAATTGTCCGCATCATCATCGGATTTTTGCGGCGGAGCCGCGGAGTTATCGCGATTTGCCGTTGCGGCTGGCGGAATATGGCTGCAACTACCGGTATGAGCAATCGGGTGAGTTGTTCGGCTTAATGCGGGTGCGGTCGCTCAACATGAACGACGCGCACATCTATTGCACTCCCGAGCAGTTCGCCGCCGAATTCAATGCCGTCAACGACATGTACCTGAAGTATTTCAAGATCTTCGGCATTGAGAAATACGTCATGCGCTTCAGCACGCACGATCCGTCGCGCCTGACCGGCGACAATGCCAAGTTTGTCAATGAGCCGGAGCTGTGGAAGCAGACGGAGGACATGGTGCGGCAGACCTTGATCGCCTCGAAGATTCCCTACGTGGAAGTGCCGAACGAAGCGGCGTTTTACGGGCCGAAGATCGACGTGCAGGTCTGGAGCGTGATCGGACGCGAATTCACCTTGGCGACCAACCAGGTCGATTTCGCCGTGCCGAAACGGTTCGGGCTGACCTATCGCGACAAGGACAATACCGACAAGACGCCGTTGTGCATCCATCGCGCGCCGCTGGGCACGCACGAACGGTTCATCGGGTTCCTCATCGAACATTACGCCGGCAATTTCCCGCTCTGGCTTGCGCCGGAACAGGTCCGCGTCCTCACCATCGGCGATGACGCCGCGCTGGTGGACTACGCCAAATCGATCGTCACCGAACTGCGCACCAACATGGTCCGCGTCGAAGGCGATTACGGGCCCGACAAGATCAACGGCAAGGTGCAGGAGGCGGAGAAGGCCAAGGTCCACACCATGCTTGTCATCGGCCCGCGCGACATGCAGGCCGGGGCCGTCAGCGTCCGTCTCCACGGCAAAGGCAACGTCGGCGCCAAGCCGAAGGCGGAAGTGATTGCGGATGTTTTGCAGGCGATCAAAGAGCGACGGGCCTGACTGGATGGCCCGAAGGAGGCCGCGTGGTGGTCACGATTTTTCGTTCCCGGCTTCGGCCGGAGCACGTTGAGGAATACGAACGACTGGCGCCGCGGATGCGGGCGCTGGCGGAATCGATGCCGGGATTCGTCTCCTGCAAGACGTTCGTGGCGGCGGACGGCGAGCGGGTATCGATCGAGGTATTCGAATCTCCCGAGACGCACGAAGCGTGGCGCAATCACCGGGAACACCGCAACGCGCAGCAGCTGGGGCGCGAGAAGTTTTACTCCGAGTTTCACATCCAGGTTTGCCGCGTCGAACGCGAGTACCGCATGCCGTAAGGTCTGGCCGCGGGTCGTCGGGAAGATGTATAATCTGATCATGAAGACACTTCTCTGCATCCTCACATTTGTTGCGCTCGGAACAGCTCTATCCGCCCAAACCAAGGAGGTTGCGCCCGCCATGCCATCCAGTACCAACAAACTTACGTCCGCGATTTACGACTGGGAGAAGATGCAGCCCGTCACCGTGTCGAACGGCGTGCGCCGGTTGGTGTTCGACGGTCCGACGGCGACGCTCGACAAGATTGATTGTCATATCACGACGCTCAATCCGGGCGAGCGAAGCGGGCCGCCGCGGCTGCACCTGCAGGAGGAGGTCATCATCGTCAAGGAAGGCACGATTGAGGCGACTTATGACGGCCATTCCGAGACGGTCGGCCCGGGTTCGGTGATCTTCTTCGCCTCGCACGCGACCACGTGTCTGCGCAATCCCGGCACGGTGCCGGCGACGTATACGGTGGTTTATTATTACACGCCGCTGACGCCGAAGAAATGACCAGACCGGACAAACAACGGACATGCAGGTAACAAACCGGTAACATGGGGTTGCGATGGTGAGGCTCATGAAAACTCAATCTACTTTGTGGACCGTACTCCGCACACTCCTCGTTGCCGCCACCGCCGCCGTGTATCCGTCGGCCGCGCGCGCCGCGACGGAGTCACCCTCCGAATTGCTCGAGAAGGGGATTTACGCCGAGGAAACCAAAGGCGATGTCGATTCGGCCATCACGATCTATCAGCAGTTGGTCACCGAGCAAGACGTCAATCATTCGGTGGCCGCCCAGGCGCAGTTCCGGCTCGGGCAATGTTACCTCAAGAAGAACCGCACGGATGACGCGACGGCGGCATTTCAGAAGTTGATCCACGATTACCCCAACGAGACGAATCTGATCGTCCAGGCGCGCGCGATGATGCCCAGCGGGCTCACGTTTGGGCCGGTGCCATGGATCGACGGCGAGCGCCTGCAACTCAACATCGCGTTGTCAACGGGCTCGGATATTGGCGTGGCGGAATACCGCGCCGATCTCGTGACGCGAACCAACGGTCGCCAAATCTGGCGTGTCGGGTGCCGGATGATGGCGGCGGGGGCGCAATCGGTCAGCAGCGTGGATGTGGACGCCGATACGTTCCGGCCGATATCGAGCCATTGGAAACACTCCACATTTGGGGAAGTCACGGCGACCTACCAGACCGGTGAAATCCAGATTCAGCGGGTCGGCAAGACGCAACCCGAGACCGTGCCGGTTGACGGCATCGTGTACGACAACGAGGAGGCCATGCATGGCATCCGGCGTCTTCCGTTGGCCGTTGGTTACAAGACGACAATGCCGATCTACAGCACCATCGGCGGGACGCCGATTTCCATCGGCCTCGAGGTATTGGGGAAAGAGATGGTCGATGTGCCGGCGGGGAAATTTGATTGCTTGAAGGTGAAGCTTACGCCCGTAAACCAAACATTCTGGTTTTCCGATGACGCCCATCGCTATCTGACGAAGTTCGAGGCCGGCCCGGTGGTCGCCGAGCTGGCTTCCATCACCACGCGTCACCCGGGCGACTCCGTCTCGTTTCACGATGCCGAGACCGGCGTGTCGTTGACCGCGCCGGCCGGCTGGGTTGTCTGGCGCGCCCAACACGGCCAGCCGGAAGGACAGGTGCTGATTCGCACGCTCGATCCGGACGCGGACACCTACGACGGCGGGATGCGGTTGTTTGCGACCGATTCGCTGTCGGATGCCGCCAAGAAATCCGCCCGCGCCTGGATGGACGAGGACGTGCAAAAGAACCCGACAAGGAAGATCCGGCCCGATAGCTGGAAGGAATTTACCATCGATGGCCGGCCCGCGGTCAGTTGCATCGGCGACTACACCGAGAGCGGCTCGCCACGCGTGCAGTACCTGGCGCGCGTGCTCGGAAAGAAATACTCCGAACTGTTCGTGGTGACGACGGCGCCCGACAAGTTCGGGGCACTCAAAGCGCAGTTCGACACGATCGTCGCGAGCTATCGAACCGACAAGCAATGACGGCCGCGGATGATAGAGCGATGAAACACTACACGGCTCCCTGGTGTGTCCCGCTGGTGGTTGTTTCATGGCTGTTCACCGGCGTGTTTTTGTGGGTCGGATTCGGATTGGGCGCACACGCTCCTGGAGCCAGGGTCATTTGCCTGGGCATACTTGTTGGCTGCGTGCTGTTCACCATTCGCGGATATACGATCACGCCCGAGGCGATCTTGATTCACCGATTGTTCTGGTCAACACGCTTGACGCGCGAGGGGTTGTGCTCGGCGAAGTTTGAGCCGCGAGCGATGCACGGGAGTCTTCGGGCGGGCAACGGTGGCGTCTTTTCGTTCAGCGGACTCTACTGGAACCGGACGTTGGGTCTGTACCGGGCGTTTGTTACGGATACGCGCCAGACAGTGGTGCTGCGGTATCCGCGGCGCACCGTGGTCCTGTCGCCCGGTTCACCGGAAGAATTCGCTCGGGATCTCATCCCGACGCATGCCGCATGAGATGTCATGGAACCGACAATCAGCACGCTTCACGTCCAATGAGCATGTTTCAAGACCAGGGAAAGTGGTTCCTGCGATTCGCACTCGCTAGCGTATTCGTTGCGTTTCCACTTACGGCACGACCGGTTGAGGTGGACCGGGCCAGTAGTGGGGAGAGCCGTTGGTGGCCGACGCAGGCGATGCCCAGGGGGCTTGTGCGCACAACAAGCCGGAATGAACGTCCGTCGCTGCGTGCTTCATACGACATGATGGTGCAATCCGTGTCGGGTCTGGCTGCCAGGGCCGTGAACGAGGGCCATGGCGACGAGATGGTGTGGGTCACCGTCGAGGACAACGTCGACGTGGAGGATTGGTTGGCCCGGCTATTGCGACGCCAGCCGCAATTGGAGATGCGGGGAACATTCGCTCCGTGGGAACTGGTTGATCGCTACGAGAAACGCGGATTGATCAAGGGCTACGTGCTATATCGGGCAGACCACTCCAAGGGCGAACTCAACGAGCATCGCCCCGGCATGGACTGCTCGGTCAATGTCGCCACGAGCCTGGCTGGACTGCTCGACGCGATCATTGTGGACGAGCAGCTTGAAGCCGAGGCGAAAGCTCACGGTCTCAAGATGTTGATGGATGTGCGGGACAAGACGCAGGCGTGGTGCTTCGAGAGGTACAAGGACCGGTTCAATCGCCGGATGGTTTGCACTCAGGATCCTCGAAAACCCAACGTCCGCGATCTGGCCATCGCACAGAAATCCCTGGTCGTGTACGGCTACGCCGAACCGGTGCCAGCGATCATGAAATGGCTGGAACCGCTCTCCCCGATTCTTGGCTGGAATGGCGGCGACGAATTCAAGACCACGAGGATGTCCACGGTGGCGGGGCACATTCAGACGTCGACGGATTGGTGCATGAACCTGCCCGTTCTCATGGCCGGGACCGAAACGGCCGGCTCAACCGGGGCGAGAGCCTTCGACCCACGAACGATTGATTGGAAGGACACGCGCAGCGCAGTGAGCTTCGTCGATACCGACGGCGACAACGTGGATTGGTCCGAAGGCGATTTCTTCCGCGCCCGCAACAGCCAGAACTACTGGGCGAATCCCGACCGCGGCAAGCTCCCGTTCGGGTGGTCGTGTTGCTTCGCCCATCTGGCCCAGTTGTGCCCGGAAGCCATCGAGTACGCGGTGGCCAGCCAGTCGGCAAACGATTCGTTTATCGAGTGGGGCGGTGGCTATTATTACCCGGACCAATTTGGTCTGGATCGCCCGAACCGATGGGAACTGCTCGCGCGCCATGCGCAACGGACCTGGGCGTTGATGAAGCAGAACAACACGCGCATCATCGGATTCAATGTTACCCAGCACGACTCACCAGACGCCCTGAAGGCGTACGAGGTTTTCGCCCGGCAAACGGATGGCCTGCTCGCCATCCTCGTTTTTCAGTATTATCCGTACGAAGGCGGCGCGGGCAGAATCTTTTGGGTCAAGGATCGGAACGGGATCGAGCTGCCCGTGATTACCGCTCGCTATTCGATCTGGGAACACGCGAACACCCGCCCGCGTGCGGGCACGCCGGCAAAGATCGCTCGCGTGATTCGCCAAAGTGTGGAGAATACGCCGCGGGATGATGGACCCCGATATGACTGGGTGATCGTGCACGCGTGGTCATGGTTCAAGAAAGCTCCCGGCGAAGACGAGAACGCCGAGGATATGCCCCAGCAAGACGCCGCCGCCAACGGTGGCCAGAGCATTTACGGCCCGGCGACCTGGTGCGCCGAACGGCTTCCTGGCAGTATCCGCGTCGTCAGACCGGAGGAGCTCGTCTGGCGGATACGGATGAAGCATAACACAGAGCAAACCGCTCGGTTGATTCGGGGGTGGACGCCGTGAGTGTCGGCCGCTTTAGCCTTTTTCATCGCCGCGTGGGTCAGGACGTACGCGCCTGGCCCATGCTGGCGTTGTTGGTGATCGTCGTGGCGGTCGCCATCGGCTGCGTGTTGTGGTTCATGCGCGAGGCGATGCAGAACGAGCGGATGGCGGTGCGCGAGAAATTGGCCGAGGCCTATCGCGGTCAATTGACCTTCGCTCGGGCGCGCGTAGTGGCGCATTGGAACGATCGACTGGCCCAACTCGACCTCACCGGACCGCCGCCGGCGCGGTTTGTGCGTTGCGTCCTCGACGGGCTCGCCGACAGCGTGATTTGTTTCGATGAGCAGGGGCGTGCGGTATATCCGACGGTTGTTGGCGGAAATAGAGACACGGCAGCCAATGCGGAGTTGCTGGCCTTGGAGTCTGAAAGCCAGGAGGCTGCGCATTATCGCGATGCGATTATCCGTCTGGGAGCCCGCGTCAACGATTACGGGACCAATAGCATGTCCTCCACCCAGCGCCGGTTCCTGATGCATGAGCTGGGTCGGCTTCAGCCCGGGATGACATGGCCGACACTGCCCGCCGAGGAACTCGCGGGCCGTTTCCTGGATGCGAATCCGCGTCTGGAGCGAGGACCATTGTGGCACGTGGGCGAACTTCCCGATGTCTGGGCGGTGTTCTCTCCGAGTGGTCGGGTATTGGGCCTGTTCAGACAAAGGAGTCTGGTGTTGAAATTAATGGAGGCGTTGCCACAACGCGAGCTGCCCCCTGGTGTCAGCGTATTCGTCACCGTGCCCGGTGAAGAGTCCCCGCGAGATACTGCGGTCGTTAGCGTCAATCTTAGCCCGGAACTTCCCGGTTGGGGTCTGTGGCTTGTGTTGGACGATCGCAAACTATTCGATACCGAGGCGGAACGGCGCGCGGCGCACTATTTCGCCATCGGCAGCATCGTGAGCGCGGCGATGCTGGTACTGGCGTTTTTCATGGCGCGGGGATTTGGGCGTCAGGTGAAGCTGGCGCGATTGAAGAACGATTTGGTCGCCACGGTGTCGCACGAACTCAAGACGCCGCTGACAGCGATGCGGGCGCTGGTGGACACCTTGCTCGATAGCGAGCGGCTGGACGAAAAGACCACGCGCGAATACTTGAACCTGCTGGCCACCGAAAACGCGCGGCTGAGCCGGTTGATCGAGAATTTCCTGACCTTCTCGCGGCTGGAACGGAACAAGTTCAAGTTCGTGTTTGCGCGGGTCCGTCCCGAGGAGATTGTCGAGGGGGCCGTGGCAGCGATGGGCGAACGCGCGCACGCGCCCGGCTGCACGGTGGAACAGAGGGTGGCCGCGGAACTTCCGGAAATCACCGGCGATGCCGACGCGCTGGTGACGGCGTTGCTGAACCTACTGGATAACGCGTGGAAATACTCGGGCGATCCGAAGCACATCCTCGTCTGCGCCGAGGCGCGGGACGGTTACGTTGATTTTGCCGTCGAGGACAACGGGATCGGCCTGTCGGCGGGCGAGCAGCGGCGTGTGTTCGACCGGTTTTACCAGGCCGACCAGCGGCTGGCGCGGACCGTGGGCGGCTGCGGGCTGGGCCTGAGCATCGTGCAGGCGATTGTCGAAGCTCATCATGGACGGGTGCGAGTGGACAGCGCGCCCGGGCGTGGCAGTACATTCACAATCGAAATTCCCGTGGTGACGGAGGGCGCGTCATGACCCCGGCCAACATTCTCATCATCGAAGACGATCCGACGATCCTGCGCGTGGTGAAGGACAATTTCGTGGCTCACGGATATCGCGTCCAGACAGCGCGCAACGGCGAAGAAGGGCTCGAGGCGGCGCTGAATCGCGGGCCGGACCTGATCATTCTCGACATCATGCTGCCGAAGGTCAACGGGTTTGAGATTTGCCGGGCGGTGCGCGCGGAGAAACTGGAGATGCCGATTCTGATGTTGACGGCGAAAGGGCAGGAAGAAGACATCGTGCGCGGGCTGGAACTCGGCGCGGACGATTACATTACGAAACCGTTCAGCGTGCGCGAGCTGTTGGCGCGGGCGCAGGCGTTTTTGCGGCGGAGCCAGGCGGGCGCGGCGCCGAGTTACACATTCGGCCGGTGCCAGCTCGACGTGGTGTCGCATCGGCTGCTGAAGGACGGCAAGGAAGTGCCGTTGACGAACAAAGAGTTTCGGCTGCTTGAGTACTTCCTGCAACATCCCGGGCGGGCGTTCACGAGGGACAGCATCATGAACGCCGTCTGGGGCAACAGCATTATCGTGACCGGGCGGAGTGTGGACCGTTGCGTGACCACGCTGCGCGCCAAGGTCGAGCCCGACCCGCATCATCCGACGTTTATTCAGACGATTCGCGAAATCGGGTATCGGTTTGAGAGCGGGGCAGGGGAGTGATGATGTCCGATGTGGGGCCTGTGAGGTGAGAGATGCATCGAACTTCGCAAATCCGGATTGAATTTGACAGTGAGAGGACGTAATCGGAGGCGCACTGCGGCGTTTATTGGTCGATCCAGAACGTCATTGACAGAAGGGAGAAACGTGACCGATTCCGCTTACAAGGGCGTGCCTTGAGCCTATGAAGAAGCGCCACCTCGTAATCGCTGTCTTATTGCTCTTCGTATTCTATGTTGGCAGCTATACCCTGCTGTACATGAATAGGCATCCGGCAGGCAATCTTGCGTACTTCGTTTACTTGAAGAATGATGCACCCGATGCTGAAGAGTACGCTTTGTATTATTTCTACTACCCCATATACAAGCTTCACCTCCGGTTGGGCGGCGGGAAACACAACTGGGACCGTTATCGGGGAGTTGTCACGAAAGATTTTAATGGATGAAGGACCGTGGGCTTACAGATCCAGACGTCTATCCAGTGGATTTTGACCCGCGTGTGGTGCCGATCACGTCGCACGCTAATCCAGCGCGCAGACCGTGAAAAACAGAATAATTAGGCACGACACTATGCTGTTCCAATGCTAGTGTGGACTCCGGCGGACGTTGCAGCTTATGCCAAAGCTACCAATCAGTACCACTAATGGGGATTTGCGAGATGTGATACGGGTGTGCTGGAGCATTGTCGGAGTGGTCTGCTTTCTTTTGGGGACAGCCAGTTGTTCCGAACGGGGCAGGGAGGCAATGGAGTCGCCTCAGCAGATGAACTACTACTTTGAAATGGACGCGGCGAGGCAAGCGAAGCTCCGAGCCGCAGTCCAGGGACTAACAATCGGCGACGACGACCAGAAGATTGTTGCCGCGCTTGGCAAGCCCGATTATGACCAGAAGCTCGTCAAAAAGGACGGGCAGTTCGTGGTAAGAGTGCTCAAGTATTACGTCAAGAGATGGGAGAAAGACCTGGTAAACGAGAACAAGGACCGTCGTGTTCGGTTGGAACTTGACGCAAATGACCATCTGATTCGAATTGAGTCCAACGTTGATGGCATCCCGAGTGTCAACGCAGAGGCCCGTTGAGTCATTGATCAGCCTCTCTGTGGGATGCCGCCAAGGGCGGTATGCCGGCCGTTTCTGGAACAAGGTTATGGACGCAGCTTCTCGCTGACCGCCGGGCCGCAATGCGCCGCGTGAGGGCACGCGGCCGACAAGTTCAGATTTTGCTGTGGCATTTTCCAAGTGCATCTTGAGGTGACGCGGGGACCGGGGTATTGTCGCGCTCCACGGGAACCACCATGGAAATGAACCGGAGGCTCGGGAGTTTCATTGCGATAGTCGGCGCGGCCATGATCGGCCACACGTGCGCGGCGGCGGGGATGGTTGCCGGGGCGGACATCTCGGAGCTGGGCTACTGCGAATCGCAAGGAGCGGTCTATCGAGATGGCGGTCAGGCCGAGGATGCGATTGCCATACTCAAGAAGCACGGGCTCACTTGCGTGCGCCTGAGATTGTTCACCAGCAGTGACGCCCAGGTTCTGAGGGACCCGTGTAATTACATCAACAATCTCGATTACACCGTCCCACTGGCGGTGCGGGTCAAGAAGGCCGGCCTGCAATTCATGCTCGATTTTCATTATTCCGACACGTGGGCCGACCCCGGCAAACAGGCCAAGCCGTCGGCGTGGACGAATCTGACGTTCGCGGCGCTTGTGGAACAGATGCGCCAGTACAACAGCAATAGCATTGCGGCGTTCGCGGCGGCGGGGGCGATGCCCGATTACGTGCAGGTCGGCAACGAGATCATCAGCGGGATGTTGTGGCCGGATGGGGCGGTGGGCGGCGCGCATGACACGCCGGCGCAATGGGCGCAACTGGGCCAGTTGATGAAGGCGGCCATCGAGGGGATACACGACGCGGCGGGCGCGCGGATGCCGAAGATCGTGGTGCATATTGACCGCGGCGGAAGCTGGGCGGGCACGGAGTGGTTTTTCGACAACCTGATCGGGCAGGGCGTGCCGTTCGACATCATCGGCCAGAGCTACTATCCGGCGTTGCACGGGTCGTTGGAGGACCTGCAGACCTGCCTGACCAACGCGGCGCAGCGTTACGGCAAGCCGATCTTTGTGGCGGAGACCTCGTTCCCGTGGGCAAGTTCGTTCGGGCGCAGGACCATCGTCGGCTTCGCGCCGTCGGTCACAGGCCAGGTGGATTACGTCACAGCGCTGGGGGAGATTGTGAAGTCGGTGCCGGGTGGCAACGGGGCGGGAGTGTTTTGGTGGGGCGCCGCGTACCAAACAAACGCGACGGTGGGCCGGTTGGACGCGGGGGCGCTGTTTGATCGGGACGGCAACGTGCTACCGGCGGTGAGCGCGCTCGGGAACCTGGCGGACGGTCAATCTCCGCAGGCCGCGCCGGCTGAGGGAGCGCCGGTCACGCATTTGAGCAACCGGGAGATTCAGGTGCGCGATCCGTCGACGATTGCAAAGTGCAAGGACGAGTATTGGGTGTTCGGCACGGGGGAGGGAATAACGACGGCGCACTCGGAGGATTTGGTCAAGTGGGAAGACGGACCGCGCGTGTTCACGAATCTGCCGGCGGCGGTAGCCGAGGCGGTGCCGGGGCACAAGGGCAATCGGGCTTGGGCGCCGGACATCATCCATTTGGGCGATCGCTATCTGCTGTATTACGCCGTGTCGACCTGGGGCAAGAACACGTCGGCCATCGGGCTGGCGACGAACCCGACGCTTGACCCGGATGATCCGCGGTTTCGCTGGACCGATCAGGGGATCGTCGTCCAGTCGCGCGAGGGAGACGACTTCAACGCCATCGATCCCGCGATCACGCAGGATGCGCAAGGCGGACTATGGCTCGCGTTTGGGTCGTACTGGAGCGGGATCAAGTTGGTTTCACTCGATCCGACAACCGGCCAGCGTTTCACGCGGGCGGATACCAAGATGTACCCGCTGGCGCATGCGGACGCGATCGAGGCGTCGTACATTTATCACCGCGGGGGATGGTACTATCTGTTTGTGGATTGGGGCCAATGCTGCCGCGGGACGAACAGCACCTACAATATCCGGATCGGACGCAGCGAGAAGATCGCGGGGCCGTATGTTGATAAGGACGGGAAAGATATGCTGCAGGGCGGCGGGAGCCTGTTTCTGGGGTCGGAAGGGGCGTTTATCGGCCCGGGACACGCGGGGATTGTGTCGGACGGCAAGACGGAGTGGTTTAGCTGTCATTTTTATGACGGGAATCGCGGCGGAATGCCCACGCTCGGCGCTGGGCAAGTGGAGTGGGGGAGTGACGGGTGGCCGAGGCTTGTGCCGGTGAGGTGCGGCGGGTATTTTTAGGCGGCCGGTTCCATCACGGCGGCCTGATTTTGCTGATTGCGCTCGACAGCGGCCTGACCTTGGCCTTCTGCGCCATACAGTAGCGACTGTGTCACGGCTTGGATGTCTACCGCGTAAATAGAGAGGCGTTGGCCCCCTAAACTCTTCCCGTCGAAAGAAGCGGTGGTGTTCATCCCTCGCCGCTCTTGCGCCAGGCACCAGGCCTGACTCCGATTTCGCGCACGAACGCTCGTGAAAACGTGAACTCCGATTCGTATCCCACCGCGGCCGCTACTTGCGCCAACGTGTCGGATGATTCCCGCAACCGTTGGCCGGCCAGAAGCATTCTCCAGCGTGTCAGATACGCCATGGGCGGCAGGCCGACGGTGCTCGTGAATCTCTCGGCAAACGCCGAGCGCGACAGGCGAGCCTCCTTCGCCAGTTCTTCGGCAGTCCAGGCGTGGGCGGGTCGCAGGTGCAGGGCGCTTAATGCGCGCGACAGCGAAGGGTCGCGCATCGCAGCAAACCAACCGGTCGCGTTGCCGGGAAGGGCTTCGATGTATCCCCGAATGGCTTCCACGAAGAGCATCTCGGACAGGCGCGCGAGAATTTCCTGCGAGGCGGGACGGCGTGCGGCGTGTTCGCGGGCGGCGTAGCGGAAGGAAGTTTCTGCCCATTCGGCACACGGTCGTTCACGCAGGTCAGCCACCACCAAGGCTGGCAACGCGGTGAGCAGCGGATGGTTGCGCATCGCGGTCGCCAGGAAGCCGCATACGAAGCGGTTCTTCACCTGCCGGCCCGTTCCGAAATCGAGGCGCGCCAACACATCTTCCTCCGCCTTGCGGATCAACGGCCGCGCGTCCACTGGGGCCATTGCGACATCACTGCCGAGCAGGTGCGGGTCGTTGCGACTGAGCAAAATGATATGGCCCGGTCCCGCCATGCGCGGCGGCTCGCTTCCCACGCGCACTTGGAGGCGTCCGTCCAGAACATAGTGGAAGGCAATCAGGCCGCCGTCGACCCTGACGCCGGGTCCGCAGTCTTCCGGCACGATCTGCGAACGCACACACCACGGCACGCGGAAGTTCGATTCGAGAAACATCCCGCCGGAGAAGCGCATTACGCCCAAGAGGTCAGAAAGCGCGTCCATGATCAAAGACACCGTCCGGGCGTTTGGGCCAAAACATCCGTCGTCCCGGCCATTCCACGCCGGCCGCGCTGCCTGTAGAGTGTCGCGTGTGCCGGACGTATCGGTCGCAACTGAAAACTCGAATCATGGGAACAAACAAATATGCCGAATATCACCACGATTGACAAGTTCAAGGCTGGCCTGCGCGGTGAACTGATCCAGCGCAGCGACCCGCAGTACGACGACGTCCGCCGGCTCTACAACGGCATGATCGACAAGCGGCCGCTCCTGATTGCTCGCTGCGTGGATGTTGCTGATGTCATCTCTGCCGTGCGCTTCGCCCGGGAGAATGACCTCCTGACCGCCGTGCGGGGCGGCGGCCACAACGGGCCCGGACTCGGAAGCTGCGACGACGGATTGGTGATTGACCTGTCCCCGATGAAGGGGGTGCGCGTGGATCCCCGGAAGCGCACCGTGCGGGCGGAAGGCGGCTGTACGCAAGGCGGTGTGGATCACGCGGCGCATGTTTTTGGATTGGCCGTGCCTGCGGGAATCGTGTCTTCCACCGGCATCGGGGGCCTCACGCTCGGCGGTGGCCACGGTTATCTCTCGCGGAAATTCGGTTTGACGATCGACAACCTGCTCGAGGCCGATGTCGTGTTGGCCGACGGGAACCTGGTGACCGCCAGCGCGACGGAGCACGAGGATCTATTCTGGGCCTTGCGCGGCGGAGGCGGGAATTTTGGCGTCGTGACGAGTTTCCTCTACCGAGCGCATCCTGTGAGCACAGTCTACGGAGGCCCGATCTTCTGGGAACTGAATGATGCGGCACGGGTGATGAAGTGGTATCGGCAATTTCTGGCGCAAGCGCCGCTGGAGCTGAGTCCGTTCGTGCATCTGGGAACTGTGCCGTCAACGGAGCCTTTCCCGAAAGGTCTTTGGAGCAAGAAGACCTGTGGCTTGGTCGTCTGCTACACGGGGCCGCTGGAGAGGGCGGAGGAGGCGGTCCGGCCCATTCGCCAGGAGCTGCCCACGCCCATCCTCGACTGGATGGGGCCGATGCCGTTCCCGGCCCTGCAAAGCCTGTTCGACCCGTTGCTCCCCAAAGGCATGCAGTGGTACTGGAAAGGCGACTTCGTCAAGGAGTTGTCCGACCGGGCGATCGAGCTGCATGTTGAGCACTTCGGTAAGGTGCCGACGGAGCTTTCGATCGCACACCTCTACCCCATAGATGGCGCCGTCCACAAGGTCGGGCGACATGAGACGGCGTGGAACTGCCGGGATGCCACATGGTCCTTGGTCATTTGTGGCATCGATCGCCAACCGACGAATGTGCAGGCGCTCAAGACTTGGGCCAAAGAATACTGGGACGCCGTCCATCCGCATAATCTGAAGGGCGCTTACCTCAATTTCATGATGGAAGAAGGCGAGGACCGCATTCGCGCCACATACGGCGACAACTACGACCGCCTGGCCGCCATCAAGAAGAAGTACGACCCGACGAATTTCTTCCGCGTAAACCAGAACATCAAGCCGGCCTGAGAGGCCATCGTGCACGCGCCGTGCAGGGATTGCGGCGCGATAATAATGATGTCAGGCAAACATAAGGAAACCATGACCACAACGATAATCCAGTACCCCCTGCCACCGGGGGCGCCCATCGATGTAGTGAAGAGCGGCTTCCTCGAAGTCGCGCCCTTTTTCCAGCGTCCGCCCGGGTTACTCCGAAAGTACTTTCTCCTCTCGGACGACGGCGCAACAGGTGGCGGCGTGTATCTTTGGACCTCACGGCAGACGGCGCACGATTTTTGCGAGGTGACCATCCGCCCGATGATCAAGGAAAGATTCCACGTTGAGCCGTCGATCATTTATTTTGAGACGCCGGTCATCGTCGACAACGTTTCGTCTCAGATTCTATCCTGATTTGAACGTTCCCAAGCTGCTCGATGACAACGACCCTGGTCACGTTTGGCACCGCGTGGCACGGGTAGTCACGAGTGAGGAATGGCTGCCTCGCCACGACTCGTTCCGATTCTCAAGGGACACACCGACAGAGCAGCGTGGCTACGGCGCGCGTCGCACCGGCGCAGAACTCGGGGGTTGTCAAGATCAAAAGTATCGTTGGGCGATATTTTGTGAGAGGATGAGAACGGAGAGATGTGACGCCAATTCCCGTGCCGTTGCGGTAACTCGTGGTTAGTTGTCCGGCTAGCCAACACCTTGCAAGGATAACTGTCGCTAAGATTGTGGTGGCTAACGTGCTGGGGCTTTGGCACACTCCGTGGCGGCGAGGTTACGAATGGGGCGAGCGCATATCGAGTTGCAATTGGGGGCCGACGGTGCAATTGACGTTGCGGCATCGGCGGACGGACGGAAATTTGCACACCATGCTTCTGCGGCGGTCGTGAAGGAGGTGCGCGAAGTGGTTGCAGCCCTGATGGAGAAATTTGGTGGAGGCGGACGACCGTTTGCCGATCCGGTAACGCTGACCGAGCTGGGCGTAAGGTTGCGGGACGCCTTTTTTCAACCTTTCTACGGTGAGATGCTCGAAGCTCTTGGGCGGTCGGAAGTTCGCCTCGTTTTTGCTTCGGTCGCGCCGGAATGTGTGAATTTCCCATGGGAGTTGTTGCCGGGCCGGAATGGCGGGTTTCTGGTTGCGGACGGACGTGTGGCGATTCGCCGGCGCACGCGGCCCGAAGCGCTTGCGGTGGCGAGCGAATTGGTCGCGCCGCCACTCCGCCTGCTGTTTTGCGCTTGTGCGCCGATCGATCTGCCCAAGTTGGACTACGAAAAAGAGGAGGAGGCAATATTGCGCATTGCCGACCGCCTGGGTGGCAAGGTGCATCTGGACATTGGTGAAGCGGGGACGTTCGAAGAACTCAAAGACCTTGTCTCGGAATTGCGGCCCCACATCGTCCACCTCTCCGGCCATGGTGCCCTCGACAAGGGGGTTGGTTTCTTCGCGTTTGAGAGCGAGCGCGGCGGCAACGATAGCCGGGAAGGCCGCGAAGTAGCGGAGCGTGTGTTCGCGGACCGCGGGGTGCGGATGGTATTTGTTAGCGGCTGTGAATCGGCACAGGCAGGTGTGGCAGGTTTTTGCCAATCGCTGACCGTGGACGGGCACGTCCCGCTGGCGCTGGGATGGGGGGCCAGCATCGCGGACGATCGCGCCATCGACTTTGCGGCAACTCTGTATCACGAAGTTGCGGCGGGACGTCCGGTGGATCGTGCCATTGCCGCGGCGCGGCGCGATCTTTTCGAGCACGGGCGTGTGCGTTTCGGGTCGGCGGAGCTCTTGGACGCCAGCTTCGCCTTGCCGCAATTGTATGCCGCCGACGACTCCGATCAGCTTGTGGACGAGGGGCGACCGATGGAGCGGCTCGCGCGGCCGGGGGTCCACTATGAGCTTTTGGGCGACAACATCCGCGGCCTGCGAGAAGGTTTTGTCGGTCGCCGTCGCGTCTTGCAGCGGACGCGACCATTGTTGCGCGCCGGGGAGAAGACGGTGGTGCTCCTGACGGGCATTGGGGGAGCTGGTAAGAGTACGTTGGCGACACGTCTCGCCAACCGATGCAAGCAGGATGGCTACCGGATCGTGGCCGTGCAGGCGCGGCGAGAGGAATCCGCGCAGTTCTGCCTTCGGCTCACTGGTGAACTGGCTGCGGCGTGCCAACGGCTGGGACGTGAGGCCGACGAAAGGATGTTGCGCGACGGCCAGCGGCCCATGACGGACCGGTTGCGGTTAGCCGTGGAAATTCTAAATGAGGCGAAGGTTCTTCTGGTGCTCGATAACCTGGAAGCTTTGATGCCGCAACCTCCAGCGCCGCCGCGCTGGGACTCAGAAGACTTCGCCCAGTTCGCTCGTGAAGTGACCTCACGGCTGACGCAGGAGGGGCGAGCGATTCTTACCTGCCGGTATGTACCGGAGGGGCTGGATCTGACACAGCCCAATGTGGCGCACGAACCTCTGCCCGACTTTACCGAGGCCGATTTTTTCAAGTACCTGCGTCGGCACGACAAGGTGGCCACGCGGATGGAAACCGGCGAGTTGAAGCGGGAGTTGCTGACGCTGTTCTATCGGAAGCTCGGTGCGACGCCCCGGTTTGTGGAGCAGGCGAGCGCCGTATTGGGAACCGCCGATCCGGACGGCTTGCGGGAGCAACTCGAAGGAGTGGCCGAGCCCGGGCTCGGCGTGGGAGGGGACGAGCTGTGGGAGCTGCAGCAGCAGTATTTCAGCGATCTGTTTTTGCCACAGTTGTATGACGCGCTGACGCCGGCGTTTCGAGTGGCACTGAGCCGACTGGCGCTGGTGGAGATTCCTTTGCCGGTTGACGGCGTCGCGCGCGTCGTGGCCATGAAGGATGATGACGTCAGGGAAGCACTGGAGGCGTGGTTGGCATTGGGGCTCCTCCAGCGATTTGGGGAAGAGGATGAAGTTCCGCTTTATGCGGTCTACCCGTTGCAACGCGAGTTCTTAACGGGGGAGGGGAAGCTGGACCAAGGCCAGGCGAAGGAGTCACACGTGGCGGCTGCGGCCTTCTTTCGCGCGTGCTACGAGACAGATCGCGAGAAGGAGTTGCGTCTTCCCGTAGGGCTGGAGTTGATGGCCTGTTTTCGACACGGTAGGGCAGGGGACGAAAAGGAGTGCTGGCGGTGGGCTGCGGAGCTCGTCGCGAATGGCCTGCAACGCCGCGCGGAATACAGGTCAGTTCTCGAGTTCCTTGAACCCCTACTTGAGGAGGATCGGGATCACAGACTGCTTTGTGCGACGGCTGATGCACTCCAATCGCTTGGGGAATGGAGGCAAGCGCGGCGGCGATACGAAGAGGCCTTGCCTGTTCAAAATTCCAATGGGGATCGGGCTGGCGAGGCGAGCACATGGCACCAACTGGCTACGATTGATGTGTACGAAGGCAACTACGCGGCGGCGCGTGAGAAATTCGGCCAGGCGCTGGAGATGCGCCAGGCGATTGGGGATCGGGCTGGCGAGGCGGGCACATGGCACAACCTGGCTACGATTGATTTGAGGGAAGGCAACTACGCGGCGGCGCGGGAGAAGTTCGGCAAATCGCTCGCGATCGAACAGGCTATTGGTAATCGGGCTGGCGAGGCGAGCACATGGCACCAACTGGCTACGATTGATGTGTACGAAGGCAACTACGCGGCGGCGCGTGAGAAATGTGGCAAGGCGCTGGAGATGCTCCGGGCGATTGGGGATCGGGCTGGCGAGGCGAGCACGTGGCACCAACTGGCTACGATTGATTTGAGGGAAGGCAACTACGCGGCGGCGCGTGAGAAATTCGGCAAGGCGCTGGAGATGCTCCAGGCGATTGGGGATCGGGCTGGCGAGGCGAGCACGCTTTATCAAATTGGCTTTGTGGCTTGGGACCGGGAGCGCAAGCAGGTTGGTATCCGCTTGGTTGCACTTTGCTTTGCGATCGAGTCTTCAATCGGCTCTGGCGGGGTCAAAGAGACTGTGCCGACGTTGGGGGGTATGGCTGGGGATTTGGGTTTGGACGAGGCTGGCGCTAAGGCTGTGCTGCAAGAAGCTGTTGAGCAGTACCGACGAGACCGTGGGGCTGAGTTGGTGCGTCAGGCGTTTGAGGGGCTGTAGCGTGGCGGGTTCCACGCGTCGAGGTCGGAGCCAACAGAAGAACTGTCCGGTTTCTGACAGTCCGGCCGTAAGCCCGCGTGCGGGCACCCACCCCTTGTTCCCCTGCGGGGGAGGGGCGCGGACTGGCACGGCAAAGCGGTGACGAGTCACCGCACTCCAAACGCGGGGGCGCCGGCCTAAAAAGCGGGGGTTGTCAAGATCAAAAGTATCGTTGGGCGATATTTTGTGTTGGGGGTGGGGTTGTATTTGTGATAAGGTCGGGGCGGTTGTTGCGATCTTTGACATGATATAGGCGTTCCCGGTTCACAGTTCAGGGTTTGGCCCCTCGATGCTCGGGACAGGGGTTCGGGGGAGCGGGATACGACGGCAAGAACGGCAAAGCGGCGACAAGTCGCCGCAGTCCAAAAGAGGAGACGGACGGCGGTCTACGATCGCCGCAGCGGCACGGGCGGTGGCCGGGGGATAAATTGCGACCGAGGATACGACGTGGTCGCTTTCCCGAGGACGGGAATTTCGAAACGAACCCAGTTCTGTACAGGCCGGCGTGGAAACGTTACCGAAACGAACCCAAAAGCGAAGCCAATTGGCAGGACGATGGGACGACCGCAAGCAGAGACGCTTGCGCCACCAACGGAAGGCAGGCGGGCGGGACGTAACGGCGATGCACAGGCGAGACGCACCGTGCAACGGGGCAGCGCGACGGCAAAGCGGCGGCTCCGAACACGACTCGCGAGCGGGCAAGTCGCCGCACTCCAAAGGGCTGGCCTCCACCCCCCCCTGTTTCTGCGAAACGAAGCCAACGGTTTTTTGGTGTTGGAGGATGTGGATGGGATTGAAGGACAGGTTGTTGGAGAAGTTGGGGCGTCGATTTTGCGGTTGGCTTCGTTTGGCTTCGTTTTGGGTGTTGGGGCGCGTTTGAAGGGCCTAGCGGGCTCTCGGCGGGGGTGCGAGGGCACTCGGGGTTGGAGAGAGGCTGGAAGCGGTAGCGGAGACGGGTGGTCAAAAAGACAGTTGCAAAGGGGCGGGAAAAGCCGTAGAAAGACAGGCCATTCGCGCCCGTCCCGACGGCAGGTCGAACCCACAGCCGGCTGGCGGTAGGACACTGCATGTGAGATCAGAAATGGTGAGTTCATTGAGGAAACATAGCTGACCCAAGAGGGTCGACAGGAGGCCGTGGCAATTCAACAATTTGTTCGTGTCAATCAGAGGATTCGCGCCCGCGAAGTGCGGGTGATAGACGACGAGGGAAAACAGCTCGGGGTGCTGTCCATCCAGCAGGCACTGGTGGCCGCGCAGCAGCGGGGGATGGACCTGGTGGAAGTGGCGCCGAACGCGACGCCGCCGGTTTGCCGGATCGTAGATTTCGGGAAGTTCAAGTATGAGCAGGAGAAAAAGGAGCGCGAGGCGCGCAAGCACCAGCACGCGACCAAGCTCAAGGAGATCAAGATCCGGTTGAACATCGACCCGCACGATTACGAGACGAAGCTGAATCACATGCGGGGTTTCCTCGGCGACGGGATGAAGGTGAAGGTGACGATGATGTTGCGGGGCCGCGAGAACGCGCATCCCGAGTACGGCGACCAGATGATGAAGAAGATCATCAGGGACGTGGAAGAACACGGTCGCCCCGAAGTGATGCCGAAACTGATGGGGCGGAGCATCACGATGATGATTTCGCCGTTCCGTGGGGCGGGCAAGAAGGCGGCTGAGGGACAACGCGACAACGAAAAAGACGAATCATAGAAATACGGAATTTCAGGAAGGAAACAAGACATGCCACGTTGGAAATCAGCGAAGACGAAGAAGGCCGCGCGCAAGCGGTTCAAGATCACCGCGACCGGCAAAGTGATGCGCTACGGCGCCGGCAAACGACATTTGCTTGGACACAAATCCTCGAAGCACAAGCGCCGCCTCGGCCTGACCAAGGCCGTCAGCGAGACGCACACGCATCACATCACGGATGTGCTGCCATTCAGCCACCGGGGGTGATGCGAGCGTAATCGTCCAGACCGTTAGGACCGGAAAAACCGTGAAAGCCGGAAGAACCGGAAAAACCGTTAAAATCGTTACAAGGTAATTTCAAGATGCCACGAGCCACCAACGCACCCGCCAGCCAGGCCCGACGCAAACGAATGATTCTCGCCGCGAAAGGCTATCGCGGCTGGCGCAGTAAGAAATTCCGTTACGCCAAGAACGCGGTCTGGCACGGACTGACCTACAGTTTCGCCCATCGCAAGGACAAGAAGGCGGACTATCGCGCGCTGTGGAACCAGCGGATCAACGCCGCCTGTCGCGCGGAAGGGACCACGTACAGCAAGTTCATCGCCGCGCTCAAGAAAGCGAATATCGCGCTCGACCGCAAGAGCCTGTCCGATCTCGCGACGAACGATCCGAAGGCGTTCAGCGCCGTGCTCGCCGCGGTGAAGTGAGCGGACTGTAGCCGCGAGACTTTCTCGCGGGAATCGGCAGTGATCGTATAGGTCCGTCTTGGATGTGGGCGTGCGCGCGGGTTACAGCTTCACCAGCTCCCGCTGCCGCGAAGTGAACCGGCAAATCTTGTCGTAGCCGCAGTTTTTGGCCAGCGCGGCAGCTTTGGAAAAATCCTGGCCGACATCCTGGGGGACATGCGCATCGCTACCGAGGGTGATGGGGACGCCGAGGCGGTGGGCGATGCGGAGGAACTGTTCGCTCGGATAGATTTCCTTGCAGGCCCTGCGCAGGCCGGCCGTGCTGACTTCGATGGCCACGCCTGATTCCGCGACCGCGCGCAGCGCGTCTTCGTACACGGCTGTGAAATCGGTCTTGGGACGGAAGTTGAATTTCTTCGGGAGATCGGGATGGGCGAGGGAATCGAACAGACGCGAGCGCGCGGCTCGTTTCCAGAGATCGAAGTACTCGCGCCAGCGGGCGTCGACGTCCTGCGGCGCCCAGTCCTCCGCGCTGCGGTCGACCGGGAATTCGCCGAGGTAATGGACGCTGCCGAGGAAGAAGTCCCACGGATACATGGCGGCAAGGTCGCGGACCCAGTTTTCGCATCCGGGAATGAAATCGACCTCGAGACCAAGTCTGATGGGCAGTTGCGGAAATTCGGCTCGGGCCTCACGGACCCAGCCGACGTAGGTCTCCAAATCGGACTTCTTCATGTGCCAATCGGTCTCGCGGTCGGCCAACGGGGCATGGTCCGAGCAGCCGATTTCGCCGAGTCCGCGTTCGATGGCGACCCGGGCATAGTCGACGGGCCGGCCGGTGCCGTCGGTCAGCTCGGTGTGCATGTGGTAGTCGATCAGCATCGGGGCGCAGTGTAGCGGTTCCGCTGGCCGACGCAAGGTCGGAACGGCGATCGAGCCGGATGCTGGCAGGACCGGGATTCGCCTCGCGACTTGTCTGGCGGGCGGAGTTCCGGTAGACTGGGCGTCGATGAGGAAACTGCTGCTGCCGATCGTACTGTTTTTGGCCGGCGTGGTTGTGCTGGCGATGGTGGCCTATTGGTACAACCAGAAATACGGGGCGATGGGCGCGGGTCCGGTGCCCGGCTATCGGTGGTAAGGGAACCATGGCACGAATCAGAAAACTGTTGCACACGCGCTATCGCGTGAACGATTTGGAGAAAACGGTGGCGTTTTACCGCGATGTGCTCGGCCTGCAGGAGACGGGCCGGCATAAATCGCCCCGGGGCTCGGAGTTGGTGTTCATGAAAGCTCCCGAGAGCGACGAGGAGATCGAATTGTGCTCGTATCCCGCCGCCGGGCCCGTCCAGGTGCAGGCCGATCTGACCCATCTGGCGTTTGAGGTGGACGATTTGGAGGCGTTCGCGCGGCAATTGGAGAAGCGGGGGGTCAAACTGTCCGACGGCCCGACGAAATCGGGCCTGGGGATGGTCTTTGCGTTTGTCGACGCGCCCGAAGGCTACGAAATCGAACTGATTCAGCGAGCAAAATCGTGAGTATCAAACCGGAACTGATTATTGCGCCGTCGATTCTGGCGGCGGACTTTGGGAATTTTGCGCGGGATGCCAAGCGGACGGAGGAGGGTGGGGGAGACTGGCTGCATTGCGACGTGATGGACGGGCATTTTGTCGCGAACATCACGTTCGGCCCCGACACGATTGCCGCGTTCCGCAAAGCGACCAAGCTGCCGTTGGACGTGCATTTGATGATCGAGCGGCCGGACCTGTACGCCGAGCGGTTTATCGACGCCGGCGCCAGCCACGTGATCGTGCATCTGGAGGCGCAGCATGATGTGGGCAAGACGCTGGCGCTGATTCGCGGACGCGGGAAAGCGGCGGGATTGGCGATCAATCCGGGCACGCCGGTGGACAAGGCGCTGCCGTTCCTGGGCCAGATCGACGAGCTGCTGGTGATGACGGTGAACCCGGGATTTGGCGGGCAGGCGTTTATACCGGACACGCTGCCGAAAATCCGCGCGTTGCGGGCGGCGGCGAAGCAGTTGCCGATCATCGTGGACGGCGGGATCAACCCGGATACGGGCCGGCAGTGCGTGGCGGCCGGGGCGAATGTATTGGTCGCGGGTAATTCATTGTTTCGGCACAAGACGTTGGATTTGCGGGACGCGATTACGGAATTGAGGAAGGCATGCAACTGACGAAGATCAAATTCGGAACGGATGGTTGGCGGGGAGTGATCGCCGAGGATTTCACCTTTGAAAACGTGCGCCGCGTGGCGCAGGCGACGGCGGATTATTGGAACTCGTTGGTGGGAACCAACAAGGCGGCGATTGTCGGGTACGACAACCGGTTCTTGTCGGAGACGTACGCCAAGCTCGTCTGCGAAGTGCTGGCAGCGAACGGCATCAAGGCGTTGTATCCGCCGTCGGCGCCCCCGACACCAGCCGTGTCGTATGCTGTGCGCGACCGCAAGCTGGCCGGCGCGGTCATGATCACCGCCAGCCACAACCCACCGCAGTTCAACGGCTACAAGCTCAAGGCGCATTATGCCGGCCCGGCCGATCCGGACGTCTGTGCGCAGGTGGAAGCGCGGGTGGACCGCTCACCGGTGCGCACGATCAATTTCGACGACGGGGTGAAAAACGGGTCGATTGAAATCTACGATCCGCAGCCGGCGCACGTGGCGGCGGTGAAACGAATTGTCGACCTGAAGAAGATTCGCGCGGCGAAGTTGCCGGTCGTTGTGGATTCGATGTACGGATGCGGCGAACATCTGCTGGAATCGCTGCTGGAGAAATCGGCGTGCAAAGTGCAGACGATCCGCGGCGAACGCGACGCGTTGTTTGGCGGAATCAACCCCGAGCCGATTGGCAAGAACCTCGGCGCGTTGTGCGATGCCGTGAAGAAAGCGCGGGCGCAGATCGGGGTGGCGACCGACGGCGATGCGGACCGGATGGGCGTCGTGGACGACAAGGGCAAATACGTGTCCATTCAACTGGTGTTTGCGATGCTGCTGTTGCACCTGTTGCGCGATCGGGGCGAGAACACGGGTCTGGTCGTGAAATCGGCGAACTGCACGGTGTTGATCGACCGGATTTGCCAGGCGAACGGATTGAGGCTGGCCGAGGTGCCGGTCGGGTTCAAGTACATCTGCGAGAAGATGCGGGAGACGAACGTGCTGATCGGCGGGGAAGAGAGCGGCGGGATCGGATTTCAGGGGCATATTCCCGAGCGGGATGGGATCGTGGCGAACCTGATGTTGCTGGAGATGCTGGCGGTGACGGGAAAGCGGGTCGGCGAGATTGCGCGGGAATTGCAGAAGGAATTTGGCGCGAGCTTCTACGATCGCATTGACATGCATTTCCCGCTGACGAAACGCGAGAAATTCATCGAGACATTGCGGACACAGCCGCCGAAGGAACTACAGGGCGTCCTGCTGGCGCAGATGAAGGATTTCGACGGCGTCAAATACGTCTGCAAGGACGATTCATGGCTGATGTTCCGCGTGTCGGGCACCGAACCGATCATTCGCATTTACAGCGAGGCAGCCACGGAAGCGCGGGTCAAGAAGCTGCTCGAACACGGCCGCGCCTTGGCGGTGAAGACGGCGAAGGCGTGAGCAGTACTTGGGCCGTTCCAAGCAGCGTAGTGGCATGTATCTGGTGAGGGAAGCGGCGGCGGACGACTGTCCGAATGCCGCATTTTGATTTCAAGCGACCTGCCTCGAACCGCACGTTGGAAGGAGCACGTGGACGAATGAACAGGCATGAGTATGACATCGTCGCGGCGATAGGGCTGGTGGAGAGGAATTACGCCGGGTATGCGGACAAGCGGGAGCAGTTCGGCCCGAAGAAGATCGATGCGGCAGCCAGACGCGCCCGTCGCGCCGCGGACTCGGCCCGGACCACAGAGGATTGCATTCGGATTCTGAACAGGTGGATCCGTGTCTTCAAGGACAGGCACCTGTGGGCATTGACGCTGGACAAACAAGGGCGGCCAACAGGCTGTGCCGTCGCAAAGAAAGCCAGCACGTTGCGTCGATCAGCAGCCAAAAGGCCTCTTGAACCGACTGCACTGGCTCTGTCCGATGAAACGTTCGTCATCACTGTTCCAAACTTTGAGCTGCAGCACAAATTCAGGCTCGAGGCATTAACAAAGCGGTACGGTGCGGAGATCAAACGCCGCCCGAATCTCATTATTGATGTGCGCGGCAACAGCGGCGGAGCTGACGCAACGTTCAGTCCGCTGGTCCCATACCTGTACACACAACCTGTGGTGACAGTGGGATTGGACGTGTTGGCGACGAGGGAAAACGCCGATGCCTGGCAGGCGCTCATCACCCCGGTATCGAAAGAAGAGAAAGCGACGCCAGCGGGGCGGCTCCGGGCGATGTGGCTGATTCCGAAACGAGAGAAGCAGGTGCGAGCGTGGGTCACGAAGATTGTGAGGAAGATGCGTGCGGCCCGGGAAGGCACGTTCGTCTCCATGGTCGCCGACTCCCGTGAGTCCTTGCCGAGGGTGCTACCGCTCCCATCCAAAGTCGGGATACTCGTGGATCGCCGGTGTGGCAGCACAACCGAGCAGTTTTTGCTACTGGCCCGCCAAAGCAAGAAGGTGACCTTGTTCGGGCAGCCGACTGCCGGTGTTCTCGATTATTCCAATGTCCGCTTGTTCCCGTTGCCCTCGGGGAATTGCGTCTTGGCCATCGCAACGACGCGTTCCCGCCGCTTGCCGAAAGAGCCGATCGACAATATCGGTATCCAGCCCGACGTGCGGGTTCGGAGCGCCGCCGTACTTCATTCGGCTGGTGACCATGTGATCGACTTCGTAGAGAAGTATCTGGAGCGGAATGCGCCTCGACCCAGGCGGACGAAAACAGCGTAGGTTTCCGTCGCGGTTTCCTGTCAATGGAGGTTAACGGGCGGGGTGCGCACCGGCCTACGCCGGCAGGTCGTGGCCGGTTGTGGTCACAGTAAGTTTCCCGTGCTTGACGCCGTGGGCCGAGATGAGTTCGTCGGCGATCTTTTTTATCAGACTCGCTTTGCCACGCACAACCAACACCTCGAGACAGTTGTGGTGGTCGAGGTGGACGTGAACGGTGGAGACGATAACCTTGAAGTGATCGTGCTGGATGTCGGTCAACGTGGCCTGGACGTGCTGGCGGTGGTGGTCGTAGACGAGCGTGATCGTGCCGGCAATTTCTTTGTTGCCGAGTCTCTGGCGATGTTCGACGAGCCGGTCGCGAATCATATCGGCGATGGCCAGCGAGCGGTTCTTGTACCCTTTCTCGGTGGACATCTGGTCGAGTTGGTTCAGCAACGCTGGCGGCAGCGACACGCTAAAGCGGGCAACAGGTTCGGTTTTCATGGCGCGGCCAATGATTACCGCGTAAATGATCGCGAGACAACGCCAATCATGCGCAGGCGAACAGTTTATCTCTCACGGACTGACAAACTGGGTTCCGTCGTGGTCGGCGTAACGGATGATGACGCCGCTGTCACCCGCGCCGCGATACCAACTGTCACTGGTCAGCGGCGCGTAGGTGGCCAGGCTCTTGGCGCTGGCGGGCCGCGGCCCCGGACTCCACACCACCCAGCGCACGGGACTCGACTTCGGGTCGGTGAAGTACTTGCCGCCGCCCGACATGTCGGTGGGCGCGTTCGACGGGACCCACAGTGCGTAATTGCCTGCCGGGGCGCCGTTGAGCAATTGCGGGCCGGGTGCGGCGTACTTGTAGGTGTGTTGCGGGTTGAAGATGTCCAGCAGGTTCGCCTCCCGTCCGCCGAGGTTGCCGTGGGGGAGATAACCGTCGCGGGCGAGTTCGACCGGAAGCTCACACCAATGGGAGGAGAGATCCGAGTTGCAGTTGACCCGCACGGGCGGGAGTTTGCCGGCGTGGTCGTTGGAATACATCTCCAAGGCTAGGCCGATGTTGTACAACTCACCACGGACGCGGGCCACTTTGGCTTTCTCTCGGGCGCGCGACAGTGACGGCAACAGCAGGCCGGCCAGCACGCCGAGGATGGCAATGACCACCAGCAGTTCGACGAGGGTGAGAGCGGCGCGTGCCCGGCGCTGTGGAGTCGGGCGGATCGCGGAGTTGGTTTGCCGCTGAGGAATCATTCGCCCTCGGTTACTGCACGCGCAGGAGGCGGAAGAATTTCTGTGGCGTCGTGATCGGCCAGACGACGGTGCTTTGCCCGTTGGCGGTCGTCGGCGAGTTCGTTACCGCTGTCCAGTTGGGAGCGGAGAGCGAATCGGAGCACTGCAACTGCCAGTTGCCCAGCGAAGCCGGCCAGGAAAGCACGACCGCGCTGCCCTGCCGCGCGATATTCACGGCGGCTGTGTCCGATGGGGAAACCTCCTGGACGAAGAGTTCGTAGCCGAACATGCCATCCGTGGCCGAACCGGATTCCTGGAGGAAGACGCCGGTGGCGTCGAAGGTATTCGTCGGCGGAGGGCCGATGTCGTAAAGCGGATGGACCAGCGGGAATTGCCGGCCTTCGCCATCGGTGACCGTGCAGAAGCGGGAGCTCCAATCGGAATTGGTGGTCCATCCGTTGGTGGTGACGAGGGTCAGGGCATTGATGCGCACGCGCATGCCCTGCCAGTGCTCGCCCCCCGTGGCACGCGTCGGATCAAAGATGTCGTAATGTCCCATGGCGCTGACGTTGGTGCCGATCACCGAGGACAGGGAAATGACTTCCGCCGCGGGCAGGCCGTAGTTCGAGGTCACGAGCGAGATGGTGAAGTTGTAGGCGGGGTCCGTGTCGTGTTCTTCGTTGATGTTGAACATGCCGCCATAGAACAGCGCCCCGTTGGCTGTGACGGTGACCAAATCACCCTTGTGGAGGGCGCAGCCCGTGCTGGGATCGTAGCTGACGCGCTGGACTTCGGCGGCCCAGGCGTCATTGCTGTAGCTGTCGCTGCCGTCGTGCGGTTCCCACGGCAGGTTGCCGTAATTCTGCGCCATCCAACACTCGATGCCGCCGCGGTCCGGCGAAAGGGCTTGCACGAACACCTGCCACTGGCCGCCCAACTGATAGACTCCGGCCCCATTGTTCCAAGGAATGAAATCGGGCGTCGAATCGAGCATCTCGCCCGGATCCGTCAACAATACGCCCGTGACGGTGAAGGGAAAGGTTCCGTTCCAGGTGCTGACGCCGTTGGAATCGACCGCTTCGAGATTTGTGACCGTTTCGGCGCGGGCCGCGAGGAGGCCCCCGGTCAGGCCGATGCACGCGACCAGACGCGCCGCGCGGATGATCCGCGAGGCAATGCGGGGCCCGGAGATCGCTTGACGTCTGAGGGGTATCAGTGTTACGTTCATAATGAATAGTGTTACCGCCAACAATGAGTGTTACGCAAGAGAAAAATCGTGTGCAGGATCCGCGCGTGGCATTTTTTGACCATCACGCCGCGACGTGGGACGATGACGCGCAGGAGGTGGCCCAAACCCTCGCGCGGCTTGAGTCCTTGCGCGGGCGCCTGGGGCTTCGCCCGGGCCAGGACGTGCTGGAAGCGGGTTGTGGCACGGGTCGGATTACCGGCTGGCTGGTTCAGGTAGTTCACCCGGGGCGCGTGGTCGGGGTGGATTTTTCGCCGGCCATGCTGGCGCGAGCGACGGCGCGCGGTCTGGCCGCTGAGTTCCGCCTGTTGGATATCTGCGCGGAAGCTACCGTGCGCGAAGCGTTCGATGTCGTATTCTGCTTTCATGCTTTCCCGCATTTCCGTGATCCGCTTCGTGCGTTGCGAAGTATTCACGGCTTGCTCAAACCGGGCGGGGAACTGATTGTCTTGCATCTGATAGGCAGCCGAGAGTTGAATGCGTTTCACGCGCGACAGTCTGACCCGGTCTGCCACGACCGCCTGCCCGGCCCGGAGGCGTGGATGGGGATGCTGGCAAACGCCGGCTGGCGGCTTCTGTCGCTGGCGGATGAGCCCGATCTGTTTCTGCTGAGGGCCGCAGCGTAGCTTTCCGTCGCGGTTTCCTGTCAATCAAAATGTGCTGACGGCTTGCCCGTGACGGGCGGCTGGTCTGATCTGAGGGTTGCCGGCGTGGCGAAATGCGGCGACCAACAAAAAGTGGCGGGGAGGACCGGTCGCGGCTTGCAAAATGTCGCGGCACGGGGCATTCTAGCTGATGGAAGGGTCGCCGTGATCGCAGGCACCGAGACAACAACCACCCGGGCCAGGCTCCAGCTCATCTCGGGAAACGGATCGGGTCGCGTGTTTGAATTGACGCAGGAGCGCGTCAATATCGGACGCGATGACGCGAACATCATTTCCATCAGGGACGACACGATCTCATCCCACCACGCATTGCTGGTGCGGATTGGCGGCCACTTCAAGCTGCGCGACCTGATCTCGACGAACGGCACGTATCTCAACGGCGAGCGGACGATGGACGCGATGCTGCGCCACGGGGATCTGCTTCGGTTTGGCGAAGTCGAGATGCGATACGAGGAAATCCAGTCACCCGCGGGGCCGCCACCGCCGGCCGAATCGCCGCTGACGGTGCTGCCGCTGGGCCGGTCCCGATCGATTCCCGTGAGACCGGCTGGTGATCGCCCATTTCGAATTATCGGGGCAGACGGCCGGACCTACGGACCGGTCAACAGTGAGACGCTGAAGCTGTGGATCGCGCAGGGGTTTGCGAATGGCCACACCTGGATGCCGGCGGAATCCCGCGGCAACTGGAAGCAGTTGCAGAACCTTCCCGAGTTCACTGATGCGCTGGTGGCAAACGATCTTCCGACGAATATGCTGGGCACGCCACCGCAAGAGATGTTGTGCGACGAGCCGATCAAGGTCGGGCCGGGCGCCGGGCCGGATGCTCTCGTGGCGGGTCGCGAGCCCGTGCTGGCGGTCAAGCCTCTGGGCGCGCCGCGCAGAAAACGACGACGGACCGCGTCGGTACTGGTTGGCGTGGCAATGTTGGCTGTTGCGGGCGGGGCGGCAGCGGCATGGCGGTACGACCAATGGCCGTTCGACATGCGCGGGCCGTTTCGGCACTACGCGCACGGCGCGGCCGGATTCATATACGTGGACCCGGAGTTCACGGCAGCAGAATCGGCGGAAGACAGCAAGGATTTCGCGGGTTTTCTGAAGGATGCCAAGGAGTTGGTGGCCGATTATCCTGACAACAGCCTGGCGCATTACATTCTTGGCGTGGCCTACGGGAAGATGAATTTCTTTGGCGACGCGGCAACGTGCTTCCAGGATGCCATCAAACTGAAGCCCGACTACGTGGATGCCTGGAACAATCTCGGCTGGGCGTACTCGAAGATGGGCCGATTCACCGACGCGGCGCCGGTCTTCGAGCAACTGGTCAAATTCACGCCGAAGGACGCGCAGGCCTGGAGCAACCTGGGCGGCGCGCGGGCGGGGCAGGGACATGAAAAGGAGGCCATTGTCGCATACCTGATGGCGATCCAGTTGAGGCCGGACTACGCCGATGCGCATTTCAATCTCGGCGTGGCGTATGCCGGCGCGGGCAAGTTTGACGAGGCGGTGAGCTGTTTCCGGCAGGCGCTCAAATATCAGCCGAATTTTCCCGAAGCCTGGTTTAATCTCGGCGTCGTCTCCACCCGCCAGGGCAGCAATGATGAAGCCGCCGTCTACTTCCAGCAGGCCGTCAAATTCCGGCCCGACTACGCCGAGGCTTGGGGCGGCCTGGTGAAGACCTATCTGGCGATGCACGAATCCGAAAAGGCGGGCGAAGCCGCCCGCGAGATGAAACGGCTCGATCCCGCCAAAGCTGAGCAACTGGCTGACGAATTGAGCAGGGAAGAACCGAAGCTGCTCACCGAGGCCGCGCCGGCGGAGGCTCCTCAGGCCGATCCGCCACAAGGCGACGCGGGCACGCAACCACCGCCCCCGGTCCCGCCCGGTCTTCGGTAGCGCGAGGGTCCCCGCTCGCGACCGTTGGTGTTACATCGGCCTCCTCGCCCGCTCCAGCACATTGATTGTTGTTGACCTCTGTCTGACACGCCGCCAGACAGACCACCCTTTCCGCCGAACAACGAGATTTGCCAATTATAGGGATCGATGGGTAGAACGTGACCCCCCTTGGGGTAACGGGGGAAGTATTGGCGATGAAGCGAGCCGAGGTCAAGGCAGCGCCAAGTGGCAACGGCCGGGTCGACGTGGGAGCCACAGCGGCGGATGATCTGGAGCGG
>DATKNW010000079.1:0-7759 GCA_035541135.1 Verrucomicrobiia bacterium
CAGAAACAGGTTGCTGTAGACCGCGACGCACTCGCCGCCGCTGAGGCCCTGGGTGCCGCCGCCGTTGACGATGTTGGCGGTGGGCGAATATTCCTGCGCGCAGAGGATGGTGTTGTTGTGGATCAGGTTGGTGATCCCGTAGTCGGCGCCGCACATGCCCTCGCCCAGATAGATCGCCGCGGTCTGATTGTTCGGCGGCTGGATCAGGCACCAGGCGATCTCCTCGCCGACGTTGACCACGCTGAGATTGCAGAAGAGCTGGAGGTGATCGAGCGCGATGTCGGTCTGGCCGCTGATATTGATCGGTTTGTCATCGCCCGGCCAGCTCGTGAAGATGTCCTGGGGCAGATTGGTGACGGCGTAGTAGTTGCGCACCGTGATCTGCGGCAGGCCCTGATAGTTGCCCGACAGCCGCCAGTGGCTGCCGCCGTTGATGAAATTCATGTATTGATGGCCGCCGTCGGCATTCGCGCCCGAGGCCATCGCGCCATCGAAGATGACCGGGCCGGAGTGCGCGCCGTCCTGGCCGATGGTGATCGTGATCGGATGGCCGGCGGCGCCGGCGGGCAGCGTCCAATCGTGGACGTTGGAATAGACCTGGCCGGCGCCGCCGAACGGTCCGCCGCTGATGTAGATGATGCCGCCGTTGGTCACGCCGGTGATCTGATTGGGGGACGTCCACGCATTGGCCCACGAACTGCCGTTGTGGAGCCCCGTGGCGGTCGAATCGACGTAGTAGCCCGGCGCGACGCTGTTGGTTGCGTTGCCAAGCGTGGTGGCGCACGCCTCGGCACTGGTGGGGCCGGCGTTTCCGCCGACATCGTAAGCCACGACCGTGTAACAGTAGGTTGTGTTCGGCGCCACGGTTGTATCGATGAACTCCGTGACCAGCAGGGTCGTCGCGATGAGCGCGCTGTTGCGGTAGATCTTATAGCCGGCAAGGCTGAGCCCGCCGATGTCGGTGCTGGCATTCCAGCGCAGCGTGATTTCTGACGAAGATGTCGGCGTCGCCATGGGGGCGGTCACCAGCGAGGGAAGAATCGTTTGGCCGGATGGTTGGAGGGTTGCGTCAGGTGAGGCGCTTGACGCATCGTCGACACTTGTCGTCGCGGTTGGATCGGTAGGCGATGAGTCGGCTGGCGTCGTGTCGCCGGCAGGTGACGGATCAGTTGGAGACGTGGTGTCCGATGTGTCGGCAGTCGCGGCGGGATCGGCGGGGACGTCATTCGTGACCGGATCGTTGCTCCAATCGGCGTAATGCTGGTGCCACCGGTGCCAGTGCCTCTCTTCCCAGTTCAGGGGCGCCGTTGCGTTGGGCTGGTCAGCGCTCGCGACAGGGTCGTCCGCTCGGCTGGCGGCGGCGGGCAGGAGCGCGGCAACAATGAATACGATTGCGGGGAATCCGCGGGTGGAGATTACTTCTCGAGCCTTCATGGGCTGTTGTTCCTTTCAGCATCATGGCTGTTAGGGCTTCACTTTCGGACGACGCGCACGCTCAACAACTGCGTGACAACCGCGCTCGTTTGGGGTGAAGAAAACAACAGCGGCAACTGCGATGTGGAAACGGCTAACGTGACCGTCTTTGGGAAGCCTGTTTACTATTACTGATAGTTACGTAGGTCCAGCGGACCTTACTTCACTGCTCCTCAACTTTTGGGGCGAAACATCTATCGGACGCCATCAACATACTAACACCACATTTTCATTTACGCACAACCGATAAAACCCGTCAAGGGGTTTTTCCTTTTATCGATATATTTTTTCTGCTGCTTGATGAGCGAATGCGCGCCGCGTGAATTGCGCAAGCTCCATGCGCGGCGCACCCGCGTATTTGTTGCCAGCCGGCCGCCTCACACACATGCCTGCAATTCCCTCGCTATGGCATGGTTATTGCGCTTCATCGCCGCGGCCTGCTGTCGTTTGGATGACGCGAACGGACAGCCCGTCAGAAACGAACAGTACATGACGGTGTCGAGTCTGAACCGGCGGGACAGATGGCGGTGACTTCGCGCGGCGAGATTCTCCCAAACGGATCGCGTTGCTGGAGAAGCCCTTCGCCCGACAGACTCTGGCACGAAGAGTGCATGAAATACGCGATGGCCGGGAGTCGGAGCTAGTTGGTAGTCCGAGGACGGATTCATGACAGACATGTTGCCTCTGAATTTTCTGGAAGAGTCCGTGCTCTATTTCCCTCCGGAATGGATCAAATCCGCGCTGGTGCTGGCGCTGATCACCGTGTGGATGGTGATCGTCCTGTTCACCTACATGAATTTCTCGGGCCGGCGCTCCCATCTCAGCCTGTGGACGGTCGCGTGGATGTTCTACTCGGTGTATCTGGCGGCGTCGATCGGCCTGGAAGAATCCCCGCAGTCGCCGCTCCTGCTGATGGCATCGCGGGCGAGCATCGGCATCAGCGCGCTGTTCATGTTTTGGGGCAGTTTCCATCTCTCCGAGATCAAACGCGACCAGCGCGAACTGGCGTTGGCGACCGCGATGATCATCATCTGGAGCTATGTCGCTGCCTACCGCGTTCAGGATGGCCTGTGGCTGACGCTGCCGGTGTTTGTGCTGTTGGCGACCGCCGGCGTGTATACGGGCATCCTGTACATCCGGGCGCGTCGCCGGTCGCGGGGCAGTATGATTCTCGGCCTCGGCTTTCTGCTGTGGGGCATCCACCTGATCGGGTTCCCCCTGGCCAGCGGCTCGCAGGTGTTGATGGCCACCGCCTACCTGACGTCGGCGATCCTGGCGCTGCTGATCGTCGTGGGCATGGTGATCGAGGACAATGCCAAGCTGTCCGAACGCGACTATCATGCCCTGTTCGATTCTTCCGGCGAGGCGATCTTCCTGCTCGATCCCCAGACCTTTCGCGTGTCCGAGGCCAACCAGGCCGCGCTGCGGTTGAGCGGCCGAACGGCCGACGAACTCATCGGCCGGCAATTCATCGAGCTCTGTCCCGGATTGCTGCCCGCTCTGGCCCGTGTGAACGACCCGTCCGCGGCGTCGGCCCTCCACGAAGCCAGCCGCGAGTTCCAGTTCTTGCGTCCCGACGGCACGGAGTTTCCCTGTGAAGGGAACGCCAGCCTGGTCCATTGCCCGAAGGGGCCCGTGCTGCTTCTCAGCGTGCGTGACATCACGGCGCGCCAACAGACCGAGCAGTCCCTGCGCGCTAGCACGCGCCAACTCGCCAGCACGGTGTCGGAATTGAAGGAAACGCAACAGCAGATCGTGCAGCAGGAACGATTGCGCGCCCTGGCCCAGATGGCCAGCGGCGTGGCCCACGATTTCAACAATGTCCTGGCGAAAATCCTCGGGTTCAACGAGCTGTTGCTGGCCTGGCCGGAGAATCTCAACGACACCGACAAGGTCAAAAAGTACGTCCAGATGACCAGCGCCGCCGCGCAAGAGGCCGTGAATATCGTCAATCGCCTCCGCGAGTTCTACCGGCATCGGAAGGAATCGGATGTCTATCAAGCGGTCGACATCAACGACACGATCACCCAGGCCATCGTGATGACGCAGCCCAAATGGAAAGACCAGATGATGGCCAGCGGGGCGACCGTCGTCATGGATGCCAACCTCAAGGACGTGCCGCCCGTTCGCGGCAGCGATTCGGATTTGCGTGAATCGCTGATCAACCTGCTGTTGAACGCCGTCGACGCGATGCCCCAGGGCGGCACATTGACCGTGGCGACCCGGGCGGAGGAGCCATCGGTTGCGATCGAGGTGCGGGACACGGGGCGGGGCATGACCGAGGAGGTTCGGCAGCGGTGTTTCGAGCCGTTCTTCACGACCAAGGGCGAGCGGGGCACGGGCCTGGGCCTGGCGATTGTCTACGGCATCATCCAGCGTCACGGCGGCTCGATTGACGTGCAGAGCGAACCGGGGAAGGGAACGACGTTCGTCATCCGACTCCCGGTCTTCCGCGCGGAAAACGGGGACGCACCGGCGGGCGGCGACATGTCGGCGACGCGCTCGGCGCCGGGGCGGCCATTGCGGATACTGGTGGTGGAAGACGAACCGCAGGTGCGCGAGATCGAGGCGGAGTATTTGCGCGGTGATGGACACTTTGTGGAGACGGCGGCCGACGGTCGCGAGGCCGTCCAACGGTTCAAACAATGGGGCTATGACGTGGTGGTGGCGGACCGCGCGATGCCCGAAATGAATGGCGACCAGTTGACGGCGGCGATCAAGCAGATGTCACCCAAGACGCCCGTGGTGATGGTGACCGGCTTCGCCGACATGCCCACGGACGGCGTCGACCCGGCGCAGCAGCCGAATTTGATTTTACGTAAGCCAATCACCCAGTTGACCTTGCGACAAGCCGTTGCTCGCGTCGTCGCTCCGCCCGCGCCGCCGGGCAAACCCCGCCCCACCGTCGTCAAGTTTCGCTAGGTGGAACATAAGCTGCTCTGGGGCACAGGCGGAAGGATGAATGTCCAATGAGCAAGACCAAGGTGTTGATTGTGGACGACGATATTGCGGCGAGCCGGCTCCTCGCGATGGGCCTGGAGAAGACGGGTCGGTTTCAAGTGGCCGTTGAAAATCAGGCGACCCGCGCCGCCTCGACAGCGCGCGAGTTTCGTCCCGGGGTAATTTTGCTGGATGTGTGCATGCCGGATGCCGATGGCGGCGATGTCGCGTTCCGCATCCACAGTGATTCGTCGCTGCGTTCGACGCCGATTGTTTTCTTGACCTCTCTCGTTTCCGGACAGGAGGCCACCACGCAATCCGTGTTGCGCGGGGGCTACGAATTCCTCGCCAAGCCGGCGAGCATCGCGAAGGTGATCGAGTGTATCGATCGGCACCTGGTGGGAGGAACGGAGCCAGCCGGGAACATCTCGCTGGCGTAGCGGGTCGTGGCGGTGGCGCCAGCGTCACAGCCGAGAGTGTGTTCAGTATTGTACGGGCCAAGGCCCCGTCCATTCCCTGAGACGGGTGTTTCTTTGCCTCCCGCTGTGATTGTATCCCCTGTCTTCCACGGGGTTGCGCGATTTTGAGACAAAGTCGGGGTTTGGATGGCCGATGGCATCCCCGGTGCTTAAAGAGAGGCCGATGGAGTCCCAAGAGGCACCGGCATCGGGTGTCGGCGCTGTGCGCGAGGCGTACACGGGCCAATGGAAGCACAGTTTGGAGGCGTGTTCGAAAGTTAGATGGGTTTGATCACCAACAGATCGATTCGGGGCAAGCTGATGTGGATCAGCATGCTCACAAGCACGGGAGCCGTCATTCTGGCGTGCCTGGCCTTTGGTCTCTACGAGATGCTCAAGTATCGCCACGAAATGACCCGCGATCTGTCGGTGCTGACGGAGATGATCGAAGAGGGACAGGCGGCCGGGCGCGACCTCTCCGATCCCGAGGTGATCAAGGAAGTGAACTCCTGGGCGAGCAAACAGCATTCCATCGCTCTGGCCTGCGTCTACAGCAAGGATGGCAAACTGGTGATCAAGTACGCCCGCGATGACGTCAAACCCCATCGCGAAGTGCCCGTGCTGCTGGCAGACGACATCGACCGCATCGAAGGCGGCCATCTGGTGCTGTATCAGACGATTCTACTGCAAGGGAAAAAGGCAGGCACGGTCTACATCCGCGCCGATTTCCGCTGGCTCACCGACCGCTTCCTCGAGGAGCTGCGCATTGTCGCCATCATTTTGCTGCTGTCCTGGCTGGTGTCGTTGTTGCTGTCGTCGCGCCTGCAGAAACTGATCTCGGATCCGATCCTGCACCTCGTGGATTCGGCCCGGACCGTTTCCGAGACGCGGGATTACTCGGTGCGCGCCGACAAGCTCTCCAGCGATGAAATCGGTCTGTTGACCGACGAGTTCAACGAGATGCTCGAGCAAATCCAGCACCAGGACGAAGCGTTGCGGACGGCAAAGGAAAAAGCCGAGTCGGCCACGCGGTCGAAGAGCGAGTTCCTGGCGAACATGAGCCACGAAATTCGCACGCCGATGAACGGGATCATCGGAATGGCGGACCTGGCGCTGGATACGAACCTGTCCGCCGAGCAGCGGGAGTATGTCAATACCGTCAAGCTCTCCGGGGAAACATTGCTCCAGTTGATCAACGACATCCTCGACTTCTCCAAGATCGAGGCGGGGAAACTCGACCTCGATCCGATTGACTTCCATCTGCGCGATGAATTGGGAGACACGCTCAAGACCCTGGCCATCCGCGCCCACCAGAAGGGACTCGAGCTGGCGGCCCACGTCCTGCCCGAGGTCCCCGATGAATTGGTCGGGGACCCGGTCCGATTGCGCCAGATCATCGTGAACCTCGTCGGCAACGCGCTCAAGTTCACCGAACGCGGTGAGGTGGTCGTTCAGGTCGCCCTCGACAGCGAGGACGGGGACGATCTGTGCGTGCACTTTGCAGTCAGCGACACGGGCATCGGCATTCCCGAGGACAAGCAGGGCGTCATCTTCGAGGCGTTCGCGCAGGCCGATGGCTCGACGACACGCAAATACGGTGGCACGGGACTCGGGTTGGCCATCTGCACGCAACTGGTCAAGATGATGGACGGGAAACTCTGGGTCGAAAGTGAAGTCGGCCGGGGCAGCACGTTCCACTTCACGGCGCGGATGCGCCGCTCGAAGGAGCTTTCGCCCAAATTGCCGGCGCAACAAGCCGACCTGGAAGGCCTCCAGGTGCTGGTGGTCGATGACAACGCCACGAACCGCCGCATCCTGGAAGAAATGCTGCGGCACTGGCACGCGAAGCCGGTGATCGCCAGTGGCGCGGCGGCGGCCTTTGCGGGCATGAAGAAAGCCCACGCGGTCGGCGAGCCGTTCCGGCTGGTGTTGCTGGACTGCCTGATGCCCGAGACCGATGGCTTTGAGCTGGCGGCGCAAATCCGCCAGGATCCGGATCTGGCGGCGACAAAGATGATCATGCTCTCTTCGGCGGGCCACGCCGGTGTCGCCACCCAGTGCCGGGAATTGGGAGTGGCGGGGTACCTGACCAAGCCGGTCAAACAATCCGAACTTTTCGATAACATCACCACCGCACTGGGCATCCAACCCCGGGCAACACCGCAGCCCACGATCATCAAGCCGTCCCCGACGCCGACCCCGCGGAGCCTGCGCGTCCTCCTGGCGGAGGACAACCCGGTCAACCAGCGGTTGGTCGTCAAACTGATGGAAAAACGCGGGCATCGGTTGGTCACGGTCAAGAACGGCGTGGAAGCCCTCGATGCGCTCGAGCGCGAAACGTTTGACGTGGTCCTCATGGACGTGCAGATGCCGGAGATGGATGGCCTCGAGGCGACCCGCACGATTCGGGCGCGCGAAGGTGACGGACCGCGCACGCCCATCATCGCGCTCACGGCGAACGCGATGAAGGGCGACGACGAGCAGTGCATCGCCGCCGGAATGGACGACTACGTGCCGAAGCCGCTCGAGCGCAAACGACTCGAAGAAGCCATGCTGACGGCGCTCGCGACGCGGGAGACCGCCGAAATTTAGCCGTCTCGGCGATCGCGTGTCCGCGCCCATACAGCTCGACCGCATCGCTTGCACACATCTCGGCACAAGAGTAAGTAGAGCGCGGCTCTCTCCAGGAGGGGTCGAACGTGGCTCTCTACGCTCTCGCCGATGTCGATTTGCCGTTCGCCGGAGAGCTGCCTTCGGAGTTCTCCCCCGACACGTTCGCGCGGGCGTGCCGCCGTGCCTATCAGCAGCTGCTCGGCGGCTCGACGCGCGGTTGGGGCAAGCAAGAGCTCGCCGCGTGGCTCGCGGGACCGTACGAGCGACTCGCGCAT
>DATKNW010000080.1:0-126780 GCA_035541135.1 Verrucomicrobiia bacterium
CCGTACAATGCCGACCTTCACACCCGCAACCAGACTGAACACGGTTCCTGGCTGCTGCAACTCCAAGCCTCTTAACCAAACGCAGCCCATGTCAACAACCCAACGAAAAAAGCCCTTTCCAACACAGAGAACCTCTAATCAGATTGCTCACAGGCTCGTTTGACTTGTGGGTTTCCAGGAGAGGCGCATACTCGAATGAGAGCACGGGCACATGTCTTTTCATGGCTTCTCGTAGGTTGGGTTCTTGGCGCCGGATGCGGCGGGAACGACGAGATTGTTTCTCCGGTGCTTGTCTGTGAGTTGCGGGTGCCAAAACCGGTAAATCCGGATGCGAAAACAACTAGGGTCAGTCTGGCTTCTGCCACCGGAGAAACTGGACATTTCCTGTGGGGCTATAATCAGAAGGATCAGAAAGAGGAGAGCGGATTTCTAATCTTCCAACCCGACGAATTCGTGCTTGATGAGGAGCCAGACGCTCGTCGAGCTCTTATAGTTGGGGAAGGTCCGGGTCCGTCGCAGGTCTTCTATCTGCCGTTGCCACGCAATCCGAAGGCGCGAGACTGGAGCCAGTGGCGACGTCCAGATTGTCTTGCGGCGGGGGATGTCGGCTGGTCAGTCATACACAACCAAAGGGCGAATGGCGTCTCGACCAATGTTCCGCCTGACTGCTTTGAGTTGCGCTACAAGGTCGAGTTGCGTGATCTCGGTCCCAGCTATGAGGCGCTTATGAAAAGAAAGTCGGGGGCTCAGTAATAGTGTGGGCTGCCAAGACGCTGTACAAGAGATCCGTTCGAGGAGAACTTGTTCAATGCCATGAGTAATGACCTTCGGTCCTGGCACCTGCACCGCTGGATGCTGCCCCTGGCAAGCGTCGTCCCTATCGTGATCGGCATAGTGGGAATGCTGACCGTTACCGGGCCGCCAGATCAGGAGGCCGGGGCAGGAATGGATCTTGCGTTCATTTTCTTTCCGCTTTCTTGCCTTATCGCCCTCATTTCCGCGCTAGTTGCTGTAGCACATTGGAAGGCATGGACGAGGTCCGAAAGGGTGGTTGGGGTGGCCCCACTTTGCTTGTTCGTAATGACGGTTGTGTTGGGAATCCTTTGCGTTGTTTTCGGGGGTTAGGCATCACCACCAAGAACATTATCGAGGCGCGGTGATGGGAGAACTTTGGTCGTGTCCCGCGATATTTGTCTGCACAGGGTGCGGAGCGGAAGATGGCGAGGGTTTCTTTGGCGCGCTGGGCGGGGGGGCAGAGCCGGCAACCGGAGCCCCGAAAGGGTTCGGGGCTGGCGGTTGGCCTACAAGACGGCCCGGCGACCGGCGCTCGTAGAGCGCCGCTACAACGGCGGACGGCAAGGCGGCAACTCCGAACACGACACGCGAGCAGGCCTGTCGCCGCAGTCCAAAGAGGGAAGCGGTCCGCCCCGCAAGCAGGGACGCATGCGCCACCGTGACGCGGCGCGGTGGGCCACCGCGCCCCACCAAGACGGCGGCATACCTGCACGTCAGGCATGCCGCCCTACAAGACGACGCCCCACCAACGGCCCGCGAATGTGATTCGCGGCTACAATGGTGGGGCCGCGCTCGGCGCGCGCGGCTACAACGTGGACGCTTTTTCAGCGGGCTGCTACGGCGTGGAGCGGAAGATGGCGAGGATATCTTCGGCGGACTGGGCGGCTTCGAGTTTCTGGCGGTTGTCTTTGTTGCTGAGGTGGCGGGCGATGGTGGAGAGCAGGAGCAGATGTTTTTGGAACTGGCCCTGGGGCGTGAGCAGCAGAATGCAGATCGTCACCGGCTGATTGTCGAGCGCCTGGAAATCGATGCCCGGACTCACGCGGCCGAGCGCCGCGACGACATCCGGGACGCACGCGACGCCGGCATGGGGAATGGCGATGCCGTACCCGATCCCGGTGCTCTTGCTGGTTTCGCGGTCTTTGACGGCTTTGCGGACGGTGTCGCGGTCTTCGGCGCGAATCTTGTGGGTGCGCACGAGGACATCGACGAGCTGGTCAATCACGGCCCAGCGGTCGGCGGCCGCGAGGCGCGGGACGACCTGGTCCACCGTCAGGATTTCCGCGAGATTCATGTGTCCGATTGCAATGCGCGTCAGTGCTGCTCGATCCGTCGAACGAAAGCGAGCGCATCATGCCACAGGGCGGCCAGCTTGTCGAGCGTCCAGCCGTAGGCCGTGCCGAGGTCGGCGCCGAGGGTGCGGGCGAGGAGTCCAAACGAGACGGCGTGGGAGAGCGCCGCCATCATCAACGCCATGATCAGCAAATTCATCCCATAGATCACGACTGCGGAGAAGACCGCGCCTTGGGATTGAACGTCGGGTTGTTTCACTGTCAGGAGCATCATCAGCGTGAAGGTGACGTGAAAGCTCCAGCCGAGGCCGATGAGGAAGAACAAAACCCACAGATACGGCGCGAGGTTCCAGATGGCGCAAGCGATCAGGAATACGATTAGAAACAGCATCGCGTAGAACGGAAAGAAATACGGGGCGAGGGCGATGAACCAATTGGTCTTGCTCGTGCGCACCTGTCCGCCCGTCTTCTTGACGGAGAGGCCGCTGACGCGCGCGCCCATCATGAGCGCCCAGAGGGCATGGGTGAGTTCGTGGCCGAGGACATAGGTGCGCATGGGTTTGGGCAGGCAGGCGAACACCACCAGCCACAGGACGTAGCCGCCCACAAACGCCCAGAGGGCCGGGCTGCTCGTTGCGTGCGGGGCGAACGACAGACGCAGCGCCATCCGCCACGCGGTCATCGTCAGGGCGGCGCAGGCCGGCAGCAGGAGCACGCCAAGAAGAAGCTTGATCCACCTCATTGGCCAGAACCTGCCGGAGTATTGCCGATTTGAGAAGGAAAAAGAGATTCTGGATGGGCCCGAGCTTTCGGCGGAGAAGAGACGATGTCTTTGTGAGCGCACCCTGAACTCCTGCGTTTTGGCTTGCTATAGGGGTGCGGTTGTGATTCGCTGCCGGGCAGAGAAACGCTGGCAGCGAATCTGGTCGCCATTCGTTCCCGACGTGGAAGGAGCAGGAATGATGAGGACAGGCGATCCATTGCAGGTCGTCGGCGTCGCGAGAACAGGCCGCGACAATCTCAAGGCGTTTTCCCTTCGTGAACTCGATCACCCAACCATCCATCCGAGGCATGGCGGTGTCGTCCTGCTTGTCGCCGCGATGGTCGTGGCGTGGCTGACGCCGGTGGTTCACGCCCAGTTTACAGCGAACTATCAGACGAACGTGATCAGCGGCGTAAACGTCAACTGGAACGGCGATTACTGGGTGGGCAACTTGAGTTGCGCTCTGCACGTCGACGATGGCGGGGAGCTATCTGACAACAGCGGTTATGTGGCCGGGTCCAATAGCTCCGCGGTCGTGACCGGCTCCGGCTCGGTCTGGAGCAATGGGGTCAATTTGGTTGTCGGCCCTATGTTGTTCCAGACTGGGTGCTCTGGGTCTGTCGTGGGGGACAGCTTGGTGATCAGTAATGGCGGTGCAGTAGTTGATGGTAGTGCCGATGTGGATGCGTTTGTTTCGGTTTATGTTACGGGCAACAACGTGGTGGTCACGGGCGCCGGTTCGGTGTGGAGCAACCAAGCCACCGTCAGTGTTGGCGACTATACCCCCGGTAACAGTGTCGTGGTCAGTGACGGTGGACAGGTATTCGCGAATTGGACTTCTGTGGGTGGCCCCGTCTACTATACAGGCAACAACAGTGTGGTGGTCACAGGTCCGGGCTCAGCGTGGATGACCGGCATTGCGATGATTGGCGAGGGGAGTTCGTCGGGCAACACACTGGTGATCAGCAATGGCGGCATGGTTGCGGCGTCAAGCATGACTATTCAGGGGAGTAACTCCGTGACACTCAGCGGGGGCACACTTGTTGTGTCCAACAACCTGTTTACCTATGCCGGTTCTCTTCTGCAGGGGTCGGGGACGATTCGCGCCAACACCGACCTGGCTGGTGTGCTGTCGCCGGGGAATTCTCCCGGGGCGCTCACCAACTTCGGCAATCTGACCCTCAGACGAACGGCGGTGCTGCAGTTCGAGTTGGGAGGCACGAGCCAGGGTACTGGATACGATTTCCTTTTCGTGACCAACGGGGTGCTGACCCTCAACGGCTTGCTGGAGGTGGGGTTCATCAACGGGTTCGCCACGAATGTTCTGCAGTCGGATATCTTCACGGTGCTGGCGGCGAGCGGTGGCATGACCGGCGGGTTTGCCGACGCGTTGAACGGCGAACGCCTGATGACTGAGGGCGGCGAAGGCAGCTTTCTCGTCAACTACAACCAGAACTGCAATAACATCGGCGGTTATCTCACCTTGAGCGATTACATGGCTGCGGAGGTTCCCGAGCCCGGCACGGTATGCCTATGCGTCGTCGGTTTGGGCTGCTTGGGGTTGGCCCGACGGAGGCAGGGTCATCGGATCGGCGTGGACACCTGAGCCGCACGCCGGGGCGTGGCGGATGCCCGGCACCTGCCTGATTTTCCCCGTTGACTTTTGCGGCTCGGGACGTAAGATGGCGCGCCATTCACACAACGACGACGCAATCGATTCATCGGATCATTTACCATGGCCAATACACGTTCCGCAGCAAAACAGGCGCGCGCCAGCCTCCGTCGCGAGGCGCACAACAAGTCGATTAAATCCCGGCTGCACACGCTGGAAAAGAAATTTCTCGCTGCCGTCTCCGCGAAGAAGGCCGAGGAAGCCAGCGCGGTGTATCGCCTGCTGAGCTCGGCTCTGGACAAGGCGGCCAAGGGGCGCGTGATTCATCGCAACAACGCCTCGCGCAAGAAATCCCGACTGTCGGCCCGTCTGAAAACGACAGCCCCCGCGGCGCCCGCCACGCCCACCAGGACAGCGGCGCCGCCGGCAAAGGCGTAGATCGTTCCCACACATCGTCGGGCGGGTCTTACCAGCTTTCCAAGAGAAGCCCGGCGACGCGCCTGGCAATATCGTCGGCTACCAGCGGCAACGCCTGCATCTCCGCGCTCGTTTGATCCTCGCCAATGAACACGTCGGATGTGCCCTCGACCTCGGTGGACCTCAACACCGTCTCTCCTGTGCGACGGTCGCGGGCTTCGACGCGCACCGTGATGGCGATGCGAAACTCGCGCGGGATGCCCGTGTCCGTTTCCAGCGAGCGCAGGGCGATGCGCTGATAGCGGAAGATCGTGCCATCGAGAATGACGTCGGCCCGCGACTGCGGCTGGATTTGGACGGAGCCATCCTGCTGAATCCGTCGGATGATCGCGTTGCTGATCTGGGCTTCGAGTTGCGGACGGAGGGTGTCGTTGCGGAACATCGGGACGGCGATCGAATGGAAGCTGGTCTTCGTCACCGGGCCGAGGTGGTATCCGGCGCAGCCGGTAACGAACGCCGTCAGAACGGCGAACCATGCCACGCCGCGGCTCATGGCGTCGCGGTCTTGTCGGCGGCCCGGGGTGTGAGCGCGGCGACCTTCAGCTTGGCCTGCGTGGCCCAATCGGACTCGGGGTTCTTCTCGATCACGTCATTGTAATAGATCAGGGCCGACTTGTAGTAGTGATTCTTCTCGTAGAACTCGCCGATGTGAAAGAGCCCGCGCGCCTGTTCCACCTTCAATGCCGAGCGATATTTCTCGGCGACCGGCACTTTGTCGCTCTGCGGATAACGGAAAATGAAGTCCGTAAACGCGGCGATCGCTTGATTCGCCGTGTTCTGGTCATACTCAGCGCGCGCCGACTCTTTCTTGTAGGCCTGGCCGATCTGAAATTGCGCCGTCTCGGCCAGCGGATCCTTCGGATACCGTTCCATCAGCTTTTCATAGGCATGAACGGCGGAGAGGTAATCGCGTTCCTTTTCGTAGACCTGTCCGATTTGAAACTGGGCCTGGACCGCCACCGGACTGTACGGGCCGTTCTTGACGACGGCCTCGAAGACTTCCTCGGCGCGTTCCAACGACGGGAACCAGCGGACGCCCCAGGCCTTCTGGCGCTCGCCGGCGAGGAACAGATTGGCGATCTCGAATTCGCGCTGCAGCACCGCGTCGAAGTGCGCGGTATTCGGGTTTTTCTTCAGCAACTCCTGGTAGGTCTGGAACGCCTTGTAGTGGTAGCCGATCGCGCTGTAGCATTCGGCCAGGCCCATCCGCGCATCCTGTGTCGAGGACGACAACGGCCAGCGCTCGATGACACGACGATACGCCGGGATGGCGTTGCGGTACCGCTTCCTGGCCTGGAAATTCTGCCCGACCTTGAGTTGGTCCTGCGGCGTCGTGGCGACGACCTCGCCTTCGTGCACCCAGCTCCAGCCCTCACCCTTGGTCCAGATCAGCGGCGCGGGGCATCGCACGGGCATCAGGAACGCAAAGGCCAACACTCCCGCGAACACAACGGCGATTTTTTTGAACCGGCTGATCCCCAACATGCCGCGCAGGCTACTACAAGGCCCCACCACCGTCAAGCAACGGACGGGCGAAACCTGTTGCGTCGCCGCCACATCGTAACGGGCGGTGACACATGCATCGTAGATTGGCAATCATTGCGGCTTCGGCGACCGGGTTGGCCGTTCTGGGTACGGGGGTCGTGGCGGCCCAACGGCTGGCGAGTCCGCCGTCCCCTGTGAATGAACCGGCACACGCGCAGACCGTGACCTTCGCGGGAGGATGCTTCTGGGGGCTGGAAGGGGCCTTTCGACTGGTGCCGGGCGTCATCGACACCGTTGTCGGTTATGTGGGTGTCGCGACGCCGAATTCCAGCTCGGAACCGGTCGGTTCACGGCGGGCGGATCGTCTCGAAGCGTGCCGCGTGACGTTCGATCCCGCGCGAGTCAGCTACGAGAAGCTCGTGACGTATTTCTTCGCGACGCATAACGCGGCGCTGGGGGACGGAAAAATTCCCTACCTCGGTTCACCCGCGCGGTTGCTGGTGCTTTTCCATAACGCCGACGAACAGCGAATCGCCGAGGCGGCAAGAGGCAAGCTGCAGCCGGCCCAAACGTCCACACACCCGCCCGTCGTTCAAATCCTGCCGGAAGGGTCATTTGAGCGTGCTGATGAATCGGATCAGCGCTACCTCGAAAAGCACGGCCTGGCGAGTTGCCGGCTCGGTTCGTGATCCGCAGCGAGACTATCAGTGGGACGGCTTCGCGAATTGGAACAAGCTGTTATCGAAGGTAAACTGGTAGGCGATATAGCACTGGAATTGTGTGGGGCCGTCAATCGAACGTCCGGCGGAGAAGAGGATGTGGTGTTGGTCGCTGAGATCGATGACCGCGCCGATATTGAACGCCGTGCCGACGTTGGGGAAGTCGGCCTCCACATCCGTTTGGTGGTAGACCTCCGCGCCGATGAGGATATTGGACGAGACCTGGTCTTGCAGGACCCCGCCGACGAACTCCCAATTGCGACGACCGGAAAAGGAATTCACACCGTAGCCGCCACCGCCGTACGCGGTCCAGTCTCCCCAGCTTTTCTGCAGCCACAAGGGCAGGAATCCGTTGGCGTGTCCCGCGCCGAGATTGTCTTTGGCGCTGCCGATGGGGACTTCGAGCAACGGGAAGATGGCCGCTTCCGGCAGCCAGTTGGTTTCCTGAAGAAAGCGAAACTTCACGCCCAACTCCATGTCGCCAGACCCGTAATGGGACGCGCGGTGGGGAGGGGCATCGTAGGCCAGAGGCGCGATCATGTGGAGCTGGACGTTGGAGATGATGCCGTAGTTCAGTTCGAAATGCGGCGCGGTTCCGGACCAGTCGCCGGAGATGTCGGTGTTTTGAGACGCGACGTAGAACTCCCAATGTTGATAATCCACTGGTTCGGGGTCGTCCGTCACGAATGGCGGGCCACCATGAACGTTCCCGACAAGAATTGCGCTGACAACCACCAGCGAGGTGACAACGAATGAGCTTCGGGATGTGCGCATCGCAGGGTTCAGTGCTCTCGCGGTTACGTCAATCTCCCACGAGATAGAATCCGGTAATGACGAGGCCGCCGGCCACCACTCCTGTCACGATCATGCTGATCAAGTGACTGGGACTGATCTTCAGTCCCTGGCCACCGTTGGCCTTCGCAAAGAGCCAGCCCAAGAATCCAAAAAGGACGAGGACGATGGCGCTATGAGTCACCCAATGATGGCCGGTCATCCTTTGCATCGCGGCTTGGACAGCCGGGCTGTTTTCTTTGGCGATCACCAGCAGTGCATTGATCACGCTGCAGAGCGCGACGGACAATCCGAAGGAGACCGTGTATTTGGATAGAGGGGCGTTATCCATGCATGCTCTCCGGGCGCTAATGCGGCTTGGCCAGCAGCGCCGTCTTCACCCCCATCGCGATCATGGCTCCGTGGCCGTCGATCAGCAAGGCGAGCAGCGCAACCAGGGCCGCTACGCACAGCACCAACCGCCGCGCGTCCTTGCTGGCGGCGAGATTGTTGGAGGCGGCGATGGGGAGATACGTGGTCAAGAGCAGGAGCATGATCACCAGATGTTCCTTGGTCTCCATGAAGTAGCTATGAGCAAATGGCCACGGGCCTTTGAGGACGATGGACTTGTCGGCAGGATAGGAAATGACGTACCAGCCGCCGCCGATCAGGAAAGCGAGCCACATCGAGATCGCCACGGCCCAGCTCACCCTCCGGATCCGGGCCCGGTTCGCTTCCTCGGCATGCAGCACGTCCGCACACAACCACACCGCCCCGACAATGCAGCCCATCCCGAAACCGACATGCGCCATCAAAACCAGTTCATTCATGTGATTGTCGCGTTGATCTTGTTGTCTTGGAATTGCGACGGCGACCTAGCCAGCCGGCTTGCGACTCCTGTGGGCGTCGAACGACAATTTTCCGGCGCCGACGATCAGCACAAACAAGCAACCCAATATCATGGCGAAATCGGTGCGCGCCTCATGGGCCATTGCCCAGAACCCGCTCTTGATGAAGATGGGAATCTTCGTTGTCGATATGGCAACGATCATGTCAATAATCAGCGGAATCGTCGCCAGTCGCGTCAAGAGCCCAACCAGCAGAAGCGCGCCGCAGAGGATTTCGAAGACGCCGACAAATGGTGCCATGATCTCGGGCGCGGGAATGCCGATCTTGGTGAACCGTCCGACGCCTTGGGCGGCGGGGAAAAGAAATTTCTGGATGCCTTCGGAGAGGAATACGGCTCCGACGGACAACCGAATCAGCACCACGGAGGCGGGCGCAGCTGTCGCTGAATGACCCTTAGACACGCCGGCTACTATCGGCAGGGAGCCAGACAGCGTCAACTCCGAAAGAGACATGCCGGCTTGCCGGTCGTGTGCTAGTGTGGAGAACGTTGGTTTGCGCGGATCGCAGCCTGGAACAGTCATGCACTACGAGACGTCGCTGATCGAGACCATTGCGGTAAGCCTGGCGTTTGCGTTCGTCGGCGGATTTGTGGCGGTTCGATTGCGACTGCCACCGCTGGTGGGTTATCTGCTGGCGGGGATCGTGGTCGGCCCGTTCACGCCCGGATTTGTGGCCGACGTGAAGCTGGCTCCGCAACTGGCAGAGATCGGCGTGATGTTGCTGATGTTCGGCGTGGGGATGCATTTTTCCGTGCGGGATTTGTTGGCGGTGCGGGGGATTGCCGTGCCGGGCGCGATTGCCCAGATTGTTATTGCCACGGCTCCGCGTCAGGGAACCCATGGGTGGCCATGGGCGTCACTCTGGGCAAGGTAGCGGTGTTCGCCGCCATCATGTTGATCGTGGGCACGCGATTTTTTCCCTGGTTGCTGAAGCGAGTCGAGCGGACCGGTTCCCGGGAACTATTCACGCTGGCCGTGATCGCGCTGGCGCTGGGCGTAGCGTTTGGCTCGGCGCAACTCTTCGGAGTTTCGTTCGCGCTCGGGGCGTTTTTTGCCGGCGTGGTGATCAACGAATCCGAGCTGGGGCATCGGGCTGGGGCTGTTGCCCGCGGAAGGGCGCGACCTGATTCTCGCGGGGGCGCTGCTGTCGATTACATTAAACCCGTTCGCATTTCGTCTCGTATCGAAATGGCAGCGGGCACGCCCCACGTGAGAAGCGACCACACGGTGACACTTGCAGGGAGAAGAGACGCTTTGGTATCGTCACGGCTTCGACAACGAACTGCAACCTGTTTGTTTCACGGATTTACAATCATGGAGACGATGAGGATCGCAGGCTCTTCCAGACGCCGGAATGCGCTGATTACCGTATCGATGCTGTGCGTGGCTGTCGTGGTCGGGCCGCTGCATGCTGACGACGCATCCTACCTGCAGCCCGGTCAGGTCGATCCGATTGCCATTCTGCCACCGCCGCCGGCGCCCGACTCCGTCGAGCAAACCGTGGACTTGGCGACGGTTGAATCGGTTCAGAAGGCGGCGAGCGTCGCGGACAGGGCGGCAGCGAACTCGCAGGAGCATTTGACTGTATTTGCGTTTGCGCCGGTGATCGGGGCGTTTTTTCGGGCGAGCACGCTGCCGAAGACCGAGGCGTTCTTCGGACGGGTGGCCGCCACGGCCGAATCCATGACGCGCCCGGCCAAGGCCTATTTCAAGCGGGATCGCCCCTATGTGGTTGACCCGAATCTCGGTGTGAAGCATCCGGAGCACAACTACAGCTATCCCAGGGGGCACTCGACGCTGGGCACGGTGGACGCCCTGGTATTGGCCGATCTCTTTCCCGACAAACGCGCCGAGATTCTCGCGTTCGGGCGGGCCATCGGCTGGCATCGCATTCAACTCGGGAAACATTATCCGACGGATGTGTACGCGGGACGCGTCCTCGCCCAAGCGATCGTCCGCGAACTCAAATCCAGCCCGGCGTTCCAACACGATTTCGCTGCCGCCAAAAGCGAGCTTGAGGCCGCCTCACCGCCAACCCACTCCAGTCCCTAGACCATCGGGAGCGGTCTGAGCTGCGGAAGGCCGGACTGGACAAGGGAACCTCACACATGCGATATGTCCTCGACCATGGCCTCCGAGCTGCGTATTCGTCCCTACGAACCCCGCGACCGCGCGGCGCTGCGGAAGATCTGCTGTGATACCGCGGATGCGGGCCAGCCAGTCGAGCGGTTTTTCCCCGACCGGGAAGTCATCGCCGACCTGCTGATGAATTACTACACGCAGTTCGAGCCGCAATCGACGTGGGTCGTGGACAAAGGCGATGGGGTGGTCGGCTACCTGACGGGATGCCTCGACACAAAGCGCTTCATGCGCGTGATGACGTGGCGTATTGGTCCATGGCTGTTCGTCAAAGCGCTCTTTCGCGGAACGTTCTTTCGTCCGCAGACCTTACGCCTGTTTCGCGTCAATATCGGGTTGTGGCTGACGGCCAGCCACGCGGTGGGGCCGTCGCTCCACGAATACCCGGCCCATCTGCACATTAATCTCATGGATGGCTTTCGCGGGCATGGTCTCGGGCGAGATTTGGTGAAGACCTTTTGCGATTACGCCGTGCAAGCGGGTGCGCGTGGCGTTCATGCCCGGGTGAGCGCCGACAACCCGCGGGCCTGTCATTTCTTCGAGCAAGCGGGCTTTATCGAGATTCATCGGGAACCTCGAATGCGCAAGCCGGAGGAGTCAGGCAGTGTCGTGTACACGATCGTCTATGGCCGGTCGTTGGATTGACCCGTTGCGGCGTCGGGATTGTGAGCATTTTTCTTGAGCCAGCTAGCTTCCGTACCTATGATGGGGGTCTCGTATGAGCGAGGACACCGGCACATTTGACGTCGCGTATGTGGCCCATTTGGCCCGCATGTATTTGACGGATACGGAGAAGGCGAAAATGTCGGCCCAGCTCAAGGACATCCTCGCGTACGTCGCCAAGCTGAACGAACTGGATGTTTCGCAGGTGGAACCGACGGCGCACGCGACGCCCCTATCGAACGTGTTGCGCCAAGACGAAGTGCAGCCGTCGATTGAGCGCGACAAGGTTCTCCAGAACGCACCCCAGCAGGCCCGCAACCTGTTCATCGTTCCCAAGATCATCGAATGAGCCTGCATTCCCTGAGCATCCATCAGCTTCGCGAGAAGCTGCGGCGCGGCGAGTGTTCGGCCCGCGAGGCCACGCAGGCGCTGCTCAATCGCATCGCGGCGATTGACGGCAAATTGAAGGCGTATTTGTGGCTCAATGCCGAGGATGCACTGGCCCAGGCCGACGCCATCGACCGCAGTGGCGTTGCCAGACGACCGCAGGCAGGGACGCCTGCGCCGCCAGACAGCAAAGCTCTCGGCGGCGTGCCCATCGCCATCAAGGACTTGATCAACGTCGAGGGTCAGCCGTGCACGTGCGGCTCGAAGATCTTGAAGGGGCACACGTCGGTCTACGATGCATTTGTGATCCGACGGCTACGCGACGCCGGGGCGGTTCTCCTCGGACGGACGAACATGGATGAGTTCGCCATGGGCAGTTCGACGGAGAATTCGAGCTGGGGAATCACGCACAACCCGTGGGATTTGGAACGCATCCCCGGCGGTTCCAGTGGCGGAAGCGCAGCGGCCGTCGCTGGTGATGAGGCGTTTGCGGCGCTGGGAAGCGATACCGGCGGCTCGATTCGACAGCCGGCCGCGCTGTGCGGGTGCGTGGGATTGAAGCCCTCGTATGGACGCGTCTCACGCTACGGCCTGGTCGCGTTTGCCTCGTCTCTCGATCAGATCGGCCCCTTTACCAAGACGGCGGCCGACTGCGCGTTGATGATGCGTGTGCTCGCCGGCCATGACCCCAAAGACTCGACGAGCGTGCCGGATCCCGTGCCGGATTACACCGCATCGCTGGGAAAGGGCGTCAAAGGTCTGCGCATCGGTTTGCCCAGAGAGTATTTTATCGACGGGATGGATCGCGAGATCGAAGCGGCGGTGCGGGCAGCGATCCAACAGTTGCAGGGGTTGGGCGCGGAGGTCGTGGAGATTTCCCTGCCGCACACGGATTACGCGGTGGCCGTGTATTATTTGATCGCAACCGCCGAGGCCAGCGCGAACCTGGCGCGGTTCGACGGCGTGCGCTATGGCGCGCGTGTCACGGGCGAGGATGTGATCGATATGTACGGCAAGACGCGCGGGGCCGGTTTCGGGCCGGAGGTGAAGCGGCGGATCATTCTCGGCACATACGCCCTGAGCGCGGGCTACTACGACGCGTATTATCTGCGCGCCCAGAAGGTGCGGACGCTCATCCGCCAGGATTTCGAGAAGGCCTTTGAGAAATGCGATGTCATCGTCACGCCGACCTCGCCGGAAGCGGCGTTTCGTATTGGCGAGAAGACGGACGACCCGCTCAAGATGTACCTGAGCGATATTTTCACGATCAGCGCGAATCTCGGCGGCGTCTGCGGTGTGAGTCTGCCTTGCGGGTTCACCAAGAGCCCGCGTCTGCCCATTGGGTTGCAGGTGCTCGGCAAACCGTTGGGTGAAGATACGATCCTGCGCGTGGCCCATGCCTACGAGCAGTCCACCGAATGGCACAAGGAGAGACCAAAACTGTGAGGAGATTGTAGCCGCGAATCGTATTCGCGGTTAACATGGACGCCGCGAAACAGTTTCGCGGCTACAGAACGAATGCAATACGAAGCGGTCATCGGTTTGGAAGTGCATGTGCAGCTCAAGACCAGGAGCAAGATGTTCTGCGGCTGCGCGACGGAGTTTGGCGCGGAGCCGAACACGCACGTCTGCCCCGTCTGCCTGGGCTACCCGGGGGTGTTGCCGGTAATGAACGAGGAAGCCGTGAGGAAGACGATCCTGACGGGTCTAATGATCGGGAGCGAGATTACGCGGTTGAGCAAGTGGGACCGGAAGAATTACTTCTATCCCGATATGCCCAAGAACTACCAGATTTCGCAGTACGACCTGCCGCTGTGCGTGCATGGCGCCGTCGAGATCAAACTCGATGGCGGCCAGACCAAGAAAATTGGCGTCACGCGGGCGCATCTGGAAGAGGACGTGGCGAAGAATTTCCACTTTGAAACGACGAGCGGGGTGGATTTCAATCGCGCCGGCACGCCGTTGATGGAGATCGTCAGCGAGCCCGATATGCGGTCGGCGGACGAAGCGTTTGCCTATCTCACGGCGCTCAAGGAAATCCTCATGAGCGGCGACGTGAGCGATTGCGACATGGAGAAGGGGCAGCTCCGCTGCGACTCGAATGTGTCGGTGCGCCCGGTGGGCCAGAAGGAGTTCGGCGAGAAGGTCGAGATCAAGAACATGAACACGATCTCGGGGGTGCGCCGCGCGCTGGCCTACGAGATCCAGCGGCAGACCGCGGCGCTGCAAAAAGGCGAGAAAGTGTCCCAGGAAACACGGCGCTGGGACGACGAGACGGGGCGGACATCGGTGATGCGGACCAAGGAATATGCGCATGATTACCGCTATTTCCCGGAGCCGGACCTGATGCCGGTCGTGGTCAGCGACGAGATGATTGCCGACGTGCGAAAACGGTTGCCGGAATTGCCCGAAGCCAAACGCCAGCGGTTTGTGAAACAATACGGCCTGCCCGAATACGACGCGGGCGTGCTGGTCGCGGATGCGGCCCTGGCGGCATTCTACGAACAGGCGGCGGGCGGCTCGAAGAATCCCAAGGCGATTGCGAACTGGGTCATGACGGAGCTTCTGGGCAAGCTGGGCGAGGCGAAGGTGAGCATTGTGGAGTGTCCGATCAAGCCCGCGGGTCTGGCCGAGTTGGTGGCCCTGATCGACGGCAACCAGATCAGCGGCAAGATTGGCAAAGAGGTGTTCATCGAGATGTTTGCCAGCGGGAAGCGCCCATCAGAGATCGTGCGGGAAAAGGGGCTGGTTCAGGTCAGTGACACAGGCGCGCTGGAAGGGTTTGTGGAGCAGGCGATTGCCAGCAATCCAAAATCCGTGGCGGACTTCCGCGCCGGCAACGAGGCGGCGATCAATTTTCTGAAAGGGCAGGTCATGAAGCTGAGCAAGGGGAAGGCGAACCCGCAATTGGTGGGAGAAATCCTGCTGCGCAAGCTGAAGGGCGGGGGAACCCCCGGCGGTCCGTAACGAGGCAAGGGTGTGCCCTGACTTCTTGACTGCTAGAAGCGCAGACGGTAATGTGGAATAGACGGACGCGATCAAGCGAGACAAATGCCGGCTCAAGATGAATATATCGTAGAGATTCTGCGGGATCTCGGCCTTATCACGCACGAAGATATCCTCAAAGCGAAGGAGCGCGCGAAGTCGGATCCATCGGCGCAGGTGGGGCTTGTTGACTCGCTGATCGACATGGGCCGGATCACGCACATGGATGTGTCCAAGGCGTTGGCCAGCCAGTTCGGGATGGACACCATCAACCTGGCCGAGTACCGCGTCCCCGATGATGTCCTGGCACTTGTCCCCCGGCACGTGGCCCGCCGCTACAAGGTTGTTCCCATCTACAAGCACGACAACACGCTGACGGTGGCCATCAGCGATCCGCTGGACGTCGACACGGTGGACAGCTTGCGGTACCTGCTTCACATGAACGTTGAGCCGGTCGTCGCCGCCAAAAACGACATCGAAGATTCGATCAAGCGCTATTACGGGAGCGAGGGCGATACCGTCGAGAACATGCTGCAGGATATCACCGAGGGGGAAATCGATCTCGGCATCACCGGCGACAAGGCCACCGAGACCAAGATCGACGAAACCGCCGAGACCGAGGCGGACGCGCCGATCATCAAACTCGTCGGGTTGGTCATCATGGAGGCCTACCGCAACCGCGCCAGTGACATTCACATCGAGCCGCTGGAGAAACGGCTGCGGGTGCGGTACCGGATTGACGGCGTGCTCCATGAAGTGGACAACCCACCGAAACGGCTGCAGGCTGCGATCATCAGCCGGCTGAAGATCATGTCCAATATGAGCATCGCCGAGAAGCGCGTGCCGCAGGATGGTCGTATTCAGTTGCCGGTGATGGGGAAGGTTCTCGATTTGCGCGTGTCATGCCTGCCGACGAACCATGGCGAGAGCATCGTCATGCGTATTCTGGACAAGAGCAGCCTGCTGCTCGGGCTGGGCGACCTGGGTTTCTTCACGGATGACCAGGCGACGATGGCCAAGATCATCAACATGCCGGACGGCGTGTTCCTGGTCACGGGTCCCACGGGATCGGGCAAAACCACGACGTTGTACGCCTGCTTGAACGACATCAATAAACCCGACCGCAAGATCATCACGGTCGAGGACCCCGTTGAGTATCAGTTGGGCGGCATCAATCAGGTGCAGGTCAATGCGGACATCAACCTGACGTTTGCTGCGGCTCTGCGGTCGATCCTTCGCCAGGCGCCGAACATCATCATGATTGGTGAGATCCGCGACCTGGAAACCGCGAACATCGCCGTCCAGGCGGCGCTGACGGGACATTTGGTGTTCTCGACGTTGCACACCAACGACGCGCCCTCGGCGGTAACGCGCATTGTCGACATGGGCGTGAAGCCGTTCCTCGTGGCGTCCGCGGTGAAGGCGATCATGGCCCAACGGCTGATTCGCAAAGTGTGCCGGAAGTGCCAGCAGCCGTATACGCCGAACGATTATGAGATGGAGACATTGAAGCTGAATCCGGACGAGATGAAGAACGCGACCATCATCAAGGGCGCCGGCTGCAACGAATGTTCCCGCACGGGGTACCGCGGCCGGATGGGTATCTACGAGATTTTCCGTGTGGACGACGAGGTTCGTCGGCTGATTTACGAGAAGGTGCCCGCGAATGTGATTCGGGCGCGGGCCCGCGAGTTGGGGATGCGAACATTGCGCGAGGACGGCGTGCGCAAGATCATGGCGGGGATCACGACGCCCGAGGAAGTCATTTCGATTACCCAGGGTGATGAGGCGTAGCGGGAAAATGATCGTCAGGCATACAAGCGAACGGAGATAGTCAGATTATGTCGGTGCAAATGGAAGATCTGTTGCAGGTGGTGGTGGACGAGGGCGGGTCGGACTTGCATATTCGCGTGGGCGTGCCGCCGGTAATTCGTCTGCACGGCCGCCTGATCCACATGGACCTGCCCGTGCTGAGCGCGGAGGACACGGAAAACCTGATGAAGGCGATCACGTCCGAGTCCCACATCCAGAAGGTCCGCGAGCAGGGCGGCACCGACTTTGGGTTTGCCTACGGCGACATGGCGCGGTTCCGTGTCAGCGTGTTCAAGGAACGCGGCAACTACGGCGTTGTGCTGCGCCAGATCCCCAACAAGTTGATGACCCTGGAACAGATCGGGTTGCCGCCGTCCGTAAAGGACCTGCTGTTTCGTCCCCGCGGCCTGGTCCTCGTGACGGGCCCGACGGGGTCCGGGAAGACGACCACGTTGGCGTCGATGATTGACATCATCAACCAGGAGGAAGATTGCCACATCATTACGGTCGAAGACCCGATTGAGTATTACCATCCGCACAAGAAGAGCATCGTCACGCAGCGCGAAGTCGGCGTGGACGTCCCCGATTTTGCGGAAGCCTTGCGCCGCGGGTTGCGCCAGGACCCCGATTGCATTCTCGTCGGCGAAATGCGCGACCTGGAAACGATGGAAGCGGCGATTACCGCGGCGGAGACCGGGCACCTCGTGTTCGCGACGTTGCACACAACCGGCGCCGCACGAACGGTCGACCGTATCGTGGATGCGTTCCCGACGGATCAGCAGGAGCAGATTCGCACACAATTGGCCTCGTCCATCCTGGCGGTAATTTCGCAGGTACTGCTGGTGCGGGCCGATGGAAAAGGGCGGGTGGCGTGTTTCGAGATCATGATTTCCACGCCATCGATCCAGGCGCTGATTCGCGACAACAAGACATTCCGCATCACCTCGGACATTCAGACGGGAGCGAAGTACGGCATGGTAACGCTGGACTCCAATTTGATGGCCCTGTACGAGCGGGGGTTGATCAGTTACGGAGACTTGATCACCATCGCGCAGGACCCGGCGTCAATCGTCGCAAAACTGCAGGGAGAGGGAGGCCGACGGTAAATCATGTTTGAAGGTGAGAAAGCGGTCCTGGCCGAGCTGGTGCGCGAGCGCAACCTGCTGACTCCGGAGCAATTCCGCGAGATTGAGGAAGAGCACGAGCGGACGGGCAAATCACTTTCGCAGGTCATGGTCGATTTCGGGCTGATTACGGAGGAGCAATTGCTCCGCGCCGTGGCGGAACATCTGAATCTGGAGTATCTGAATCTCGACGACATTGATCTGGAACAGGCGGTCCTGCGGTCGATTCCTCCGAGCGTGGCCCGCATGTACGGCGCGGTGCCGGTGTCCATCAATGGGAACGCGGTCACGGTCGCGGTGATGGACCCGTACAATCCCCAGGTTGTCGGCGAGCTGTCCTTCATTCTGGGCAAGGACGTGCAGGTCGCCGTGGCTCCCGCCAAGCAGATCGAGGCGGCGATCCAGCGGTACTTTGCCGAAGACAGTGAATCGCTCAAGGACGTCCTCACGGACATGGAGGATCAGCTCACGTCGGCGGAGGCCGTTGAGACGGCGACCAAGACCGGTGGCACGGCGGCGTTGGAGGAGCTGGCCAGCCAGGCGCCGATCGTGAAGTTTGTCAACGTCATCATGCTCAAGGCGATTCAAGATCGCGCCAGTGACATCCATTTCGAGCCGTTTGAGGACGAATTCAAGATCCGCTACCGCGTCGATGGCGCGCTGTATGAAATGGCGCCGCCGCCAAAGCATCTGGCATTGCCGATCATCTCGCGCGTCAAGGTCATGTCGAACCTGAATATTGCCGAGCGGCGGTTGCCCCAGGACGGTCGCATCCAGCTGAATATCGGGGGCAAACAGATCGACCTGCGCGTGTCGACGCTGCCGACGCAATTCGGGGAATCGGTGGTGTTGCGCGTATTGGACCGGTCGGTGGTGAACCTGGAGATGGAGAGTCTGGGAATGCCGACGGAGATCTACGACAAGGCGCGGGAAGTCATCAAGGTGCCGAACGGCATTTTCATCGTGACGGGCCCCACCGGCTCGGGCAAGACCACCACGCTGTATTCCTGCCTCAAGCGGATCAACACGATCGATATGAAGCTGCTCACGGCCGAGGACCCCGTGGAGTACGATATCGAGGGTATCATGCAGGTACCGATCAACGAATCGATCGGGCTGACCTTTGCCCGCGCGCTCCGCTCGTTTCTGCGCCAGGACCCGGACATCATCATGGTGGGCGAAATGCGCGATCTGGAAACCGCGCAGATTTCCATTCAAGCCTCGCTCACGGGTCACCTGGTGTTTACGACACTGCACACAAACGATTCCCCGGGAGCCGTCACCCGCATGATTGACATGGGGGTGGAGCCGTTCCTGATCAGTTCGACGTTGCAGGCGGTGCTGGCGCAACGCCTGGTGCGCGTCGTGTGCAAGAAATGCCGTGTGGCCTACGAACCGAGCGACACGGTTCTGACGCAGTTGGGCCTGACAAAAGACGACGTTGCCGGTCGTCCGTTCTATTTCGGGAAAGGTTGTCTGGAGTGCAACGAAACCGGGTATCATGGTCGGAAAGGATTGTTCGAGTTGCTCATTATTTCGGAGCCGATCCGCGAGTTGGTCAATATGCGTGCGCCATCGAGTGTGCTGCGAGGACGGGCGCTGGAATTGGGAATGAGAACGTTGCGCGAGGACGGAATTCGCAGTATTCTCGATGGGGAGACGACCGTGGAAGAGGTGCTCAAGTACACGTAACGACGCCGTTGCCCACCCGGTCGTGGGTGACAGGCGCGGAGGATCGCCATGCCGAAATTCAACTATGTAGCCCTGGACACGCGAGGCAAGGAAGTCAGCGGCGTGTTGGAGAGCGAGAATACCACCTCAGCGGTCAGCCGAATTCGTGAGATGGGGTATTTCCCGACCAATGTCGCCGAGGCGGACAAGGCGGCCACGAAGAAGGGCGCGAAGCCCGCGGCACCCACGGCGGCCCCGGGAGCAAAGGCGCCGGCAAAAAAGGGGCTGGGCTCGCTCGACCTGAAGTTTTTCAAGTCCGGCAAGGTCAAGTCGAAGATCCTGACGGCGTTTACCCGGCAGCTGGCGACGCTGATCGACGCGGGCTTGCCGCTGTTGCGCGGTTTGGACGTGCTCCGCAAAGGAGAGAAGAATCCGACCTTGAAGCGCACGCTCCAGCAATTGGCGGAGAGCGTGGAGGGGGGCAGCACATTCAGTGAAGCCCTCGCGCAGCATCCGAAGGTGTTCAACCGGCTGTATGTGAACATGGTCCGGGCGGGCGAGGCCGGCGGCGTGCTGGATGTCACGCTGTCGCGCCTGGCGGACTTTCAGGAGAAGGCCCAACGGATCAAGAGCAAGGTGATTTCGGCCATGGTGTACCCGACGGTGGTCATCGGCGTGGCGATGACGATTGTCACCTTCCTGATGATCGTGGTCATCCCCAAGTTCCAGGAGATTTTCTCGGACCTGTTGGAAGGCGAGCAACTGCCGCAGCTAACCCAGTTTGTGCTGTACTGCAGCCATCTGGTCAAGGACCAGTTTCTGCTGGTCGCCGGGTGCCTTGTCGGTCTGTGGATCGCCCTCAAATTGATTGGAAAGACCGCCAAGGGACGCTTCTACATAGACAAGCTCAAGCTGAATGCCCCGGTCTTCGGGCAATTGATCCGCAAGGTGGGCATTGCTCGATTCACGCGCACGCTCGGCACGCTGATTGCCAGTGGCGTCCCCATTCTGCAGGCCTTGAATATCGTGCGCGAGACGTCGGGGAACGCGGTCATTGCCAAGGCGGTTTCCCAGATTCACGATTCGGTCAAGGAGGGCGAACGCATCGTCCAGCCCTTGGAAGCATCCGGAGTCTTCCCACCGATGGTCATCAGCATGGTCGATGTCGGCGAGGAAACCGGCGCTCTGCCGGACATGTTGATGAAGATCGCGGACGTCTACGACGATGAAGTCGATAATGCCGTCGGGGCGATCACGTCGCTGCTGGAGCCCATCATGATCGTCGTGTTGGCGGTCTGCGTCGGCACGATTGTCATCGCGATGTTTCTGCCCTTGATCAACGTCATCACGAAGCTGAGCGGCTAGAAATGGCCGTCGCCGAGGAGGGCGGAGCGGGCGTTGCGTTGAGGGGCGTACACCGCGCTACGATGACGCAAACAAATCCGGCTCCGTCTGCGGAGGAGCGCTCTCCAACCGGGCCAGGAGGGATTTGAAACCGCAGGAACGGTAGACCGTGGCCAGCAAAACCGCGTCGGGCGGTCGCACGATCAGGTCTTCGACAGTCACGGGAAGACTCAGATCGGTCTGTAGTGTGACGAGCTGACGGTTTGTCGCGAGGGATTCGATCGAGACGGCGAGGCTGGCGCGTAGTTTCGGCCTCGCCAACACGGAGCCGTGACCCAGCAGATTGTCCAGGGTGCCGTACTGCTGAAGGAGTTGGGCCGCCGTCTTTTCGCCAATCCCCGGGACGCCGGGAATATTGTCCACGGTGTCTCCGACCAGAGTGAGAAAGTCGACCATTTGCTCCGGCCCGACGCCGTAGCGTTTCCGCACACCCTCGGGATCAATCACGGCGCTCTCCTTGCCGTTGGGGCGAAGAAGGCAGATGCGCGGACTGACGATCTGCATAAAGTCTTTGTCGTTACTCGCGATCAGAACCCGGTGACCGCCATTGGCAGCGGACACGGCGAGGGTGGCGATGATGTCGTCGGCTTCCTGCCGCTCGATCTCGACAACGGGAACGCGCATGGCGTGCAACATCTGACGAATGACGGGAAGCTGACGGTCCAAGTCGGGAGGCGTCGGCGGCCGCTGTGCCTTGTAGGATGGCAGGAGGTCCAGACGCTTCTGGGGCGGGCCAAGGTCGAAAGCGACCGCGTGATGGGAGGGCGTATGATCGGCCAGCATTTTCTGGAGCATTTTGGCCAATCCGTAAACGGCGTTGACCGGCTGGCCGTCCGGGGCCGAAAGGGACCGAATGGCGTAAAACGCCCGATAGATCAGGGAGTACGCATCATAAAGCAGTACGGTAGAATCGGCCATCGCCGTCAGCGTAGCACGCTGAGCGGAGAAAACAAACCACGTTTATTGAAAACGGCTCTGCCTAGTACCGCCCCAACGATGCGACGGGAAGTCGATGAACCGGATTCCCGGCGGGATCGATCAGGCGCGCCGTGACAAAGACCAGCAGGTTGAGTTTGGAGCGCTGGGTCACCTTCGACTGGAAGAGGCGGCCGACCAGCGGCAAGTCGCCAAGGAACGGGACCTTGTCATCGACCTGGGTCAATTGCTCCGTGATCAGGCCTCCGAGGACGACCGTTTGGCCATCCCAAATGACCACGCTGGTCGTAAGGTTCTCGCTGGCGAACAGAGGCTCCTTGATGTCGTTAAACGTGGTGACGACGTTATTGCCAGCCGAAAGACCGATGGGGCTGCCGTAATTGATAAAGCCGAGGAATTGCGAGACTTCAGGCGCCAGCGTCAGGTTGATCGTGTAGCCGTCCGCGCCAACTTCCGGCGTCACATTGAGAAGAACACCGACTTCGCGAGTCTGGAACGAGCTTGGGATTGACGGCGTCACAGCGACCGCCCCGCCTCCGTTGACACCGCCGCCGGACGAAGTTGCCGTGGGCTGTGCCCATGTCGTCGGGTAAATGAACTCCTGAACGGAACGAATCTGGGCCTGTTGGCCGCTGACGGTGGTCACCTTGGGGGCCGAGAGCGTATCGGTGCTTTCCTTCTGGGCCAGGGCATTGATCAGGAGCTGGAACTGCGGGTTTGTCAGGATACCCCGGATGGTCGCGAGCTGGCCGCCGATCGGGGTGGTGGTGCCAAAACCGTTGGCCGCCAGGAGGGCGTCGATGGCGTTCCCCTGGATGGTGTTGGCGCCGCGAAGACCAGTGGTGATATCATACGATGCGCTCGATGCGGCTCCACTGCCCGGTGGAAACGATTCGGCTCCCGTGCCGCCAGTGACGTCAAAGCTCCCCAATGTCTTCGTGCCCAGTTGCCAATCGAAGCCGAGTTCATCGAGGTCGTTCTGGGAAATCTGGACGAACCGGGCCTCAATCTCAATCTGGGTCGGCACGATGTTGTAGGCCGCCAGCACGCGCTCGAAGATCTCCAGGTTCTCCGGTGTGTTCCGGATGATGATGGTGCTGCTGCGCGGGTTATACACAAGGCTCGAGCCCGGAGGGAAGGGGACACCCGCGTTACGGAAGGCGTCCAAAACATCATTGGTCTGAGGGACAATCGGGTTTGCTCCGCCGAGGGAGCGATACGATCCGATGGCCCCTTGGGGAGTCTGGTTGGCGGCGGTAGCCGCCGCCAGGGCGTTGCCTCCCGGCACCTGGAACACGCCGGGCGTCACCGGATAGGAACGGGTGATCATTTCGCCCTCGGGAGCATCCAACGGCAGCACGATCACCGCGCTGGGCTCGACGCGATACTTCAAACCGGCAAGCGTTGTCACGTACTTCAGCGCGTCGATCAACGGAACGTTGCGCAGCGACAGGGTGATCTTCGCTCCGAAGGTCTCGCTCGTCTCGCTGGGCGCGGGGGCGGGCGTGGTTGTCGGAGTCGCTTCGGCCCCGGTCGGAGCCGGAGTCGGAGGCGTTGCCGCCGTCGTTGTCGGCTTGACCGCGGGCGTCCCGATGCCGCTGCTCAACACGATGTTGACGCCCACCTTCTCCGGGTCGAGCGTGCGGCTCTCTTCGCTCAAGAACGTGATGACGTCGCTGACGACCGCCTCGCGATAGTTGACTTCGGGGATGATGATGTCATTGAGCTTCTTGATGATGCTCTGCTGGCGGAGCGCGTCGCGGGCGATCGGACTGGGCACTTCCTCGGGTTTGGGCGGCTGAACCGGAGTGCTGATCGGCGGCGTCCAGCGGTCGGACACTTCCCACAACCGATGCAGTCGGGTCTCGGCCTGGGAGCCCTCGGCGTAATCCATTCGCTGTTTGTTCAGCGTCCTCATCAACGCAATGGCGTCCGCGTTGTACGGATCCAGAACCATGATTTGCTGAAAACGGGCCTCGGCTTCGTCGTACTGCCCGGAATTCATGAGAATCCTTCCCTCGCGGAACAGCTTCTTGATCTCGTCCTTCTTGGCGACAAACTCGGGCGTCTCATTCAACGAGGCTCCGGTCGGGTTGGTGACGGTCTTTTGGGAGTTGGCTTCCTTCACCTTTTTGAGGATCGCTTTCGCCGCGCCGTTGTCCGGATCGTAGTCCAGCGCCTTGCTGGCGAGGGTGCGGGCCTTGTCGATGTCACCGCTTTGCAGGGCCGCGTCGGCGAGCCGGGCGTAGGAGTCGGTCAAACCGTGCAGGGCGCGATTGTAATCCACTTCGGTTGCGGGGGCGCGCGGAAGAAGCTTGATGCCCTGCTCGAGCTGGGCGATGGCGTCCTGGTACTTTCCCGCATAAAACAGGCTTTCACCTCGCGCGATCAGTTTTTCGGCTGCGACCTGGGCCTCCTGGCGGCGCACCAGCTCTTCGCGAGCGGCTTGTGCCGCGCCGGACGAGGGTGAAGAGGAAGGGTCAGCGGGCGCGGCCGGCAGGTTCGAGGCTGCGAAAACGCAGGCGCTGCTGGTGAGTAGTACCAATACGATTCTTCTCATATGACGATTCTCCGTTCCGTTCACGACTCGCCAGAGGCTTCGTGCACATCCCCCCGGATGCCAACACAATCCCACACATTTGAGCCTCCCTTGCTGGCTCAACTACTGCCGGGACTTGATGGGCGGCTGCTCCTTCTGTGTTTGTGTGTCAAGGATTAGCATCTGTTTCAGATTCATGTCAATGTCAATCACCTTGTAGGTGTTGGTGCCACACTTGAAAGTCTGCCCGCGGCGGTACTCGCCCGTGAGCCCGTCGGCGGTACAACGCACCTGGGCCACCGGCTCCTGGTCCTCACTTTCCTTGTTGAGGACGAGCACGACAGGGGGATTGCCCTCGTGCTGCACCGTGAGTTCCGAGACGTCCTTTTCGCGTTTCCCGTTGATCGTCGGGTCGTCAACCATCGCGGATTTCTTTTCGAAGTTGACGATCTTGTAGCCGGTGTCCTCAAAGTGATCCTTGACGACGTCGCCGACGGACGAGATGAAGAACGTGCGCGCGCGGAACTGGAAATTGATCTGGAAATTGTAGCCGCCGCGGCTGGGATCGAACGAATACGTCTTGAACAGCAGCTTGAACGGCTTGCGAACCAGGCTGAGCAGGACGATGGGAGACTCAACCGATGTGCCGGTACCGGTATTGGTAGGAGGCGGCTGGGTAATCTGCATGTCGGGACCCAAAAACGGGTTCCCGTTGGTCCACGACGCCGGCTCGGCCAGCAGGGCGATGGCGTTGGAATACGTCGTCAGGTTGATATGCGGGTTGGTGCCAACGCGGGGACCGCTGCGCGCCATCGGGCTCTCGTTGCTGACCTGACTGACGGACAACGCCAGGTAGACCGCGGAGGCGATCAACGCCAGCAGCGCCACGGCCAGTAGAATCTTTTCGTAGTGTCTCTTCAGGAAGTCCATGATTGTTTATTTCGGTCGCGGGGCCATGTCGTTCAGGCGCTTGCCCCCTTCTTGGCAGGTTTCGGGGCCGGGAATTCGATCAGGTCAATGCGCATGGTGACGGTCAGATCGTTTTTGGAGGACTCGGCAGCCGCGGCGACAGGCCCCAGAGGAGACGGAGCCAACACCGTCTTTTCCGTCGCGGGCGCCGGGCCGGTGACCTGGATCTTCCGCACGGCAAAGAACAAATCAGCCCTGGCCAGGCTGTTGAGGACGTCGCGCAAGGCGTCGCCGGAGCATTTGAACTGGAATTCAAATGGAAGGACCTGGTACAGCGCGTTGGGGTCGATCTTCATCGCGGGCTCCAGCGGTTCGCCCGGGCTTCCCATTCCCCCCGGCTCGACTTCCGCGCGGCGCACGAGATTGATTTCGTGGACGCGGTTGGAGATCAGCAGCAGGCTGATCTGATCGATGGCATTCAGTTGTTTGACCAAGAGCGTCAGGGTGCGCTTCGTCTCGTCCGGGGAAAGACCCCTGGCGGGGATCGTGGGGACGGGCCCCGCATATCGGTCAAATCCAAACGCGAAGCCGTCCGGAACCTTGACGTTGGCGGCGCTGGCCGCCTGATGCAGACCGGCGAAGGAGGCGGCCATCAATTGAAGGAAATCGACCGGACGCATATCGGACGAGGCTTCAATGGTGTGGGTCACATTGCTCAGGAGTTGCCCGTACAATTGGGCCAGTTGCTCGCGGTCCTGCCGGATCACGTCGATGACTTCGCGCGTGGGGGTGGGCTTCTGCTGGAGCAGGTGTTCGTAATTCGATTGCGCCTCTTGCAGGCTTCCGTCGATCTCGGCGCGCTTTGAGGCGGCAGCCTGCTGGAGCCAGACGAGGATGCCGAGGACGATCACAAAGGCCGCGATGAATCCCACCGCGAGCACATGTTGTTTCAGCCATTTGAGATTCAGATTCATAGGACGTTACATGACAATCGGCTTGGACAGTTTCGCGCGGATGGTGAAGGTAAATGTCTTCGCCTGCAAGGTCGGGTTGGGTGGCACATCAATGACCACGGCGGCTTTGTCGTAGAACGGTGACTCGCGCAGGTTCTTGGCAAATTCATCGACCAATTGAAAATCCTGTTTGGGGTTGTCGGTCGAGTGGATTCCGGCCCCCTCGATACGGATCTCGTTGATATTCGCGCCCGAGGGAGCACCCCCGGGACCCGGATTGCTTGGGGGAGGCGGAGGGGGTTCCGCATCTTCGCCGCGCGCACGCCCTATCGACGGCGCTTGCGCTGGTGGCGCAGAGGACGCGGAAACGGGGGGGACCTCCGAATCCGGGGTGAACGAGACGATCCAGACATTGGAGCTGAGCCTGGTCGACAGATCCTGAAGCAGCTCGGGCCAGAGAGACCGTTGGTGGATCAGCGAGACAATCTGGCCGGCTTTCGTTTGAAGATCCGTAAGTTGGTTTTGCTGCGTGCTGAGACGCTGGCTCAGATCGGTGAGATTGTTCACCTTGTCGGTCAGTTCGCTGAGGTGAGCGGTCTTGATGACCACAGTCTTCCTCGCGTACCCGAGCCAGCAGAGCGGAATCAGCAGGGCGCAAACAGCGGCCCCGGCCAGATACGGCCGCTGTTGTTGCATCAACTCGCGGCGCCGCGCCGATCGCGGAAGGAGATTCACCTCAATCGGGCATTCGGCGTGTTTGCGCAGCCCAAGCCCGACCACTTCGCCAAAGAAGTGCGCGCATCGCGCCAGTTCTTCCCGTGACACGGCCGCGTCGATCTCGACGTTGCGGAACGGATTGAAGTACTCGATATCCGTCTGGATTTTCTCCTTGAAGAACCGGTCTGTGTACGGGATGATCGAGGTGCCGCCCGAGAGCAGGACCCGCGCGGGCGGGTTGCCCCCCTGTTGGCCCTTGTAAAAGTTGATCGAGCGCGCGATTTCGGCGTGCAGGCGGGTCATCACGTTGCGGATGATTTTGCTGACGCGGGCCTGCGTCTCATTCTCCGGCTCTTCGTAAGCGCCTCCCAGCGCGACGAAGCCGTGCGTCTTCTTCATGTGATCGGCTTCGAGGAACGGCACGTTGAACTCCGAGGCGATGCTTTGCGTGATCGCATTGCCGGCGATGGGGATGGAGCGGGAAAACACCCGGTTCTGCTCCAGAAACAGAAGGTTCGTGGTCCGCGCCCCGAGATCGACGACCATGGTACAGCCTTCCAGGTCGCCGTAGTTGTACCGCACCGAGTTGTATAGCGCCATCGGCGCCACGTCGACGATGTCGGTGCGCAACCCCGACGATTCCACGCCCTCGGTGAGTTCCTCGATGATGTCGCTCTTGATCGCCAGGAGGACGACCTCCAACTCGCCCTGGGGATTGTTCCCGAGCAACTGATAGTCCCAAATCACCTCGTCGATGGGGAAGGGGACGTTTTGCTGGGCCTCGTACTGGATGATCTGCGCGACCTTGGATTCGTCGACCGGGGGCAGCTTGACGAAGCGGGTGAACACGGACTGTCCCGAGACGCTGAAGACGACGTTCCTGGCCTTGATGTTTCGCTCCCGGATCACGTTGCGAACGGTGGACACGATCAGTGCCTTACGGTTCTCCTCATGTTCGGGGTCAATGCCCAGTTCCGCGTAATTGAAATTCACCAGCCGGAATGCCTGACCTTTGGCCGCGTGAAATTCCCCTACCTTGATTGTCGATGCGCCGATGTCCAGCGCCAGAATTCGTTCAGAGCCTAACATGTGCGGTTCGCGTTTACCTCGTGGTTACGGCGCTCGGTTTGACTTGCTCATAGCGGCTGTAGGCCCCCAGCGACCACGGCGTGTGCTGGGGGGTGACCAGAAAACCGCTCACGCTTGTCGTGTAACGCTCCCACCACCGATCCGGTGTGGGCGGCGTGCTGCCCTGGTCAATCAGTTGCCCCTTGTAAAACAACTGAACGCCAACGACCTGCGCGTGCCCGTTGCCGTACCGCTGCAGCGTGTTGGGAGGCATGTACATCGCTGACAAGTGCCCCAAGCCTTTGGCCACGTTCACATAGGTTACGTCGCCGACGAACAACCGCGTCTGCTGGCCATCGTTGAGCAGCACATAGTACTTCAATTGAACGTCGTCCGCCCAATCCGGAGTGCTGTCAAACACGGTCTCGATTCGCAACCATCGATCGCTGGCCGGAACGGTCGTGTTGCCCGATCCGTTGAACATGGCCCGATAGTCGGGCGGCGCGACGGCCAACTGGGAAATCTGTTTGATGTGGAATGGAGGAGCCGTCACGGGCGCAGCCAGCTGGGCAAAACTGAGAACGGCGGGTATCAGAAACGCGACTGATACTGAAAAAGTTAATATTGCTGTTCGATTACTCATGCATGCCATCTGCGGGAGCGCTCCACAATCCCGACGAGCCACAAAACTCTCGACGCTGAAATGTAAAGAAGCGCGCCAAATCGGTCAACAGCAAAAGCGGGCGGCACCGATTTCGCCCAGACAGGCACGGGCATATTTGCTGCTATTTGCATCGGGTAATGCACCCCAAGAACGAACCATCGGGCTTTGCATTGCCCACAGGGGGAGCGCTGGCGCGCCGGATCATGCCGGTGGCCATCGCCGTGCTCAACGGTTGCGGCCTGTCCGTGGTGTCGACCGATAACTCCGCGTCGCTTCCGACGGCGTCAGAATCAGCCCCGCAGGTCGCCGTTGTTCCTGCAGAGACAGACGCGAGTCGCCCCCTCTCGGCGGAGGAGATGGGTCGCAAACGCCAACTCCAGGCCGAACTTGCCGCGCAGCGGCCCACGCACCGAATCAAGTTCCGGGACGGCCGCACCCTGGATGGCTGGTTGGTCTCCGAATCCCCGTCCACGATCCGATTTCGCGAGGGGTTTGGCTATTCCGGCTATGTTGTCGAATCCTATCAGTGGCCAGACGTGGCCACCGTGGAGATGCTGCCGCCTTCCGCGCCCGAGGTCAGCCCGCGCGATGTCCGCTTCAGCGCGGAGTTTCCGCGCTTCCACTTTGTCAAGACCCCCCCGTACACACTGGTCACGGATGAATCGTACGGGGACGTTGAGAAGACCCTGGGCGTTCTATCCGATCTGCGCGGACAGTTCCTGCGGCATTTTGGCACGCTGATTCGCCGGGAAGAGGATCTGAGCGACGTAGACGTTGTTCTCTTCGGGTCCGAAGACGCCTTCCGCGCCTACGCCCAGCGCGTGGCGCCATCATTCGTCGACAGCGCCGGTTTCTTTTCCTCCGGGGAGAACCGCCTCGTACTGCTGAACCAACTCAGCACCACCCGTTACGCCCAGGCCCAGGGACGACTCGACGAACGCGGCCGCAAGTATCAGGACTCGCCCGAGACGGCACCGCGGCTGGCCGCCCTCCGCTCCGGCGTCACCTCGGAAGCCAAGTCGATGAACGAACGTCTGGTCCGCCACGAGGGCGCCCACCAGTTATTTCACGCGTATCACATTCATTCGCGGTACGGACTGGAGCCGACGTGGCTGACCGAAGGCCTGGCCGAGTACTGCGAGACCACGGAAATCGGGCACTATCATTCCGTCCTCGCCGAGCGCGTGATCCGCGCGCGTCGGGGGGGGCAACTCCTGTCGCTGACGACCTTGCTCAACCACCGTAATCCATCCGGCTTCTTCGTGCTGGAGAAGGGGCGCATCGAGCTGGCCTATGCCGAGAGCTGGGCGCTGGTCTACATGCTCATGCAGGACAATCTCCGCCCCCAATTTTTCAATTACATCAAGTCGTATCGCGACGTCTCCACCTACCGCCAGATTACCGCGCTGGAGCGGGCGGAACCGGAAACATTGCTGGAGGCGCAGTTGAACATCAATCGCAACACACTGGAGCAACAGTGGGATTCCTTTATAACCCATTTGTAATACGCCGAATTATTGTCTACGGCGGGTCCGTGGTCATACTCCTGCTCGCCCTGTTCCTCGGGCGCGGGTTCGGCCAAAATGTCCCGCATGGGCGCTCGTCGTCGTTTTGGACCTTCGATGGGTTCCAACACGCCCTGATGGGGAGCGCGAAGAAATCGTCCGAGCGGGATTCCAACCTGGAATTGCGTCACGAGCTCGCCGACGGACGGGGTGGCTCGGACAACGGCGGTTCGGTCGGTGACAAACAGGTCGTGTTCGCGTCGGCCCGCGATATCCCGCCGCAGGATGACTCCGGGCGGCCCAACTACGTGCCGGGCCAGTTGATCGTGCGGTTCCGCGGCGGGGTTCCGCATCGTCGTCAGGATGAAATTGTCGATGAACTCGGCGGACGGATCCTGCGAACGCTCGACGTGCGCCACGGTGAGTACGTCATTGTGCTCCCGGGCGGCATCTCGGTGCCGGCCGCCGCCGAGCAACTCGCCAAGCTTCAGGAAGTCGATTTCGCCGAGCCCAACGTGGTGCACTATATCAATGACACGCCCAACGATCAATACTACGCGTCGTATCAGGGCGAATCCACCGAACTTCAGCGCTGGTATTTCAACGGGCTCGACGGCGATTCGAATCTGAACGCCGAAGCCGCCTGGACCATCACTACCGGCGGCTCCAATATCGTCATCGCCATCATCGACACGGGCGTCCTGACCAATCACCCCGACCTCGCCGCCAACATTTGGGTAAACCCCAGCGTCGCTGCCGACGCCACCAACGGCTACCCGGGCGACATCAATGGCTGGGATTTTTACGACAATGACAGCGACCCCGATCCGGATCTCGGCGATGGCGGCGGAGACGGCAATGTCTTCCACGGCACCTTCGTTGCCGGCGTGGCGGCCGCGGTGTCCGATAATGGCACGGGCATCGTCGGTGCGAGCTGGCGCAGCCGGATCATGCCGCTGAAAGTCTTTACGAACTCCGGTGGAGCGCCCGCAACGGCCATTGCAGAAGCGATCCGGTTCGCCGCCGATCACCACGCGAATATCATCAACATGAGCTTCGGGAGCCTCGTGCCGACCCGCATCCTCTACAACGCCGTCCAGTATGCCCACGCCCACGGAGTGATCATGGTCGCCGCCGCCGGCAACAACAACTCCAGCAAACGCAGCTATCCCGCCTCGTATCCTCACGTCATCTCCGTTGGCGGTAGCGGCAGCGGCAGCGTCCTCAGCGGTGGCAGCGTCACCAACATGCGCCTGCGGGCCAGCTTCTCAGAATTTGGTCCCAAAGCGGTCGATGTCGTCGCGCCGGCGGTTGATGTCGTCGGCACCGCCGTGCTCAGCGTCACCGACCAGAACAACGGCATGGGCCAGGCCGGCAGCCCGACCTATTTCATCGGCGATGGCACCTCGTTCTCCTCGCCGTTGGTCGCGGGCGAAACGGCGCTGCTGCTGTCCCGCGCGGAAGAATTGGGCCTCGCGGATTCGATCAGCCCCGATGCCATCGTGTCGGTCATCCTGAACACGACGACCTGTCTCGGCGAGGACGCCGTTACCGCGCCCGATGGCGGCCCCAACTGGGCCGGTCGCGGCCGCGTCGACTACCTCGCCGCCCTGCAGCAGATCGGCCCGCAACTGGTGGCCGCGCCCGCTGCACCCGCCCACCTGATTGCCAAGCCCGTGGGGACAGGAACAATCGACCTGAATTGGACCAATCGCTCCCATAATGAGCAGGGCTTCTTTATCCTCCGTGCCGAGAGAGCCGACGGCTCGCCCGACTCGTTCGATGTGATCGACGGCGTCGACCGCGGCGCTACCAGCTATACCGACACCACCGCGCAGTCCGGCACCACCTATCGATACGAGGTCGCCGCCTACAACGTCGCCGGCACCAATTTCACCCACACCGCGCGCGTCACCGCACCGTAGCACGGTACGGGCAGCGCAAACTCTTTCGTCGGCGCGCGCCCTGCGCTCCACGTGTTTGGGATAGCCCGCCTTCTCGCTCCGCCGGCCGATTGACTGCGGTCAGCCCGATTCCTAGACTCAATTCAGCGTTTGGCTGATTGCGCGCTGATCACGCGGGCCATAATTTGCGTTGTCGTAACGAAAGGATGTGCCCATGAAACGAAGCGCAACGGTGTTATTGGCGCTGGCTCTGGTCGGCCTCCTCCAGCCTCTTTCTCCTGCTCTTGCTCATGCTCTTGGTCGTTTAACCGCGAACCGTGATTGGTGAACTGTGAACGCTATTGCCACCTTCACGGCTCGCAGCCTATCACAACAGCGATGTATGTCAAACAAGCAATATCGTTATGACGATGTCACCGGAAACCCTAGGCCGCCAATCCGTCCATCCCGTCGCCGTAGTGGCGCGGGCGTCCCGCCCGTCATGTTGAACGGGCGTCTCGCCTGTGACTCCGGGCGGGTAGCGCGAGCGTCCCCGGCCCGGCCCACCCCATCGGGGTTGCGGTCGTTACCCGGCTATTTCCTTTTGACCATCGGTGCCCACTTGTCCGCCTCTGGCGGATCCGTGTGAAGCTGTGGCTCGCCCCGGTACTCCAGCGCCGCAGCACTCCAATACCCTGGCGCTGCTAGGCTTCGCCACTTCGCCACACCAATTTCGTCCTCGGGTCCGTCCGTCGTCGACAACGCGGTTGACACGCCCCGAGCGCCAGCCTAGCATCCAAACTCATCGAGGAGTGCGCGGGATATCGTGTGTTTGGAGAGAGACGACGATGCTAACGTATGAGCAGGCTGAAATCCTCGCCCGAACATGGGTCGAGCTGATTTCGGGCGGAAAGGCGGCGCTGATGCCCGAGGCCACCCGCGACAAGCCATACGGCTGGGTCTTCTTCTGGCAGAGCAAGCAGTTCATTAAGCGTCGGGACCTCCGGTATTCCCTGGTCGGTAACGCGCCGATCATTGTCGATCGATTCGCGGGAGAGATCAGGGTAACGGGTACGGCGAAATCGACGGATGAATATCTGGCTGAATATGAGCGCACGTTGCCGCCGGCGCGGCTGTCGATGCGGCCACAACCGCATGATCGAGTCCGTCCCGGCGACGATCCGAACACGAACGGTACATCGCGCCAGCCATCTTGAACCGTAGACGACGAGGAAACGCTATAATGGGAGCGGAATTCTGGTCGTACCACGTGCCGTATCAGGCGGATATCCGAGCGGGCCTCGAAGCATTGCGTGAACAGGAATTCCGCGCCGGCCGATTTCATCAGCCCTCCCTGATTTCGCCCGGTTTCTGGGGCCGAGTCTTCGGTCGCCAGCCTTCGAAGCCGAAACCGCCGAAGAGCATTCGCGAGGCGATCCGGATTGCCGACACCAACGCCACCGGCACCCGGTCCATCCTGGACATGGAGCGGATTTCTGACGCACCGGCTTCCGGCGCGGTGTCGCCCGTGCCGGAGGAGGAATTGAGACGCCTATTCGGCACCGACCAGCCGACGCGTGAGATGGTCGAGCAGTCCGAGGAATTGATCGACAGGATCGACCGCGGCCAGGGGATCTACGTTGTCACGTACCGGCAGGGGAAGCCCGAAGGGATTTACTTTGCCGGGTATTCGTATGACTGACGATGCGGTTGACACGCCCCGAAGCGCCAGCCTAGCATCCCTCGCTGTTGAGGAGCGCCGTTGATGTCGTCTGCTTACAAATATCTCTTCCCCGTGATGTGGCTTACCTACTGCGCGTATTGGTGGGTGATGGCCCGCAACGTCAAACCCACCAAGCGCCGCGAACCCGGGCCGTCGCGGCTCATCCGACTGGTTGTGATCGTTGGCGTGGTCGCGCTGCTCTTGCCTCGACACACTTCGGTTCTGCTGCTCGACGCGCGGTTTCTTCCCCGTCCCGTCTTGTGTTTCTGGATCGGCGCAGGAGTGACGGCCGCGGGTCTGCTGTTTGCAATCTGGGCGCGCCGTCACTTGGGGAGCAATTGGAGCCAGGCGGTGACGGTCAAGAAGGGACACGAACTCGTCACCGGCGGTCCGTATGCGATCGTGCGCCACCCCATCTACACCGGCCTGCTGCTGGCGTTCCTGGGTTGTGCGATTGCTCGTGGCGAATGGCGCGGACTGCTCGCCTTGGCGCTTGTCTCCGCCGAATTCTGGCGCAAGTTGAGGCTGGAAGAGAAATGGATGCGCGAGCAGTTCGGTGAATCGTATGAAGCGTACGCCCGCCGCGTGCCGGCCTTGGTGCCCTACGTGATCTGAATGACGGCGCTGTGGACCCGGACCGGGCCGTAACCCCGGCCGTATCGATACGGTTACGTCGTCAGACGCTTCAAGGCTTCCACATATTTCTCGGTGGTTTTGCGGATGACGGCATCGGGCAGGACGGGGCCGGGCGGGGTCTTGTCCCAGTCGAGGGTTTCGAGGTAGTCGCGGACGAATTGTTTGTCGAAGCTCGGCTGCGGTTTGCCGGGCGCATAACTGTCCGCCGGCCAGAACCGCGAACTGTCCGGCGTCAGCGCCTCGTCGATCAGCACAAGTTTGGACTGCGGTGACTTGTCACCGCTTTGCCGTTGCGAAAGCGCCGACGAGTCGGCGCACTCCAAAAGTCCGAACTCGAATTTCGTGTCGGCAATGATGATCCCGCGTGTAGCGGCGTAGTCACGGGCGTAACTGTACAGCGCCAGCGAGATGTCGCGGACCTTCTCGGCGAGCGATTTGCCGAGAATCTTCACGCAGCGCTCGAAATCGATGTTCTCGTCGTGCCCGGTTTCTTCCTTGGTCGCTGGCGTAAAAATGGGGTGGGGGAGCTGGCTGGATTCGACCAGTCCGTCAGACAGCTTGATGCCGCAGACCGTGCGCGATTGCTTGTACTCCTTCAATCCCGAGCCGGCCAGATATCCGCGCACGACGCATTCCACCGGCAGCGGCTGGCATTTGCGCACCAGCATCGCGCGGCCTTGCAGATTGGATGCCACCGCCGTCACGGACTTCGGCAGGCGAGAGGTTTGCCCCGCAAGATCCGAGGTGATGAAATGGTTCTCGACGATATGGCGCGTTTTGCCGAACCAGAATTCGCTCAGAGCGGTCAGCACACGGCCCTTCTCGGGAATCGGGTTCGGCAGGATCACATCGAACGCGCTGATGCGGTCCGTGGCCACGAACAGCAGCGAGTCGCCGAGGTCGAAGACCTCGCGGACCTTGCCGCTCTTGAGTTTCTTGATGCCCGGAATGTCGATCTGCGTGATTGTGTTCGCCATAATGCTCGCCTAAACTGCGTGCGTCGATTGTATGCAACCCAGCCGAAAGTTTAAAGAAAATGTGCTGGTCGTCGGCTTTTTTTTGCTCAGCGTCGCCGTCCTCGTGATATTGGTCGTCGGCGCATGGAAAGGCCGCACCTCGTCCCGCGCGTCAACTCCACCCGCGCAGCAGGTCAACCACTAGCCGCACACCGAAGCCCGTCGCCCCCTTTGTCAGATACGGAAGTTCCTCGGTTGTCCACGCCGTGCCCGCGATGTCCAGGTGCGCCCAGGGCGTATCACCGACATACTTTGCCAGAAATGCCGCCGCTGTGATTGCGCCGCCGTACCGGCCGCCGGTATTCTTGATGTCGGCCACGTCGCTCTTGATCTTGTCCTTGTACTCCTGCCACAACGGCAACGGCCATACCTTGTCGCCGGTGCGCTCCGCCGACGCGCGGATCTTCTCCTGCAGCGCATCGTCATTGCCGAGCAGTCCCGCGGCGAAATTGCCGAGCGCCACGACACACGCGCCCGTCAGCGTCGCGAAATCGATGATGGTTTTCGCGCCCCGTTCGCGAGCGTAGGCCAGCGCGTCGCCCAGCACGACGCGTCCTTCGGCGTCGGTATTGAGCACTTCGATCGTGACGCCGCGTTGGTCGGGTCCGCGGTAGCTGGTCACGATGTCGCCCGGCCGATAGCTCGTCGAGCTGGGCATGTTCTCGGCCGAGGAAATGACGCCGATGATGTTGAGCGGCAGTTTCAACCGAGCGACCGCCTTCAGGATGGCGAGCACGGCCACGCCGCCGCACTTGTCGAATTTCATCTCATCCATCTTGTCGGACGGTTTAATCGAAATGCCGCCGGAATCAAACGTGATGGCCTTGCCGACCAGGGCGATGGTCGGGGCGTCGTTCGAGCCGTAGTATTCGAGGACAATCAAGTGTGGCTCGTTCGCGCTGCCGCCGCCCACGGCCAGCAATCCGCCGAACCCGCCCTTCTCAAGTTCCTGTCTGGCAAGAACGGTGCACACCAGACCGGATTCTTCGGCCAGAGCACGGGCGTAGTCGGCCATGACGCGCGGGGTGACGACGTTGCCGGGCAAATTGCCGATCCCGCGGGCGTAGTTGGTCGCTTCCGCGACGATCTGCGCTTCCGTCACGGCTGTTCTCGCCGCCTTCAAATCGGCACGCGCGGGCAGGCACAGAGTGAACGTCTTCAGCTCGGTAGCGTCGTCGTCGCTGTCTTTGAACTGGCGAAATTGGTACGCCGCCAGGATCGCCGCCTCGACAATTGCGCGCACCGAAGCGTCCGCGTCGCCCGGCACCTGTACCGCGGCGCGTTCGATGCCGAGATCGCGAAGCTTCTTCGTGGCCAGCCCCATCGCCCGGCGCAAGGTTTCCGGAGTGTACCCGTCGCGGTTGCCCAAGCCGACCAGCAGAACGCGGTGAGCGGGGAGTTTGCCGGCCGTGTGCAACAGACAAAGCTGTCGCTCGGCGCCGCGAAACTCTTTCGGGCCGACGGCGCGAAGCAGGTTCTTGAAGGCGGCGGGCCCATCGACGCGTTCTTTCTCGAACGCAAAGAGCACGGCAGCCGGTTGCTTTTGAGACAGAGCCGAAGACGTGGTGACGGGGAAGTTCATATGTATTTTTCCGGGGCGGATTATAACAATGACCGCCTGATCGTCAACGCAGGTTCGATTGTTGACGCGACTTTTTGATAATCAAGGGGTTGCGACAGTTGTACAAAAAAGCTCGACTCCGGCAGGTCATTTGGCGGGCTCCGTAGCTTCGTTTTCGAGCTGCCGAATGCCGTGGCAAGTTTCGTGCTTTCTGAGGGTTATGACACTCGCCTGGCTTATGACCAAACGTGTCGAAGCCGTACGAAAGCACGCATGATCGAGAGTATATTGACGAACGTCGTCGCGTTCGTTAGCGCAGTTTTTCCGCCCGATGGATTACGGGTGGCGTTGGCCCTGGCGTTGTTGAGCTGCTGGATGGTCGTGGTCGTCCTTGCCTGTTTGAATCTCCACACCCGATCGGCGTGCTTCCGTCTTTGGGCGGTGGGGTGGTTGTACTACTCGATGTATTTGGCCACGGTGCTCGGGTTGAATGAGCGGCCGGAGCTGGCCATTCTGTCGACGTTGGGGCGCGCGTGCGTGGGGATCAGCGCCCTGTTGATGGTGTGGGGGACGCTACATTTGGAAAGCCGCGCCCGATCCGACCAGGAGCTTGGATTGGGAGCGCTGGTGATGCTGGGCTGGAGCTACGCGATTCGGGAGGTGGCAGGCAATCACGTCTGGATCAATGCGCCGACGTTCGTGCTGCTGGCCCTGGCATGCCTCGGCGTAGCCGGTCTTCACGTCAAACGATGGAAGGGATGCCGCGGGGCACAAGTCCTCGCGATCAGTCTGGCGTTCTGGTCCGTGCATCAGTGCCTCTTCTTCTGGGTGACCGCCAGCGAACCTCCACTCGCCGCGTTGGAATACATTGTGTCGGCCGTGCTGGCGTTCAGCGTGGCGGTGGGGCTGATCATGCACACGCTGGAGCGGGCGCGCGCCCAGGATGACGCTCTCCAGCGGGAATGCAACAACGCGGCCGCCGAACGCCGCGCGCTGGAGCAGGAACTGAACATCTCCGAGCAAAAATACCAGCAACTGTTCGATTCCACCTGTGACGCCATCCTGCTGATCGACATCGCCACCCTGCAGGTCGCCGAGGTCAACCCCGCCGCCGAGGAGTTGATCCTGATCAGGGCCAGCGAGTTGGCGGGCCACCCGTTGCGGGATTTGTGCCCCGGACTTCCCGATCCGAGCGAGAGCCTGCTCGAAAACAAAAAGCGGGTGGAAGCGCTCTTCGACGCCGCGGGCGAAATCCAGATCGCCCGGGGCGACGGCGACCAGATCTTGTGCGAGGGAACGGTCACATTGGTCGATTGCCACAAGCGGCCCGTGCTCCAGATCAACGTCCGTGAGATCACCACGCGCAAGAAGATGGAGCAGCAACTGCGGCAGGCGGAGAAACTTTCCGCCCTCGGACAACTGGTGGCGGGCGTCGCTCACGAATTGAATAATCCGCTCGCCGTCGTCATGGGCTACGCCCAGCTACTGTCCAAGAACCGCAATCTCGAAGAACGCGTGCGCAAAGATTTGGAGAAAGTCCTTCACGAAAGCGAGCGCGCCGCGAAGATCGTCCGTAACTTGCTGACCTTTGCCCGTCCCCGCGAACCGCACATGACGATGGTGGACGTCAACCGCATCGTCGTCGATTCCCTCGAGACGCGCGAGATGCAGGTGCAGCGCGCGAACGTCGAGGTGCGGCGCCGCCTGGGCAGGGACCTGCCACCGACGATGGCCGACGCCGGCCAGGTCGAGCAGGTGGTCGTCAACCTGCTGACGAACGCCATCCAGGCCCTGGAGAACCGCCCCGAGAAACGCGTCGTCGAAGTCGCCACGGAGTTTGGCAACAACCGCATCCGAATCATCGTCTCCGACAACGGGCCGGGCATCCCCGACGTGGTCATGGAACGGATCTTCGACCCGTTCTTCACCACGAAGAGCCCGGGCAAGGGCACGGGGCTGGGTTTGTCGATCTGCTACAGCATCGTCGAAGAACACAAGGGCAGGATCTGGGTCGAGAGCAAGGCCGGCAAGGGCGCGCGCTTCTACGTCGAGCTGCCCGTGGTCCAATCTCCGGGTCTGGTCCACGCGCACGCGGTGGAAGCTCCCGTTCCGGAACGGAATCCTGACGCGCCGGCGCAGCGGGTCTTGATCGTCGACGACGAACCCGGTATCGTCGATGTTCTCAAGCAAACCCTGAGCGAGCGCGGGTACCAGACCGATACGGCGGCCAACGGAGTGGAGGCGTTGTCGCGCTTGGGCTCCGGCGAATACGATCTGGTGATTTCCGACATTTGCATGCCGGAGATGAATGGCGAGAAACTGCACGCAGCAATTGCCGAACGCTATCCGCACCTGCAGAATCGGATGATCTTCGTGACCGGGGATACGGTAAGCCCGACCTCCCGCAACTTCCTAGAGCGATCCGGGGCCCGCTGGCTCAACAAGCCCTTTAACATCACGGAAATCGACCGCGTCGTCACGGCCACCTTGCGACACGGGACCGTTTTCGCGGGGCGCTGATCCTCTGCGATCTGCTGTTGAACGAGCGCCCGGGTTGCTGTTCCCATAGGCCCAATAGGGGAACGGGCATCGTTACGCCGAATGCTTTCGACGCCCCCCGTCGCTCCTACACCGCACCGTTCACGCGGAAGTTCTTGACTTGGCCCTCGCGTTGTACTTTAATCCCCCCCGTTGTTTACCTCGTTTGGGGCCACTCCTTGGGGCCCACAGGGGCGCCACGTCCGCGCGTAGTTCACAACAAATCGCACGAGCAGTGTCCTTTGCCGGCTCGTCCACGGAATCGCCGCTCGTGACAAGAACGGAGAACGTCAAAATGAACTGGTCCCAGTCTCATTCCCAACCCAACTGTCGTCCCGTGCACAGCTGTCGTGCCCTGGGTGACGTGCCGGATAAGTTTCAGACCATGAACCAACCAACCTACCAGCCTCGGAGATCGTCGATGAAACACTTCTTATACCGCACTGGAGTCCTTTCCATAATCTACGCCGCACTTGCGGCGTGGATGGGTGCCGCCTCAAGCCTTGCCCAAACGAATTTCACCTCAAGCCTCGCCCAATCGAATTCCACATTGTCCGCATTCGCCGCGAGCCTGACGGCCAGACCGGCTGACGTTGGCGACCAGCCCGCCTGCGATGGGCCCACTCTCTCCGATGTGCTCTGCGCCGGATCGGATGAGAATGGCAACGTGGACGCGGGCGGCTACAACATACTGAACCTCGAAGAGCTGTACGTAAATGACCGTTTCCATGCCTTCTGGGGTAACGGGGGAGCCGGCGCTTACGCAATTGAAGACCCGAACAACGCGGGCAACACACTGGCGGACTTCGCGGTAGCCTTTGGTTATGGCAATTACTTCAGCGACACGCAGCCCGGGGATGTGTGCTTCCGGTCCTTGAACGGTCCGATTCGGATTGGATGCCAAACACAACCCTGGCCAGGTGAAGACAGCACCTCGATTCTGGTGGCAAGGAATGGCGACGTAACCATCACCAAGGGCACACTGTATCTCACGCCACGCGGCGATTTATCCATGGGCAGCTTCACGAACTCACCAGCACATTAACCAGCCACCCATGCTGGCGCGGGCCGGCTCCGATCCCGACGTCGGGGCGTCCCGGCCATGAACGAACCATTCGACATGAGACCACATTAGACGAAGACCCGAACATGAAACCGCTCCGATCAATCTACGCAGCCGCCGCTTCGGCGGCCTCGCTCCTATTCCTCCACCTTTCGGTCGCCCTCGCCGCCCCCGGCCCCTCCTGGTGGATCGCCCGTGGCGTGCTCAATACCAACGCCACGCCGAACGACTTCGCCGCCGTCACCCAGGGCCAGGTCAAGAACATGGCATCCAACGCCTGGGTCGAAATGAACGCAAATCTGCCGGGCGGCGCGGGTGCGACCGTTTCCGCCCTGATCGGCAGTTTTTCGCGGAGCAACGACTATCTGGCAGCCAACATCGGCCAGCTCAAGTTCGTCGCCCAGCCGTTCTACGACCGCTTGATGGTCGTCGGCTACACCGATGCTTATCCCTGGGCATCCAGCACCACCACCAACGACTACGCCACCGCCAACATCGGCCAGCTCAAGAACCTGTTCGCCTGGGACCTGACCTACAGTACTTACAACGACGGCATCCCGGATTGGTGGCGCATGAAGTACTTCGGCACCACTGCCACCAATAACCAAACCTGTGCCAGTTGCGACTACGTCGCCGGCAGCGCGCTGGACAACTTGCAGGATTACGAATGCGGTTTCGATCCCCGCGTGGCCGTCCACATCACCACGCCGACGTCCGTCTATTCCGGCACGACCAACACGGCCTCGATACCGTCCGCCGGCCCGGGTGTCAGCTACTCATGGACGGTCAGCAACGGCGCGATCACCAGCGGATCCAGCTCCACCGCCATGCTCTGGTCCGCCGGAAACGCCGGCTCGGCCACGCTCGCTGTCACCATGACGGGCTCCGCCGGCTGCAACGCCACCATCTCCACCAACATCGCCGTCATCCAGTCGCACTAGGTTGACAACGTCGCCAAGCTGTACACAAACGGCGGAGCTAATCGGCCGGCACTGCGCCAATGCTGCCGGGTCAGCCGGATGCCAGCGGCTTGGCCGTGCGTGCACTTAATCCCCGTCGACACAGCGTTCTTCAATTTGCAAGATTGGGATCCGGCGGCCTCCGGGCGGCTCTTGCCGAGGCGTGGCGGGGCATGGTAGTATGGGTCGAGCGCAGCGAATTGCGCCTGCAGATCCGATTTTATGCAATCCGGTCAACCGCAACAACGGGTGTTGGTATTTTGTCTTTCGGGCCTGGGCGACGCCATCATGGCGTCACCGGCGATTGCCGCGCTGGCCGCCGAACCGAAGCGATTCCGCCTCACCCTGCTGACGATGTTTGGCGCCGTCCGCGAGTATCTGCGCGAACAGGCGTTCGCGGACGACGTGCGGTTTGTGGATTTCCTCGGCGGCGGCAAGGCGCAGGTCCTGCGCGACGTCTGGCGCCTGCGCCAGGAACGATTCGACGTGAGCGTGTTGCCGTATCCGCACAATCGCCTCGAGTACAATGCGGTCGTGCGTCTGATCGGGGCGCGTCAGCGAATCGGGTTCCGCTATGAGCGCCAGTCGCGCGCCAATCTGCCGGGGTTGAACCAGGTCGTGCTCGACGAGGATCCGAAACTCCACGTGGTGGAGGAGAACCTCCGCTGGGCCGCGCACCTTCTCGGCGCCGACGTTTCCCATTTGTCCGATGAGCTCTGGTTTCGGGTCACGCCAGAAGCGACGCAGCAGGCGAATGAATTTCTCCGCGAGCGCGGGCTGATGGAGGCGCGGCCGCTGGTCGGCATTCATCCGAGCTGCAATCCGCTCAAGAACCAGCAGAACCGCTGTTGGCCGCCCGATCAGTTTGCGCGGTTCATGGAACGCATGAGCGAACGCCAACCATCGATGCGGTTCGTGCTCTTTGAAGGGCCCCAGGACGAGAAGGTCAGCAGCGCCGTTCACAAAAAACCGGGGTTCGTGGCCGTGGCGCGGCGATTGTCGATCGGCGCGGTGGCCGCGGTCTTCCGTCGGTGCCAGTTATTCGTCGGCAACGACTCCGGGCTGCTGCACGTCGCCTCGGCCTGCAAGGTCCCGTGCGTCGCGGTCTTCGGGCCGACCAATCCCGTCTGGGTCCATCCCTGGCGCACCCCGCACGTCATCGTCAGCCGCCAATTGCCCTGCAGCCCGTGCTTCTATTATTCCAGCCGGCCCTTGTCCTGTCCGGCGGGGCTGAACTACGCCTGCGTTCGCGACCTGCCGGTGGAATCCGTGGAAGCCGCCGCCTGGCAGTTGCTGGAAACTTCTCATGCAAACACCGTCAACGCCCAACGCTAGGCGTCGTCCCGTCGGGCTCTGGGTGACTTTGGCCGCCGCCACGGCCTATTGCGTCTGGCTCGGTATCCATTGGCTCCCGCTGGGATTGAGCGCGCATGAACTGGCCGCATCCGCGTCGCGCGTCTGGGACATCCAACAGCAGATCGCCGAACATCACTCGTTGCCGTGGTGGACGCCCTGGTTCATGAGCGGCTCAAGCTACGGCCTGAATCTCGGTCGCGGCTTCTATCTGCTGCCGTGGAGCTTCTTCTGCCTGTTCACCGACCTGATCACGGCGGGCAAGCTGATGGCGCTCTCGGCGATATGGACCAGCGCGGTCGCGATGTATTTCTGTGCCCGACATTTCCTGAAGAACGATTGGGCGGCGACGTTGGCCGCCCTGACGTTCATGCTCCATCCGGAGCAGATCGTCCGCGCGGCCGGCGCGGAACACATGACCATTATCCTGTTCTTCCCGTTCATGCCGCTGTTGTGGCTGACGCTGGCGCGCGCTCTTGAGCGCAATACGTTTCGCGACACCTTCCTGTGCGCCGTTGTGGCCGTCCTCGCCTGGTGGACGGACAACAAGCAGGCGTTCGTCATGTTTCTGTTTTTGTTTGCCTACGCGGCGTACTGGCTGTGGCCGCGCCGCAAACACTGGCGGCCAACGGCCCGCACCTGCGGGTGGCTGGCGGCCCTCGGGCTGGCTCTCGGGATATGGGTGCTGGTGCCCGGGTTTGTCGAATCGCGATACGTCAAACTCTTCTACGGAGATCCGCTACAGGCCTGGCAACGCGGCTACGCCTTCAAGAGCCTGCTGGGTGTGGTCGATCGCAATGGCACGGCGACGAAGGACATTGTCAACAGCGTCATGCAGCGGATCCAGGCCAACGGCGGTCGCGTGAGCAGTCAGGCGGAATTGGATCAGGTGCAGCGCCTGATGTCGCTCGGGACGGACTCGCCAGAGAAATACATGGGCGTCGTCCTGCTGGCGATCCTCATCGCCACCGCGCTGTGGAACACGCGCCGGGTCGAGCGGCGGGCATTTTGGTTCTTTGTCGCATCGCTGCTGGCCACGGTCATGTTGGCCACGGGATTCAGCAGCGTATGGACGGCCAACTGGGCGACGTGGCAGGCGCTGTCTTCCCAGCAGGTCTCTGGAAGCGCCCTGGTCTGGCTGATGGTCAGTGTGGCATTTCTGATCTTCTTCGGCCGGCGAAAACTGACCGCCCCGCGGAAGTGGATCATCGCCGGTGTCGCGCTGGCGATCTTTCTGTTCGTGCCGGCGTTTCAATGGCTGGCCGCGCTGCCGTACTTCAGCGACATCCGCGCTCCGTTCGTGTTTTACGATTCGCCGGCGGTATTTCTGGGAGCGATCCTGGCAGGGTTTTTCGTCACCGACGTGCTCGACACGGACAAATGGCGGGCGCATACGCCGAAAATCGTCGCCGGCCTCGGTGTGCTCCTGTTGCTGGATTACTGGCCCTACCAGAAGCCGACGCAGGACAGCGGAGTTCCCGCGCGCACGGTGGACAATCTGCAGGCCACGTACCGTTCCCTCCGGGCTGATCCCGATTGGGTGAAGACCTACTCGCTCTCGGGACGATACTTCCACCTGCTCGGGCCGATGTGGGGCGGCAAACCACAGGTGTACGAGGCGTTCTACAACTGGATGTCTCCCCTCGGCACGGGCCTGCTGAATCAAGAGGCGATTATCCAATTGCCTGATCGTCGTATCACGATGAACCGGGCGTTTCTCGACTTGATGGGGGCGCGCTATGTCGTCTTCGACCTGGCCGACCCCGGGGCGCCCCAGCCGCAGTCGATCCTCGATGATCTGTCGCATAACTACACCGTCGTGTTGACGAATCAGGACTTCGTCGTTTTCCGCGACGACACTGCCCGCCCCTACGTGACCGCCTACGGGCGCGCCTGCTTGTATGCCGGCGATGTCCATCAGTCCGCCACGCTGGCGCTGGCGCTCTCCGCCAAAAACTGGCCATTGGTCCAGGCGAAGGAAGCGACTCCCGGCGACGTGCCGGCCGACGAACAGCGAAAGTACGAAGAAGTCTACGGCCAGGACAGTCCGCCATTTCCGCCGTTGACCGCGCCCGCGCCGGTCACGTTGCAGCATGTGCAGCTTACGCGTGAGAACGCCGAGACGGTCCGGATCCAATTGACCGCGCCATCAACCTGCCTCGCGGTGATCTCCGAAAGCTATTACCCATTTTGGCGCGCGGAAATTGACGGGCAACCGAGCGAGGTGTTGCGCGTCAGTTGCGGGTTGATGGGAGTACAATTGCCCGCCGGCGCTCACACGATCATCTTACGCTACCAGCCGCCGCGAGCTTATGCCGTGGCGGCGGTGATCAGCATCGGTACGCTGCTGGTCGGGTTGGGATTTGCCATCCGAGATCGCTTGCGCGCGGTGCACTAGCGGCTCTTCCACCAGTCAATTGTCTGTCGCAAGCCGCTATCGAGGTCGTACCGGGGCTTCCAGGTCGTGCCTCCGCAAAGCTTCCGATTGTCGGCGAGCAGATGCATCGGCTCGGTCGGCGGTTCGGGATAGGCGCCGAGCTTGATCAGATCGACCCGGCCCAGCAACTCACCAATCTTCAAGGCAAGGTCGCGCGTGGTGAGCGGCACGCCGCTACCGATATTGACCGCGCCGGTCAACTGGCTCTGGGCCACGGCGCACACGGCGCTGGCGACATCCGCGATGTGCAGGTAATCGCGAATCCGATCACCGGTCACGAGCTTGGCCTCTTCGCCGCCGAGCAAGCGATTGATGACGACGGGCACGAGCCGGCGCGGGTCTTCGTACGGGCCATACTGATAGAAAAACCTTACCCAGGCAAAATCGATCCCGACCGACGGGAGGGCACGGAAAAGTCCAAGCTTCGACTGCGCGTAGATGGTGGTGGGGCCTGTGGGCGTGGACTCGCTCTGCGGTGGATCGCTGGTGGCATATTCAAAACAGGTCCCGGCCGCGACGAAACGCTGACAACCCTCATCGCGAAGACGGCGGGCGAGTCGCAGGCTGGCGTCGATCCACTGTTGATTCTCCGGTGAGTGAAGGTATTTGCCCGGCACGACGAACCACGCCAGGTGGATGCACAGGTCGTACCGCCAATCGGGTAGCGCGACGGACGGCGCCAACAAGTCGGCTTCGACGAACCGGAGCGACGCGGCCACGTCGGCGACACGAGAGCGGTCGACTCCCGGCAGGTCGAGCGCGTGTACCTCGTGGCCCTGCCGCACCAGTTCCCGCGTGATATGCGAGCCGATGAAGCCCACGGCTCCTGTGAGGAGGACCTTCACAGACGCGAGCCGTACTGGGCGGCGTAATACTTCTTGAATTCGCCGCTCTTGATCTTGCGCCACCAGGCCTCGTTCTTCACATACCAGTCAATCGTCGCTTCGAGCGCCTGGGGGAAATTGCGGTCCGGCTTCCAGCCCAAGGCCCGGAGTTTGCTCGCGTCGAGCGAGTAGCGGCGGTCGTGCCCCGGCCGGTCCTTGACGAGTTGAATCAGCGATTCGGGTTTGCCGAGCTTGCGGACGATCGTGCGGGCGATCTCGATGTTCTCGACCTCGTTGCCGCCGGCGATGTTGTACGTCTCGCCCGCTTTTCCGTGGGCGATCAGGAAATCGATGGCGGCGCAATGGTCCTCGGCGTAGATCCAGTCGCGGACGTTCCGTCCGTCCCCGTACAGCGGCAGCGGATGGCCTTCGAGCGCGTTGGTGATGAACAGGGGGATGAATTTCTCCGGGTATTGGTTCGGGCCGAAATTATTCGAGCACCGCGTGATCGTGACCGGCACGTTGTGCGTCGTGAAATACGCATAGGCGAGGCGGTCGGCCCCGGCCTTGCTGGCCGAGTACGGGTTGCGCGGATTCAGCGGCGATTCCTCGGTGAAACTCCCGCTGGCAATGCTGCCGTACACCTCGTCGGTCGACACCTGGATGAACTTCTTGACGCCGAACTCGCGCGCGGCCTCGAGCAACGTGAACGCGCCGAGCACGTCGGTCTTGATGAAATCATCGGCCCACAGGATCGAGCGGTCCACGTGGGTTTCCGCGGCGAAATTGACGACGACGTCGATCCCTTTGCTCCAGAGTTTGGTAACCAGGTCGTGATCGGCGATGTCGCCCTTGACGAATTCGTGGCGCTTGGGATCGGGAAGATCGGTCAGGTTGTCGAGGTTGCCGGCGTAGCTGAGCTTGTCGAGGTTGACGACATGCCAATCCGGGTGGCTTCGCAGGGCCACCTTGACGAAGTGCGAGCCAATGAAGCCGGCGCCGCCGGTGACGAGGACGCGCATCAGCTCTTCCCTCGCGACACGCTGAGTTTCATCCCGTCGCGCTGGGCCACCATCAGGCTGGTTTCCAACAGTTTGTCATGGGACGCCCCCGCATCCGCCCACCAACCGTCGAGGACATCATAGGACAATTGGCCGCGTTTGATGTAGGCATTGTTCACGTCGGTGATTTCGAGTTCCCCGCGGCCGGAGGGTTTCAATGTGTGAATGATATCGAACACCGTCGGGTCGTACATGTAGATGCCGATGACGGCGAGATTCGACTTCGGGTGGGCCGGCTTCTCGACGATGCTGACAATCTTGTCGCCGCGCAACTCCGCCACGCCGTAGGCGCGGGGATTGGCGACTTCCTTGAGGTAGACGCGCGCGCCGCGCTTTTGTCGGCGGAACGCCGCCACGCCGGCGCGAATGTCCTTCTCGATGACGTTATCGCCGAGCATGACAACGATCTTCTGGCCGCCGGCGAAATGCTCGGCCAACCGCAACGCGTCGGCAATCCCGCCTTCGCCTTCCTGGTAGGTGTAATTGATGTGGGGAAGATCGAACGCGCTGCCATTGCCGAGCAACCGCAGGAAATCGCCGGCGTTGTTGCCCCCCGTGACAATGAGCAGATCCCGCACGCCGGCCTCCACGAGCGTCCGGATGGGGTAATAGATCATCGGTTTGTCGTAGATCGGCAGAAGATGCTTGTTGGTGATCTTGGTCAGCGGAGCGAGCCGCGTTCCCAGACCGCCGGCGAGAATAATGCCCTTCATGGCTGGCTCCTATCGCAACTGCAATCCCGCAATCGGTTCTGTCTCATCGCGCGGGGAGAGTAACCAAGCGGTCACGCCAAGTCAACGCCCGGCGGTCACCGCCATCAGCGGGCTGCCATGCCAGTCAGCGTTACGGTCCGCGGCGGCGATTGGCGAAGAGCCCGAGCGAGAACATGCCGAGGGCGGCCAGCAGCAGCGAGGACGGCTCGGGAACCTGTTCCTCGATGGCGATGCCAGCGACGTTCGCCAACCCTGAAGCGAATACCGAGCCCACGCCGTTCGGATTGAACTTCAGTATGTTACTTTGGCCATGATTGGCCACGTACAAATCGCCGCTGCTGTCAAAAGCCAGGCCACTCGGCAAGCTGATGAGGTTGGTACTGCTGAAGATGGATCCCTGGCCCAGCGCATCGAATTTCTCGATGGTGTGGTTTCCGCCGTTCGCTACATAAAGGTACCCGTCGTAGAAGGCGAGGCCTTCGGGGTTGTATATTCCAGAGGCGGATGTGGCAAAAACGGTGCCGGTTCCACCGGGGCCGAACTTTTCGATCGTGTAATTTCCTGCATTGGCGACGTACAGATTGCCGCTGCTATCAAAGGCGAGAGCGCTGGGCTCGTCGACGCCCGCGGCGGCGGTGGCGAAGACGGTACCAGACCCGTTCGGACTAAACTCTTCGATAGAGCCACTGGCGGCGTTTGCGACGTAGAGATTCGCGCTGCTGTCGAAGGCCATAGCCCAAGGCAGACTCAGACCCGACGATGCAAAAATCGTTCCCACCCCGTTGGGGGTGAACTCTTCAATCGTACTATTGCCGCCACCCCCACCCGAATTCGCAACGTAGAGATTGCCGTTGTTGTCGAAGGTGAGGCCGACAGGATAATTCAGCCCCGAGGCGGAAGTAGCGAACGTGCTCACGGTGCCGCTGGAATTGATTTCCAAAATGGTATTCACGTTTGCCGTGCTCACGTAGACTGTGTCGGCGCGGGCTTGGGGAGTCTGACACAGAAGGCTCAAGGCGGCGAGGGGGGCGATAAGAAAGCTTTTCACAACGTATCCTGTACGTCTGTGCTTATCGTCGAGAATACCGGAGCAGGCTATATCGTTGCAAGCAAAGAGTTGGCTCAGCGGGTGCGTTTTCATAGTGGAGCAGCATAGGGTCACACATGCTGTCGTAGCGGCGGTATTACCGGGTGCGGGTGGTGAGGTAAGCCTTCCGAGGCAGATGGCTAATGGTAGACGGTCGATGGTTGATGAGACGGCCCGCGAAAGGGTTTGCGGGCATAGCAAATGGTCGGTGTGCGCTGCCGGCACTACCGCAGCGCGTCTTCGCTGCGCTTCGGCTCCGAGGACTGGGCTCCGCGGCTACAAGGGGCATGCCGACGAGGCTCCGAAAGTGGACGGGGCGACCGGGCGGGACGCGGCCTGCAATCGGCACCGAACGAGAAGCGCGGGTTGACGGGCGAGGGGGCGTCCGCCTTCGCCTGGAGCTACGGCGGACAAGGGGGGATGGCTCACGGTGAAGTTCCGGGCTGGGGACAGCCCACGCGATGACCCCATGCCGTCAATGCGTTGGGGACAGCGCACGCTACATCGGGGCGCGGGCATCGCCACCGGCCCAAAAGTGAGGGGTTGTCAAGAATGAAAGTATCGTCAGGCGATAGTTTTATCTTGGGTTGTATTTGGATTTGTGATAGGGAGGGGGAAGATCTTTGAAATAATGGTTGAGGGCTGAGGGCTGATGGGAGGTGGTTCGGGGTTCGGGGAAGGGAGGGGCCGTATACTTTGTGATTCTGCGAAACGAAGCCAAGCTTTTTTGAGGTATGGAATGTGTGGATGCGATTAAGCGACAAGTGGTTACGGGTTGACAAACTGGCAAAATCGGGTTGGCTTCGTTTGGCTTCGTTCGGCCTTTGGAGTGGTAGTTGAGGCTGATTGAGAGTGGTTCCGGAGGTCACCGGAGAGGGACCGGGGAGAGCAGTTGGAAGTTTTGGGGCGGAACCCTCACGCCGGGCCTCTGCCCGATAGAGGGAGAGGGGCTCCTCTGCGCCGAAGAAACGGTGGCAGTGCCGAAATGCGCCCGGCGGTCGCTGGCATCATCGGGCTTGACATTGGATTCGCGTTGCGGCTCCTTACCTGCAATATGTCCGTGGGGGAAAGCCGTCCGAAAACCGAGACTCCGAGCCATCCCGATGCGTACTATCCGACAGCCGACCTGACGTACCAATCGAAGATCAACGATCCGTATTCGAGTCATTCGGTGATTCTGCGGATTGTTGGCGAGGGGAAGGGGAAACGGCTGCTGGATGTGGGCTCGGCACAGGGCGTGCTGGCACAGAAGTTCACCGAGCGCGGGTTTGAGGTGACGTGCATCGAGGGCAGCGAACAACTGGCGGCATTGGGCCGGGACAAGTGCCAGCGGATGATCGTGGCGGATTTGGACAAACCGTTGCCGCCGCTCGACGGGACATTCGATGTGATTGTTTATGGAGATATCCTCGAGCATTTGCGAAACCCCCAGGAAGTTTTCACGGGGTTTAATCGATCATTGCGACCCGACGGGCGGGTAATCGTTTCGGTGCCGAATATCGCGCACCTGTGGGTGCGGCTGCGCGTGCTGTTCGGGGGATTCCCCTACGGCGACCGCGGGATCCTCGACCGGACGCATCTGCGGTTCTTTACGCTGTCGACGTTTCGGGGTTTCCTTTCGGACGCCGGGATGGAATGGGACGAGATTGTCTCGACGCCGGTGCCGTTGCTGCTGGTGGTACCCCCGCGGCACCACGGACAGTGGCTGCGGACGTTGCAGGCGTTGAACGCCATGCTGGCAAGATGCTGGAAGACGATGTTTGGGTATCAGTTTGTTGCCGTCGTGCATCCGAGGAGGACGTCATGAAGCCCAAGGTTGTGGTCGTGATGCCGGCCTACAATGCCGGCCGGACGCTGCGGATGACCTACGAAGAGCTGCCCAAGGACACGGTCAGCACCGTGATTCTGGTCGATGATGGTTCGACGGACGAGACGTTGAAGATCGCCCGCGAGTTGAATCTGGAAGTGTTCATGCACGATCGGAATTACGGCTACGGCGCCAACCAGAAGACCTGTTACACCGAGGCGCTGAAAGCGGGCGCCGATATCGTCGTCATGGTGCATCCCGATTACCAATACGATCCGCGGCTCGTCCCGCAAATTGTGGAACCGATCAGCAAGGGGGAGGCCGATGTCGTCCTCGGCTCGCGACTCAAGGGCGGCACGGCGCTGCAGCAGGGGATGCCGTGGTGGAAGTATTTCTCGAACCGGTTTCTGACCTGGGTGGAGAACGCGACCTTCGGTCTGAATCTCTCCGAATTCCACACCGGCTACCGCGCGTTCCGTAAAGAAGTCCTGGAATCGGTAAATTATTCCATCGACTCCGACGGGTTCATCTTTGATCAGGAAATCATCGCCCAGGTGGTGGCGGCGCGGTTCCGCATCGCCGAGATTGGCGTGCCGACACGGTATTTCCCCGAGGCATCGTCGGCCAGTTTCGCCGCCAGTGTGGTGTATGGTTTGAAGATTCTCGCGTTGACGACGCGATTCGCCCTGTTCAAGTGCAAGCTCATTCCCGGGCGGCAGTTTGTCAGCTTGCGAGCCCGTTACACCAAAGTGGCGGCCAAGCCTTCGTAAAGACAAGCGAGTCCGTGCTCAGGGTTTCTGCGCGACCATGATCACGTAGGTAAAGGCGTCGCGGAGTCCGAAATGGGTCCGTTGGACGGTCAGACCGGCGGGCCCGAGAAGGCGTTGCGCCCAGGCTTTCGTCCAGAAGCGGGACACCTCGTCGGGGTACAATACCAACGGTTGTTTGCGGAATTTGTTCACCACGAACAGGAACGAGGTGAGTGTGATCACCGATAGACCGTAGCGGGGCGGCCAGAAGATCACACACTGGCCATGAGGTTTCAGAATCGGCGTTTGCGCCGTGAAAATGCGCGTAATCTCCGGCTCGTAGAAGTGTTCCATCACGCCGAGATTCCAGATTCCGTCGATCGCTTCCGGTTTGAACGGCGGGTTGTAGATATCGCCGCAGACGAAGCAGGCGTTCTGGAGCTTCGATTTCTGGCGGGCAACCTTCAGACCCTCGATGGAAATATCCATCAACACGAACCGCGCGTGCTGGAAGCCAATCCGATTGTCGGATTCGCTGCTGCCGCAGCCGGCGTGAAGGTACACGCGTCCCGGTTCGTCGCGGAAATACTTGCGGAAGTAATGCCGGACGGTGGGCGAAATGATATACCGCCGGTAAAACTTCGCAATGATCTCGAACAGTCCCTTGTTCTTGGCGCTGTCGGTCCAGTATTGGTCCCAATCTTTTCCGCGGATTTCGTTCATGGCGCGGCCACCTGCTCGGGTTTGGCGGGGGCGGATCCAAGTTTGCGGAGGTCGTCGCGGATTCGGAACGAGCGGCGGTAAAGCTTCACCAGCCGCTGGAGGCTGGCCAGGACATCCGTCACCCGCATCTTGGACTGCCCGTGCGTGCGGATGGGCAATTCGATGGGGATCTCTTTCACGCGAACGCCGCTGAGGCACAGCACGTACAAGCTCTCAAAGAAGAAGGCGTACCCCGTGGATTCGACGAGCCGGAACACGTCCCGATGGATGCGATCGAGGCGATAGAGCCGGAAGGCGCCGGTCGCGTCGTACGGCACGTGCAAGACGTGGCGCGTCAGAAAATGCCCGAGGTGCGTGAGAAATTTCCTCAACAAATTCCATTCTGACAGGCTTTCGTCATGCATGAATCGCGAGCCCAGCACGACCTCATAATCGCCCGCGTATTTGAGGAATGTGGGAAGATGGTGCGGCGGATGAGTCAGGTCACAATCCATGCTGACGACGACCGGGTAGCCCTGATCGTAGGCCCATTGAATGGCGTGTTGATGGGCGCTGCCGATGCCAAGTTTGCCGGGTCGGTGGATCACCCGCATCCGCGGATCGCTCTTCGCCATCTCGTCCAGAAGCTGGCCCGTGCCGTCGGGAGAATTATCGTCGAGAAACAACAGGTCCAGATCCAGATTCTGCTCTTTGATGAGCGCGTAAGTCCGCTGGACGTTTTCCCGTTCGTTATACGTGGGAATGAACAGCAGGGTCTTCATGTGTGCAACCCCGCGGCCTGCTCGGCGCTGACCATCAGGTGCACCAAATCCTGAAAGCTCGTTTGCGGTTCCCAGCCGGTCAGGCGCCGAAGTTTCGCGGGGTTGCCGGCCAACGGCACCCGCGTCGTTCCCCGCAACAGCGTGGGATCCACCACCACGTGTTCTTCCCAGTTCAATCCCAGCACCCGAAATGTTTCTTCCACAAAATCTCGCACGCGATGCGCCGTTCCGCTGGCGATGACGAAATCTTCCGCGGCCGGCAACTGCAGGATTCGATGCATGGCGTCGACGTAATCTCCGGCAAAGCCCCAATCGATCTGCGCGTCGAGGTCGCCAAGAACCAATGTCTTCTGGCGTCCCGCGCGGATGGCTACAGCAGCTTGAACGATCTTTTTAGAGACAAACTTCGCCGGACGCAAGGGCGATTCGTGGTTATAGAGGATGCCCACGGCGGCAAAGACGCCGTACTTCTCCCGATAATAGTGGCACAGTCGCAGGCCCGCCTCCTTGGTGATCCCATACAGGCCATCCGGAGCCAGCGGGGTGTTTTCATCCTGCACCGGAGTCGGCGGGATGCCAAACAGGTGGGACGATGCCGCGAAGAAGAACCGTGAGGACGGCGAAAACCGTCGGATCCCATCGAGGAAGTTCGCCGTGGCGACGGTATGGACGTCGTTGCTTTTCCGAAACACCTCCAGATCCTCGGTCAGCTTGTCTTGCGAAGAATGGTGATACGCGGCCAGGTGATAGACTTCGCTCGGCTGGCGTTCGCGCAGCAGCCGCGCCACGCTGTCGGCGTCAACGATATCAACCGCCGTGCTATCGTAGTCAAAGCCGGCGACCTCGTAGCCGAGTTCGTCAAGATGTTGCGACAGGTAGTGACCGTCCTGGCCGGCGCTGCCGGTAATCACGGCGGTTTTCATGCGCCGACAATATCAACGGTTGGCAGGGGAAACAGGAACTTCCCTCCCGTCTCCAAGAACGCCCGTTCCCGTTTCAGGAAGTCCTCGCGGAAGTGCCAGGGCAGGGCCAGAAAGTAATCCGGATGGCGGTCCCGCGCTTCCTGTTCCGAAATCATCGGAATCAGCGTGCCCGGCGTAAACCGTCCATATTTCTCGGTGTTGCGTTCGGCGATGGCGGGGATGTCCCGCAGCGTGAACCCGCAGAACTGGAGGACGACGTTGCCCTTGGTGGACGCGCCATAGCCCAGAATGCTCTTACCCTGCTGGTGGATCTGCTGCACGGTCTGCTTCAGCTCATCGCGATGGCGAAAAACGCGGTCCTTGAACGCGAGATACGGTGCCAACGTGTGGAGAGCGGCCGTTTGTTCGGACTGCAGCAGCGTCTCCCACTGGTTGGATCGCGGCCGGAGAGTGGAGCGCTCCGGAGCGGCCGTGACCCGGAAGCTGCCGCCGTTGATGTCGTTCAATTCCACGTCGAGGATCTTGAATCCACCCTTGCCCAGCAGCCAGTGGATCTGACGCAACCCGTAATACTCAAGGTGCTCGTGGCAGACGGTGTCGTAGGCCGTGCGCTGGAGCATGGTCGGCATGTAGCTCTGTTCCAAGACCCAAACCCCGTCATCGGCGAGAATGGAACGGATGTCTTCGACAAAGGACAGGGGAGCCTCCAGATCGTAGAACATGGCGATGGAGGTCACGACGGCGGCCTTGCGCTGTCCCATCGCGCCCCGAAAAGCGGCGGCGCTGAAATAATCCGTCACCAGGGTCACATCATTCGGGTAATACTGCCGGAAATTCGCCGCGCTCGGGTCGATGCCAATACGGGCGAGCCCGGGGGTGGGATAGGATTTGAGCAGCGAGGCGTCGTTGCTGCCGATGTCGAGGACCACATCGCCCGGCTGAAGCGGGACGAGTTCGAGAATCTTGTCAACGATGTGCTGCAGGTGGCGGACCATGGACGGATTCAATCCCGACCGGTACCCGTACGACCCGCGGTACATTTCGTCCGGATTGTAGGACTGGTGCAACTGGAGCAGACCGCAGGCGCCCGCGTCGCGCTCGGAGCACTTGACCAGCGTCAGCGGGCCCGTCGTCACGCGTTCATCTGGAGACCGGGGAAACACACCCGTCAGCGCCTGCGAGCCCAGGCTCAGAACCTCGTCCAAAAGCGGGTTCCCGCAGACGCGGCAGCGGTCGATTTCGCGATAAATGGTTGAGGTCATACGAGACAGCCAACATAGTTTAATCGCTGCCATGCCATTGAACAAGAAGATTGTCAGGTGTGGGGAAGTTGGTATAGTCGCACAATGCCAACCGCGCTAATCATCGGCATCACCGGCCAAGACGGATCGTATCTGACGGAATTTCTGCTCGAGAAGGGCTATCGGGTGGTGGGAATGGTGCGACGCTCGAGCACGGAACGATTCGATCGGATTCTTCATGTCATGGATCGGATCGAGCTGGCGGAGGGCGACGTGCTCGACCAGCTTTCGATCATTGACACCCTCGATCGGGTTCAACCCGATGAGATTTACAATCTGGCGGCGCAGTCGTTCGTGCCGCGCAGTTGGGCCGAGCCGTCGTTGACGGGCGAGATCAACGCGCTGGGCGTGACCCGCGTGCTGGAAGCGGTGCGGCACGTCAACCGCAAGATCAAGTACTACCAGGCGTCCTCCAGCGAGATGTTCGGCAAAGTGCGCGAGGTGCCGCAAAACGAGCTGACGCCGTTTTACCCGCGCAGTCCGTACGGGGTGGCGAAAGTCTATGCGCACTACCTCACCGTGAACTACCGCGAGAGCTACGGCCTGTTTGCGTGTTCGGGCATTCTGTTCAATCACGAGTCACCCCGCCGCGGATTGGAGTTCGTGACCCGCAAGATCTCCCATGGCGTCGCGGCGATCGTCACGGGGAAAGCGAAGGAGCTGCGGCTGGGCAATCTGGAAGCGGCCCGCGACTGGGGCTACGCGGGCGATTACGTCGAGGCGATGTGGCGGATGCTGCAGCAGCCGGCAGCGGACGACTACGTGGTGGGCACGGGCCAGGCGCATTCGGTCCGTGAGTTTGCGGAGGCCGCGTTTCGGCACGTGAAGCTGGACTGGCAGAGCTATGTGAAGATCGATGAGCACCTGCTGCGGCCGGCGGAAGTGGACCACCTGATCGCCAATCCGGCCAAGGCGCAGAAGCAACTCGGCTGGAAGCCGCGAGTGAACTTCGAGCAGTTGGTGCAGTTGATGGTCGATGCCGACCTCAAGCTGCTGGGAAATCGTCCCGATCGTTCCCGATGAGCGGTTCACGCAAGCCGTCGGCAGACGGATGGATGTGGGTCTGCATTGTCCTGGCTCTGGCGGCCTTTTATGGTCTCGCGTGCCGCAAGTACGGGTACTTCAACGGTGACACCAACGATCTGCTGGTGTTCGCCTACGCGTTTGCGCAATCGTTCCACGGCCGGTTCCTGCCGGCGTACTTCACGAGCAGCAACCTGCTCCAGCTCCATCCGAACTGCATCCTGTTACTGTGGCTACCGGTGTATGCGCTGTGGCGATCGTTCTACTCGCTGATGTTTTACCAGTCCCTGATGTTGACGGTCTCGGCGTGGCCGGTGTACCTGCTGGCGAAGCGGGTCCTGAAAAATGCCTGGTCCGCGCTGCTCGTCGGCGTGGCGTTCTTGCTGTTCCCGACGATTGCCTCACAGCATGTCAACCAGATTCACGACGACCAATTCGCCCTGCCGTTCATCATGTTCGCCATGTATTACTTTCACCTCCAGGACTTCCGGAAGTTTACCGCCTTCATGGTGATCGCGTGTCTGGCGAAGGAAAGCATCACGATCACCACGGCGGCGTTTGGGGTGTACGCACTGTGCGAGCGCCGTTCCTGGAAATGGGTGGTGACGCCGATTGTGTTCAGTGCCGCCTACCTGGTCGGCGCGATCAACGTCATGAGGTCCGGCGTGTCGGGCATTGGCGCCGGGCTCTACACGGGCACGACCTATCTGGATGCCTATGGCAAGACGCCGGGAGAGGTGCTGCACACCTTTCTGACTCGTCCCGGTTTTGTGGCGCAATTGGTCTTCAGCCCGCCGAAGCTCGATTATCTGTGGAAACTGTTCCTGCCGGCGCTGTTCGCGTTGCCGTTCTTGAGTTTCGCGATCATACTTTCACTACCGAACCTGGTCCTGAACATCATCGCCTCGAATTCCGCGATGACCGTAATTCCCTGGCACTACGGGATCATCCTCGGCGGGACGCTCGTTTGCGGAAGCATCCTCGGCATCAAGCGAATCGGCGACTGGTTCCCGGCCTGGTCATCGAAGCTGGCCGTCGCGCTGCCCGCGGCGATGGTTGCCCTGTCGCTGTACGGTATGAGCTTCTGGTTTCGGGCGGCCGATTACGAACCCAAATCGTATCAGGCGACCCTGGAACGGGCGTTCGCGATGATTCCGGCGGAAGCGACCATCATGTGTCCCACGCCGATGCTGGCGCATTTCGCGGAGCATCCGCGAGTGTTGTCGGCGTACTCCCTGTTGGTTCAGGACAAACGACCGGACCGGTTGCCCGAGTTTGACTACATCATTCTGGACGGCAACTGGGGCGCCTACGAGGCGATTGGCCAGATCGCGCTCGTGCGGCTGCTGAACGAACAACCCGAATTGCGGCAGCAGTACCGTACTCTGTTGCAGGAGAACAACGTCTACGTACTGCAACGGATACGGTGAAAGGAGATATGCGGACGCTGCTTGGTGGGACGATGGACGCGCATTTCGATCTGTTGTTTATTGCGTTGGGCTGCTACGGCGCGTTCCTGCTATTGGCGATTCTCATGCGCGCGGGTCGGGGCCGGTCGGCCCAAGCACAGTTCAATAAGCTGCATCTGCGGTGTGCCCTGTTGTTTCTGGTCGCCGCCGGGGCGTACGCCGCGCTCACTTCACGGCCGTCGCGTGAGTGGCTGCCCGAGTCGTTGATCGGACTGTTCCTTTACTTCGGGATTCATTACGCGATCGTCGCGCAGTTCTTCGCGCTGGCACAGGCAAGCGTGTCGGTGGCCGTGGTATCGATTGTGGCTCAACAACGGGGGCGGACGACTCCCGAAGCCTGTCGAGCGGGCTACGCCGGGGGAGCCGGATTCGCCTATCTCAAGCAGAACCGGCTATCGCGCCTGCATGACCTGTTGGGCTGGGTCGAGGTGCGCGATGATCATTATCGGCTGACAACTCGTGGGCGCTGGATGGCCTGGCTCACAAAGAGCATGCTTCGGCTGTGGGGATTGCGGCAAATGGGGGTTCGCCAATGACGTGGGTGTTTGGATTGGCGATCGCTTTCTTCGTCGCGGCTGTTGCCGTCCATTGGGTGATCTTGCGGCTCTGGACGAGAGCGCCGTTCCTGATTAGCGGGTATGGGACGTTCGGCCTTGCGGCGGTGCTGGCCGCGCCGGTAGTGGGATCGATGGGACTCATCGCCGTGATCTTCTTTTACCTGTCGGCGACGATCGTCTGGAACCTGTACCTGATCTTCTTCATCAACCTGATGAACTCCGTTTCGCTGCGTCTGATGATCGAGATCGATGCCGCACCGGATCAAACGCTCACGACGGAGCAACTCCTCGCGGCGTATTCCGACGATCAGGCGTTTGAAAACCGGCTGCAAGGCCTGTGCGGAGCCGGGTTACTTCGGCGCGAGGGCGATGAACTGGTGCTGATGCCGCGCGGCCGGATGCTGGCCGGCTGCGTCGGGTGGATTCGGCGGTTGTTCGGAATTGATTTCTTTGGCTGAACGGCAGCCGGGTCACGGGCCGGGCGGCGGCCCGACAGTGCCCACTTTTCGGTAAACCGCCCAGGCCAGTTCCCCATTCGGGTGCGGCTCGTCAATCCGCGTGTATAGCCAGCCAAGAACCGCCAGATCCTTCGGAAACGTTCGGGGCGTGGCATCTTGGAAAAGCACCTGCCCAAAAACGAGTTTCTGAGCGAACTCCATCGGTGGCGGGGTTGTATACGGCCAGACGAAGACGACTTCCGGTTGTTCGAGGACCGTTCGCTGGTAAGGGTTCTGAACGGTATGGTCAATCACCCCAAACTGCAGCCGTTCATTGCTCAGCGCCGTCAGGGTGTGCGCGTAGCTGTAAAACGAAAGACCGTACTTGTGACCGTGGTTCTCGATGTCTTCGGCTGTCCGACGGTAGTCGGCCAGATCGTCCGGCCACGCCAGCATTTGATACTGCTGAACCAGTGAAATCAGCAGCGCCAACGCCAGGATGCCGGCTGTGACCCAGCGACGAGCCCGCCAATCCTCGGCCAGCCGCAGGCCCCACCAGACGAGAAACACGACGCCCGCCGGCAGGATGTAGCGCCGGATTTTGTAGTAGGAGCCGTCGGCGGACGCGGCGAACAGGATGAGAAGCAGATCCGCCACGGGAAGCGCGCCGAGCAGCAGAGTCTCGAGCCGTCGCTCGCGATACGCTTCACGCAACTGGCGCAAGCCGTAACCGATTACCAGGATCGCCGCGAGGATGCCGACCGTGTCGGAGGGGTAACGCGGATAGCTTTCCCAGTCCTCAACGTGATTCAAATAGTGTACGTTTTCGGGAGTGCGACTCCACGGGTCGGCATTGAAGTACGTCGGCAGGCACCGAAAGTACATGTACCAGTTGCGCGCCACCAGTCCGGGCGTGGCCACTCTGAAGAAGCTGCTGGTGTCACCCTTGCGTCCCTCGTGGTCGAAGCAGCCCATTTTGTAGAGGATCTCCGGCATGTAACCGATGACGAATGCCAGAATCATGCCCCACAACATGCGCGAGCGGAGAAAGCTGGCGAGGAACTTCCGGCTCTGCGGCAACACCAGCAAGGCCAAGCCGATGCTCGCCCAGAGAATCAGGACCTGCTTGTTCATGTACCACATGTAGCCCATCAGCAATCCGATCAGCAGGGCCACTTTGCTCTTCGGACCTCGCCGCACCAGGATCGCCGTCAGCCAGACAAAGCCGGCGATGTACAGCGGCATGCAACTGTAGGTGAACATCGGCTGGGTGTTGTACATCAGCAGAAAGGGCACCTCGATGGTCAGCGCCACACCGCTGCCCACGGCCGCGGCCCGGCCATAAACCCGGCCGATGTAGCCGACCAATACGGCCACGCCCAGCGCCCAAGCAAACAAACCGGTAAAGCACACCAGTGGAATGGACGGCCCGAACACACGGAACAAGAGCGCCGCCAATGGCTCACAGGGCGTGATTCCCGCGTAGTCCGTGGCCCAGCAATAGATCGAGAACTCCCCGTGCATCAACCGCTTGCACTGCAGGTACGGCACGGCGATACCGGACTGAAAGTACAGATCGTAGCGGAAGAGAAACGGGATGCGCAGGAGAATTGTCAACAACCCGAAGAAAACCGACCACCCGACAATGGCCCGCGTGCTCATGGCCGACGAGCTTGAGGAGGGTGGTTGGGTCATGGACAGGGCGCGAAGCTTACCCGCCGCGCGAATGTCCGGCAAGACTTTTTGCCGTATTTGGCGACGCGAAACGCGCAGGCTTGACCCTCGCGAGTCCCGTGTGTTACTTCTGCTCCGTGAAAACAGTGATTCTGTGCGGGGGTCTCGGAACGCGCTTACGTGAGGAAACTGAATTCCGTCCCAAGCCCATGGTGGAAGTCGGCGGGCGCCCCATCCTGTGGCACATCATGAAGGCCTACGCCCATTTCGGGTTCAAGGACTTCGTCCTGTGTCTTGGGTACAAAGGCACGCAGATCAAGGAGTACTTCCTCAATTACGAGGCGATGAACAACGATTTGACCATCTCGCTGGGACGGCAGAGTCTGGTTCGGTATCATGGCGCCCATCGCGAACAGGATTTCTCCGTCACCCTGGTCGATACCGGCCAGGACACCCTGACGGGTGGCCGCGTCCTGCGGACCAAGCCATTTGTCGACGAGGACACGTTTATGGTGACCTACGGCGACGGCCTCAGCAACGTCGACGTGAACGCCCTTCTGAAGTTCCACCGGTCGCATGGCAAACTGGCGACCGTTACCACGGTCAAACCGGCGTCGCGGTTCGGGATTTTGGACGTTGCCGACAACGGCCAGGTCAACAGTTTTGTGGAGAAACCTCAACTGGATGGTTGGATCAGCGCGGGGTTCTTCGTGTTCAGCAAGCGGGTTTACGACTACCTGGACGGCGATAGCTGCATTCTCGAGCGCGAACCGCTGGAACGCCTGTCGGGGGAGCACCAGCTCATGGCCTACCGCCACGAGGGCTTTTTCTTTGCCATGGACACCTATCGCGAGTATCAGCGCCTCAATGAACTGTGGTCTTCCGGCGAGGCACCATGGAGAGTGTGGGAATGAACGATACCTTCTGGCAGGACCGCCCCGTGCTGGTCACGGGCGCAACCGGGCTCCTCGGGAATTCACTGGTTAAACGGCTTCTCGACTCCGGTGCCGACGTGGTTTGTCTCGTGCGGGATTGGGTGCCGCAAGCGGAGGTGGTGCGCCGTCATTTGATCGACCGGGTCAAGGTGGTTCGTGGCGATGTCCGCGACCAGGCGGTGTTGGAGCGCGCCCTCGGCGAATACGAAATCAACACGGTGTTTCATCTGGCGGCGCAAACCATCGTGAGCATTGCCAACCGCAACCCGGTGTCGACATTCGAGACCAACATCCAGGGAACCTGGGCCCTGCTGGAAGCCAGTCGCCGCAGTCCGGCCGTCGCGGGGATTGTGCTGGCGTCGTCGGACAAAGCCTACGGGGATCACGAGAAACTGCCCTATGACGAGACCGCCGCGTTGCAGGGCCGGCATCCATACGATGTCAGCAAATCCTGCGCCGACCTCGTGGCGCAGGCGTACGCGAAGTCCTATCGCACGCCGGTCGCCATCACGCGTTGCGGAAACTTTTACGGACCGGGCGACCTGAATTGGAACCGGATCGTCCCCGGCAGCATTCGGTCCGTCATTCGCGGGCAGCGGCCGGTGATTCGCTCCGACGGCAAATACATCCGCGACTATTTCTTCATCGACGACGGGGCGGCGGCGTACATGTTGCTGGCGGAAAAGCTCATCAGTGATCCCAACCTGCGCGGGGAAGGCTTCAATTTCTCCAACGAGATTCAGGTGACGGTGTTGGATCTTGTGCAGCGCATCCTCAAGCTCATGGATTCCAAGCTGGAGCCGGACATTCGCAACGAGGCCAGCAACGAAATCCTCCACCAGTATCTCAGCGCGGAGAAGGCGCGGCGGGTTCTCGGCTGGAAACCGTTGTACACGCTGGAGGAGAGTCTCCAGACGACCATCGAATGGTATCGGGGCTTTTTCGAACATCATGGGTAAGTCGGCCGACGAATTACGAGCGGAAATCGCCGGGTTGGTGCGCCAGTATTACGCCGCGGCGTTTCCCGTCCGCGAGTTCATACCGGGCCAGACGGCGATCCCGTACGCGGGGCGCGTCTTCAACGAGGAAGAGCTTCTATCGCTCGCCAACGCGTCACTGGATTTCTGGCTGACGACGGGGCGGTTTGCCGATCAATTCGAACGGGAGTTTGCCGCGTTCTTCCGTCTCCGCAACGCCAAGCTGGTCAACTCCGGTTCCTCGGCGAATCTGTTGGCGCTCTCGGCGCTCACATCGCCCAAGCTCGGCAACCGCCAGCTCGAGCCGGGCGACGAAGTGATCACCGCCGCCAGCGGGTTTCCGACGACGATCAACCCGATTCTCCAAAACCAGCTCGTGCCCGTGTTCGTCGACGCGCACATCCCGACGTACAACGCGGATGTCACGCAACTCGAAGCGGCCCGCTCCGAGCGGACGCGGGCCGTGATGATGGCGCACACGCTGGGCAATCCGTTTGATCTCGGCGCCGTCGTGGAGTTTTGCCGGCGGCACAACCTCTGGCTGATCGAGGACTGCTGCGATGCGGTCGGGTCGACCTACCGCGGCAAGCTCTGCGGCACCTATGGCGACCTGGCAACGACCAGTTTCTATCCCGCCCACCACATCACAATGGGCGAGGGCGGCGCGGTGCTGACGAACGCTCCGCTGTTGGGCACGCTGCTCGAATCGTTTCGGGACTGGGGACGGGATTGCTGGTGCGCCCCGGGCAAGGAGAACACCTGCGGCAAACGGTTTGACTGGCAGTTGGGAGATCTGCCGTACGGTTACGATCACAAGTACACGTACTCGCACATCGGTTACAACCTGAAGCTTACAGACATGCAGGCCGCCGTGGGTGTGGCCCAATTGAAGAAACTACCGGAGTTCATCGCCAAACGCCGGCGGAACTTCCAGACGCTGCGGGACGGATTGAAGGATCTCGAACACCTCTTCATCCTCCCCGCGGCCACGCCCGAAAGCGATCCGAGTTGGTTCGGGTTTCCGTTGGCGGTGCGGGCCGACGCGCCGGTCACGCGCGAAGAGGTCATCCGTCACCTCGAAGCGGCGAAAATCAGCACGCGGCTGTTGTTTGGCGGGAATCTGACGAGACAACCGGCGTACAAGGACATCGTTTGCCGGAAAGTCGGCGAGCTCAAGAACGCGGATTTTGTCATGAACAACGTGTTCTGGCTGGGTGTGTACCCCGGGTTGACTCCGGTCATGATCGAGTACATGGTTGACACCTTGCGAGAACTCGGTCATGCAACCTAATCCTCTAGCGGCGGATCTCGACCATGTCCTCGCCCATACCGAAGGTCTGTGGGAGCCGTTGCGCGGTCAACGGGTCTTCATCACGGGCGGAACGGGTTTCTTCGGCTGCTGGCTGCTGGAGAGTTTTGCCTGGGCCAACGACCGTCTCGGGCTCGGGGCCACCGCAGAAGTGCTGACGCGTGATCTCGAGGCGTTCCGCAAGAAATGCCCGCATCTGGCCTCGCAACCCGCGATCCGGTTCCACGTCGGCGACGTGAAGAACTTCCTGTTTCCGTCCGGCCGGTTTGCCGGGGTCATCCACGCCGCCACCCAATCGAGCGTGCGGGTCACGCCGGCCAATCTCGTGGAGAATCTGGACACAGTTGTTGGCGGCACGCGTCGGGCGCTGGATTTCGCGGTGGCAAGCGGGGCTGCACGATTCCTGCTGACCAGTTCGGGAGCGGTGTATGGACGGCTGCCGGAAACGGTCACGCACGTGCCCGAGGAGTATCCGGGAGGGCCGGACGTATCGAATCCGTTTTCGGTGTACGCCGAGAGCAAGCGATTGGCCGAATTGGAATGCGCCATTTACCAGGAGTGCCACGGGTTGGAACCGAAGATTGCCCGGAGTTTTGCATTTGTCGGGCCGTACCTGCCACTGGACGCGCATTTCGCCATCGGGAATTTTATTCGCGACGCGTTGGCAGGCGGTCCCATTCGCGTCCAGGGCGACGGCACGCCGCGCCGGTCGTACTTGTACGGCGCGGACCTGGCGGTCTGGTTGTGGACAATTTTCTTTCGGGGCAAACCGGGGCGGGCGTACAATGTCGGTTCCGGCGAGGCGATCAGCGTCGGGGAACTGGCGGAGGCGGTCAGCCGCGTCAGCCCGGGCCGGCCGCCGGTGCAGATCGCCGAGCGTCCGACGGACGACGCGGCAGTCGAATGGTATGTGCCGGCGGTCGAACGCGCGCGGCGCGAGTTGGGGTTGGCGCCCGTGATCGGGCTGGAGGAAAGTGTGCGACGAACGATGCAGTGGCACGCAACGCGAATGAAGCGCGGCAACGGTGGAGAATGACGCCCATGAAAATTCTGGCCCTGTGCGGTGGACGGGGGTTGATTGATCCCGAATTGCGGAGACGAATTCCCAAGGGCATGATCCGGATCGGAGATCGGCCCATTATCTGGCATATTTTGAACACGTTCGCCAGCTACGGCCACCGCGAGTTTGTGCTGGCGCTGGGCGAAGGGGGACAGGAGATCCGGGATTTTTTCATGCAGTATGGCAAGGGCTGGCGGGATGTGAGGCTGAACCTGGCGGACGGTGCGTGTGAGTTTCTCGACGTCAGCGACCGCGAAGACTGGGGGGTCAATCTGGTCAATACAGGCAATGAAGCCCTCACGGGCAGCCGGCTGGCCCGCTGCCGTCGCTACGTCGAAGACGCGCCGTTCATGGTGACCTACAGCGATTGCCTCAGCAATGTGAATCTGACGGCCCTCCGACAGTTCCATCAGGCCCACGGCAAGGTGGCGACGATCACCGGCGTGCAACCGCCGTCGCGGTTTGGCACGTTCTTCCTGGCCGACGGGCAGGTGACGGGCTACACGCTGGACACGCATCTGGTCGGCAAGGGAGGCTATATCAACGGCGGGTTCATGATGTTTGAACCGCGGATTTTCGACTACGTCGACCCGTTCAGCGAATGCAGCCTAGAAGTGGAGGTATTTCAGAAGCTGGTGCAGGATGGACAGGTCGCCATCTTTCCGCACAACGGGTACTGGCAACCCGTCGATACCGAGCGTGATATGCAGTTGTTGAACAACCTGTACGAGCAGAACCAACGCCCCTGGCTGCCCGAGCCGAGCCAGTTGAAATAGGAGCGCACCCGGATGAGCAATGCCCGCGCTGTCATCGTGATCGCCAATGGCGTCGAGGACGCCGAGTTCTGTTACCCGTTCTACCGGCTGCAGGAACACGGGTTCAGCGTCGTCGACGTTGCGACCAAGGGCCGAGCCGCCGTCACGGCCAAGCACGGTTTGCCGATCGCCGCGACGGTCGACGCCGAGAAGATTCGCGAGGTCGACTACGATCTGTTGGTGATCCCCGGCGGCTACGAATCGCCGGACCGGGTACGCCAAATCAAAAACGTCCTGCAATGCGTCCGCGATTTCGATGCCAGGGGCAAGATCATCTCGAGCGTGTGCCATGGCCCGTGGGTGCTGGTATCGGCGGGCATCATGCGCGGGCGCCGCGCGACCTGTTATGTGGGATGCAAGGACGACCTGATCAACGCCGGCGTCGAGTACGGCGAGGTGCCGGTCATGGTCGACCGCAATCTGGTAACGGCCCAGCATTTCCGTGACAACGCGGCGTGGATGCGCGAAACCCTGGCCGTGTTCGACCGCTGGCGCGAGGGGCAACCGTCCTGAAGGATGGCTGGATTGTGATCCGCAAGATCCACCCGACCTCGGCTGACTTCGACAACCTGTCCCGTCTGAAGACGGATCCGGGCGAGGCGGTTAGCGCGCAGGATTTCTCCGCGGTCGTCGTCAAGAAACCGTGGGGCTACGAATACCTGTGGTTTCAGAATGCGTCCGTGGCGATCTGGGTATTGCATCTGTTGCCCGGGCAGGCCACGTCGCTGCATTGCCACATTCGCAAACGCACGTCGCTGATTGTCGCGGACGGCCAGGTGGTGTGCTCGACGATCGGCAGCCGGTATCGGCTCGGGGTGGCCGACGCGGTGGTGCTGGAGCCGTGCGTGTTCCATACGACCCAGGCCATCTCCGACGAGGGCGCCTGCGTGATGGAAATCGAAACGCCGCCGATGAAAGGCGACCTGGTGCGGATGAAGGACAGCTTTGGCCGGGCCGGGCAGGGTTATGAGGACAAATCGCAGTACGAAACCAACCTCGGTGAGTTCGAATACCAGCCGTGGCCGGGCGCGGAGTGCGAAGGCTGTTCGGTGCGCAGCCTGAAGGCGCAGATCCGCCGGATCACAAATCAGAACCAGTGGCAATCGGTCAAGGAACGGTCGAGCGTTGTCATGCCGGTCAGCGAGCGTCTGCGCGTGGGCCCCAAGATGGCCGACGTCGGGGAAGCGGTGCCGGTCGACCTGTTGCGTCCGCACGATTTTCCCGGGGACGAACGGGGGATCGATCTGCTGATTCTCGAGAGCACGACGCGATGAAGTGCAGCGATTACATCGCCGATTTCATTGCACAGCAGGGCGTGAACCACGTGTTCACGGTGTCGGGAGCTGGCGACCTGCACCTTTTGGACTCGGTCCGCAAGCATCCGTCGCTGCAGTATTTCTGCAATCACCATGAACAAGCCTGCTCGATGGCGGCCTACAGCTATTCCTGCGTGACGGAGAACCTGGGCGTGGCACTCGTCACCACGGGGCCCGGCTCCACCAACGCCATCACCGGCTTGTGCTCGGCCTGGACCGATTCCGTGCCGGTGCTGTTCATTTCCGGTCAGGTCAAACGCCGCGACACAATCGGCATGAGCGGAGTGCGCCAGCGCGGAATTCAAGAAATCAACATCATCCCGATGGTTCGGCCCGTGACGAAATATGCCGAGATGGTCACGGATCCCAACGACATTCGCTTTCATCTCGAACAGAGCGTCCACAGTGCGCGAACGGGACGGCCGGGCCCCGTCTGGCTCGACATACCAATGGACGTGCAGAGCAGTCCGATCGAACCGGACCGGCTCAGGCCGTTCGTGCCGCCAGCGGCTTCCGCAAGCGGAACAGCCGCGCAGTTGGCGGCGCAATGCGCACGCGTGGTCGAGTTGCTGCAGTCGGCCCGGCGCCCGGTGCTGTTGGCCGGCTACGGCATCGAAATCGCCCGGGCCCGCCGCGAATTCGACGAATTGGTGGACCGACTCAACATCCCCGTGCTCGGGACGTGGCACGCGGTGGACTTGATCGCCAGCGATCACCCGCTGTTCGTCGGCCGGCCGGGTATCTTCGGCCAGCGCGCCGGAAATTTTGCCATTCAATCCTGTGACCTGCTGCTCAGCATTGGCTCGCGACTGTCAATCCCGCAGACGGGTTACGATTCTGCGACGTTCGCCCGCGCGGCGAAGAAAGTCTACGTGGACATCGACCCGGCGGAACTCGGCAAGTTTGACGCGGCGCCCGACCTGCCGATCTGCGCCGATGCCGGCGATTTCATCCGTGAATTGCTCCGGCAACTGGCGGGCGCGTCGCTGCCGTCGGTTGATTCGTGGCGCAAGCACTGCCGGCAGATGCGGGAACGATACCCGACGGCGTTGCCGGAGTACACACAACAGGTCGGTACGGTGAATTCGTACACCCTGGTGGACGTACTGAGCGAGGAGTTGGGGACGGATGAATTGATTATTCCAGGCGCGAGCGGGACCGGTTTTACCTGCACGCACCAGGCATTGAAGACCAAGCGCGGGCAGCGCGTATTTACGTCCAACGGATTTGCCGAGATGGGGTTCGACCTGCCCGGGGCGATCGGGGCGTGCGTGGGCGCCAAGGGCAAGCGCACGATCCTGATCAGCGGCGATGGGTCGATCCAGATGAACATTCAGGAGCTGCAAACAATCGTGCATCACCAATTGCCGATCAAACTGTTTTACCTCAACAACCGCGGATACCTGACGATTCGTCATTCGCAAACGGGGATGTTTGGCGGTGAGCTGTCCGGCTCGAGCCCCGAGACCGGGGTGTCGATGCCCGACATTCAGAAACTGGGGACAGCCTACGGCTTGACGATGTTCCGCGTCTCGGAGTATGCACAGTTGCGACCGACGATCCAGCGCGTGCTGGAATCTCCCGGGCCGGCGATTTGTGAGGTAGTCATGGATCCGCAGCAGCCGCTGGTGCCGCGAACGTCCTCGCGGCTGTTGCCCTCGGGCCAGTTGGTTTCACCGCCGCTGGAAGATCTGTACCCGTTCCTGCCGCGGGAGGAGATGAAACAGAACATGCTGATTCCCTTGGTGGAGGAAACGCAAGGATGAGCCAGAAGAAACTGATCAGCGTCGTCACACCGTGTTACAACGAAGAAGAAAACGTGCGCGCGCTCAGCGAGGCGGTCCGCGACGTGTTTGCGCAATTGCCGGACTACGACTACGAGCACATCTTCATCGACAACGCGTCCAAGGACAAGACGGTGGCGATCTTGAAGGAGATCGCGGCGAAGGACCCGCACGTGGGCATCATTGTGAACGCGCGGAATTTCGGCCATATCCGCTCCCCGTTTTATGGGTTGCTGCAGTCTCGCGGCGAGGCGGCGATTCTTCTGGTCGCCGACTTTCAGGATCCACTGGATCTGATGCCCGAGTTTATCCGGCGCTGGGAACAGGGGTACAAGGTGGTGGTGGGAATCAAGAAGGGCAGTGAAGAGGCCAAACCGCTGTTCTGGTTGCGGCAGTTCTACTATCGGACGGTGGCGCGGTTGGCGGAGGTCGAACTGATCAAGGACTTTACGGGCTACGGACTGTATGACCGCACTGTGCTGGAGATCCTGCGTTCAGTAAGCGACCCATATCCGTACTTCCGTGGATTGATCTGTGACATTGGCTTCGAGAAATCCTACGTGGAGTATGTCCAGCCGCTGCGCAAGGGAGGCATCACCAAGAATAATTTCTACACCCTGTACGATATGGCGATGCTGGGGATGACCAACCACTCGAAGGTGCCGTTGCGCCTGGCGACCATGTCGGGCTTTGTGATGTCCATTTTCAGTATGCTCTGTGGGGCGATCTACCTGGCATACAAACTGTTGTTCTGGAATTCGTTTTCGGTGGGGATTGCCCCGCTGGTGATCGGTCTGTCGTTCTTCGCCTCGGTCCAGCTTTTCTTTCTGGGCATCGTCGGCGAATACGTCGGCGCCATTCACACCCAGATTTTGCGCCGACCGCTGGTGATCGAGAAGGAGCGCGTGAATCTACCGCCATTGCCGCCCGGCTCCCGCAACACGGGCGCATAAACCCGAGCGGCTGGTCACCGTTTCCGAGCGGCGCTACCCGCCGAGATGGTAGACGAACAACGTGTACGCCACCCGGGCGGTGGGTTGGCGCGATTCCCGGAGCCACGACCATTCCGGCCGCATCAACTCCGATGCCGAGACCACGAGCCAGCCGTCTTTGAGTTGTTGTGCCTGCTCGGCCTCCACCCGCGTGTTGGGAATCTTCAGGTACTCGATGTTGAACTGCGTGCCGAAATATTTCAGGTAAATGTGGGTGATGCCACGGTCGGCGAGGAACTGCTTTAACCGGTTGGCATCCTGGCCCCAGTCATAATTTGAGTCGATCAGGTACTTGTAGCCGTTGGCCGGTCCGCCAATGGCTTCACTGAAGAACTGGAGATACAGCGGGCACGCGTAGAGCACGATCAGGGCCTGCCAGCTCACCAGGCCGTAGGCGCATTTTCGCGCCAGCGGCCGCGACCACCGCGCCACGGCATTGCCGATGCCGACGCAACAAAGAGGGAAGATCGGCAGCAGATGACGCACACCGATGTTGACCTTGCTCGTCATGGCCACGAGCATATACACGATGCTGGCGATCCAGGGGACGAACTCGAGCGGGGAGGCGAGCGTCCGACGCCATGCGCGGATAAACACGATCGCGCCGATCAAGGTGAGAACGACAAAGGACACAGAGTTCTTGAGAAAAAACGCTAGGGGATAATAGTACCACCAGCCGTCGTGAGACCAATCACCCATGAGGTAGGCATCGTGCCCGCCTTTGGAATGACCTATGGCCAGAGCCAGTCCCTTGAAGAAATCGGCGGGGATCAGAAACAAGCGGAAGCCAGTGAACCAGTTGGGAACAGCGAGGGCGTCAGCTTGTTGATCGGCCAGTACGGGGGCGGGCCGCCATCGGGGAAAGTAGACAATGAGCAAGACCAGCCAGGTTACGCCGAGCACAATCGCCCCGTATTTCCGGAGGTTCCTGGCCGGCCGGGCGACTCGCTTCCACGACATCGCGGTTAGGATCAGGAACATTGGGACGAGAGTGATGGCGGTGAATTTCATCGTCAGCGCCACACCGGTGGCAAGGCCGCATACGGCCGCATTGGTCGCTGTTGGGTTCTGCAGGAGTCGGGCAAACAGAAAAAGTGCTGCCGTAATTCCCAACGTGACGCCAATGTCGCCGGTGGAGGCCAGATGGCCATAGGCCAGCGCATTCGGATTAAATACCCACGCGCTGAGCGCGACAACGGCGGCCAGGGGATTCGACGCGGTATAGCGCACCCACCAATAGATCAGGACACCCACCGTCAAGGCGAGCAGGATCTGCACGCAGCGCGCGGAAACCAGCATGGCGTCGGCGTCGTTGCCACTGCCATACACGAACATTTGTCCAAAAAGCTGTCCCTCCGGTAGCGCCCAGTAATACCACGCCTGCGATGGGTAGATTCCAGGGCATTGCCAATCGACAAGCTGGTGATACGGCGGCTGTGCGATTGACACCATGCGTCCCTGGCAGCCCGCCGGGATGAAAGTCCGAATGGATACTGGTGGACCAAACCATGGAAGCATCCATGGATAACTGAGACGTCCATCGAGTAGAGCGCGCGCCTCATCCGAAACTGTTGCATCCCGGGTCAACGATGGCGCGATGACCAGCATCTGGGAAAGGGGCGGATGCTCCGGCTGCATTTTGTAGCCATAACCGTGAAAATACGCATAACCCGCTCCGAGAACGGTGGTCTCATCAACGGTGGCACTGTCCCAACGAGCAGGGCCGAGCATCAACGCGGCCATGACGGCAAGGAGGATAGCGATCCCAAGCGTGTAAATTCGACGCATCGGCGCGAAGTGTCTGCGAATGGGCCGGAGGTTGCAACGCATTTCTTCGTTGAGCGGCGGTGCCGCGGGTGGAGTCGGAGATTCGCCTCGCGAGGCCAGCGTGGTTGCCTGAATCAGCGAGGGCGCCTACCAGTAGTGGGCTCGATACCGTTGGTAATACGCGAAGGTTTGCTCGATGCCCGTGCGAAGGTCCGTCCGTGGTTTCCAGGGGATCGCGCTCTGAAGCTTGGCGATGTTCGTAACATAATCGCCTGTCTCGACGTTGACGTAGTCTTTTGGCCAAGGAACAGACTGGATACTCCCCTGTCGAACCGTGTTGACAATGATCTCCACCATCTCGCGGAACTTCGAGCCGACGCCACTGCCGACGTTGAACGTTTGGGCGTAACACGCCGGTGTGACGGCGGCGAGCAGCAGCGCTTCCGCCAGATCGTCGACATAGATATAGTCGCGCGCCTGTTCGCCGTCGCCGAACACGGTGATCGGCTTGTTGTCCATCGCGAGCCGCAGGAACCAGTTAATCATGCAGTACTTGCTGTGTTTCATTTGCGATCGTGGACCATATGGATTGGCGATCCGGAACACGACGTAGGGAATACCGTACATTTCGTAGTAAAACCGATACATATTCTCGGCGGCTGTCTTGTGCCGGGCATAGGGGGTTCGCGGGTTTAGCGGGTGCTTCTCATCGACGGGATTATAGTCAATGCGCCCGAACTGCAACCGCGACCCTGAGAATACGACGACCGCGTGGGGATTGAATCTCCGGAGATTCTCCGCCACGTTGAGATGGCCCAAATAGTTTATGTCAGCATCCAGGAACGGGTTCTCAATGCTGTCGTTGTGACTGACCTGTCCCGCAAGGTTAAAGATGATGTCCTGGCCACGGACCAGCGACCTCATGGCTTCCTTGTCGCGAATGTCGCAGATATTGACGGTGAGCTGCCCGCGAATGTCTTCGATGTTGAAGAGGTTGGCACCATAGGGTTCGATACACGCGTCGACCAGTGTGACCTTCGCGCCGTGCGGCACAAGGTTGCGGGCCAGCGTGCTGCCGATCATCCCCAATCCGCCGGTGATGAGAAGGTGCTTGTCCTTCACCATGGATGCCAGATCAGTCATTGGTGTGGTCCCGATCGATTCCAACGAGCTTCTTGATCACGAATTTGGGCCGCTGCTTTACTTCGTCGTAAATCCGGGCCACGTACTCACCGACGATTCCCATGGAGATCAGTTGAATACCGGACAAGAACAGGATGGAAACCTGCAGCGACGCCCAACCGGGTACGTTCGCATATTCACCGGTTAACCGGCCGACAATCAGTCGGGCACCGTACAAGAAGCTGATCCCCGCGATGAGGAAGCCCGCCAAGGAGACAAATTTCAAGGGTGCGTAGGAGAACGAGAAGATCGCGTCGAGCGCGAGCGCGACGTATTTGCGCAGCGTATACCCCGGTTCGTTGGCAAAACGCTGGCCACGGTCGTATTCGAAGCCGACCTGGCGGAAGCCGCACCAGGCGCGCATTCCGCGGAGATACCGGTTCGATTCCGGCATGGAATTGATGGCGTCGATCACCGGTCTCCGCATGGCACAGAAATCTCCGGCATCCGCGGGAATCTTGACGTTGACCAGAAGGCCGAGCAGCCGATAGAAGAGCCGGTAAAGGACGCGATAGGGGAGAGCCCGCCGGCGTTTTCGGCGGACGCCATACACGACGTCGAATCCTTCGTTTAATTGCGCGATCAGACCCGGCAGGATTTCAGGCGGGTCTTCCAAATCATCGTCCATCACGACGACGACCTCACCCTCGGCAAACTCCAGCCCAGCAGTAATGGCGGCTTGGTGTCCAAAATTCCGCGAGAACTCGACCATCTTAATTCGCGGGTCCTTATCGGCCAGGGCCCCAATCACTTCGGCAGATTTGTCCCGACAGCCATCGACAACAGCGATGATCTCAAACGATTTGACCCTGGCTCCCAAAACTGCAGCCAAGCGCCGATGCAATTCCGGAAAAATGTCTGCTGAATTGTAAACGGGAATCACAATGGAGAGTTCCGGCAACGAAGCTGGGAACACCGTCAATCAATCCTGCGGATGCGGGGTGTTGGAAGTGCCGAAGAGAACGGGAACCGGGGGGAGCCGAATTGGCTAGCGTCCTAATTTGAAAGTCTACGGGGAGCCGTTCTGGGCAAGGTGCCAAGCCCACGCCAAAAGACCCAACGCGCCAAGTGGAATGAACGTCCACGCCAACCAGACTTTTCGGTTTGAGTCAGAGGCCTTGGGACTGATGACAGAAACACTATCAATGCGCCGATGATCCCCACGCAGGATCCTTCCCGAGGATGCGCACCAAGGGTAGCGGACAACACAATGATCCCGCCAATTGCCGTTAGAAAAGCCGGCAAGAACCTCGCGGATACCAACCGTTTAACTTTCACTTCAGCGCCTTGCTGACAATAGCGGCTCCTGCGGCTGTTTGGGGCGATTAGACTGGCGGAAGCTCCGTGACCGACACATCGCGCGTTTCCTAGCCCCCTTTGGAGCAACTGATTGCCCAAGTCTCCCCGTGACCATTGTTTTATCCGCGAAGATCGATTCCACAATTCGAATTGGGACAATACCAACGCCCGAATTCGCCCGAATTCGCTTGCTTTTTGCATGGAAGGCTGGGTATTGTTAGCCTAGGAGAGGCAGTGGTCCACGTATGGTTAGCAGAGGTAATGTCAAGCTCACGCCCGCGGTTTTTTACATACCTTTTACTTAAACTAATATGCCAACTGCGTCATACTTGTCTGGACAAACCAACCCCTATCGAAAGGAGATGTCATGAAGTCACGCCTCGTAGTGTCGCTCGTTGCTCTGCTCCTCACCGCCACAGTTACCAGTCGGGCGGATAACATCTATGTTTCGAACCAAAACGGCAACTCCATTACGGAGTTCAACTCGTCAGGAACCCCTACGGTCTTCTACAATTCCGGCCTGAGCATGCCCGGCGCAATGGCGGCGGACAGTAGTGGCAACCTCTACGTAGCCAACTATAACGCGAACACCATTGAGGAAATCACTCCATCAGGCGTCGGTTCGATCTACGCCTCCGGCATCTCCACTCCGCATGGGTTGGTTTTCAACAGCGGCGGCCAGCTCTATGCGATTTCCGACGGGGGTTCTGTCTACAAGGTCTCGAGCGGTTCCAGCAGTTTCTTTGCGAGCACCCCTTCGACGCCAATCGGTGGGGCCTTTGACGCAAGTGGAAATCTGTACGTCGCCATCCAAGGCGCCGAGGAAATCGAGAAGATCACTCCCGGCGGCGTCGGCAGCGTCTTCGCCCACTCCGGGCTCAATTACCCAACCTACCTGGCGTTCGACAAGAACGGGAACCTCTACGTATCCAATGAAGGCGGCAATACCATTGAGAAGTACACTCCCGGGGGCGTCGGCAGCGTCTTTGCCAGCACGGGACTGAATCAGCCGGAGGGTTTGGCCTTCGACAGCGCCGACAACCTGTACGTGGCGAATGTCGGCAACGGTACGATCGAAGAATTCAACACCAGCGGCGTGGGCACCCAGTTTGCCTCCGGCTTGAACGCGCCAATCGCTGTCGTCATCGAGGTCCCGGAGCCGTCGAGTATCGCTCTTCTGCTTGTCGGTCTGCTCGGAGCGGTGGCCGCCATTCATCTGCGCAAAGCCTGATTGGTGTGACCGGGGCACAGACTCTTCGAACCGGCTCCGCCCAGTCGCGGAGCCGGTTCCTTCGAGCAGGCGTAGACGGGTAGCGCATTGGCGATCCGTGTTGCCGGCCGGTGATATTTCTGGAGACGTTCGTACTACGGCGCAATCAGACAGGAGCTGGTTGGGCGGAGTTGGTGCCGCCGGCCCCCTTACGCGCTGGATAATTGCACGAGGCACTGTTCGCGAGCCGTACGCTTCCTGAAGAGGAAGTTGTTGCTGAACAGACGGTCTTTAGGCGGGTGATCCCACCGTTATGGTTTGGTGGCCGAATCCTGCACGGACACGGCAGCTAGCAGGGTGGCCAGCAGGATCGTCGCGAGTAGCCGACAATATCTGTCGATGATCTGCGTTACAATGTTGTCGGGCCCGGCTCAGATCTTCAGTCCGTAGCCGGAGAATCGCATGCGCAACAGACCCGAAGAGTGTTCGATAACGCTGCCAATAATCTTGGCGCGTGAATCGGGGTCCTCCGTCCACTCCACCGGCACTTCAAAGATGCGCAGATGGTTGCGTTCGGCGAGAAGCAGTGTCTCGCAGTCAAAGAACCAGTTGTTGTTCTTGACGTGCGGCAGGAGCCGTTGGGCCACTTCGCGGCGCAACGCCTTGAACCCGCACTGGGCGTCGGAAAAGCCGGGCCAAAACATCGAATGAATCAAAACGTTGTATCCGCGAGACAGAAACTCACGTTTGGCCAACCGTGTAACTCGAGACGCCCCCATCAGGCGCGATCCGATGGCGATATCATAGCCAACGCTCAACCCGTACACCATCAGGGGGTAATACTTGATGTCCGTCGACAAATCGACGTCCATGTAACTGACGATGTCGGCGCGGCTCTGGGACCACACGGTGCGCAAGGCTAGGCCGCGACCCTTTTGGGGGATGTGCAACGCCTTGACATTGGAATACTGCTTTTCCAGCTCCTGGGCCAATTCCCAGGTGCGGTCCGTGGAGGCGTTATCGGCGATCACGACGCTGGATTCAAACAGCTTCTGGTCCGCGAGAAACCTGGTAAGTCGATCGATACACTTCGGCAGGTCTTTTTCCTCGTTGTAGACGGGGATCGTGACTTCAGCGCGCATAGAACCGGCAGGCTAACACGCCGACGAACCGAATGTCAATTCGCGCCCGGTCGCAACCGTCCCGCACGGTCACGGCCTGCGTGCCGACGGTGGCAGCGCGTAGACAAACAGCGTGTTGGCAATTCGCGCTACGGGCGGGTGATGTTTTCGGAGCCAGTCGTAGTCGGGTGCCATCAGGTGCGTCGCGGAGATGACCAGATAACCGTCGCGGAGTCGGGGCACATCCGGCGCCTTGACGAATTCGACGGGGACGCGCAGATGGCGGAGCGCCGCGCCCGTGCCGAAATAGTCGATGTAGACGTGGGTAATGTGATTGGCGGCAGCCCATTGCTGCAAGGCCCGGCCGTTCTGCCCCCAGTCGTAATTGGAATCGACGAGGCAATCCTGGCCGTGCGCGGGACCGCCGACGAGTTCGTTGAAATAGGCAATGTAATCCGAGCGCGCGGCGAACGCGGTGACGGCCAGCCAGATGATGAGCAGCCATCCGAGGATCTGCGCGCGCACGCCTGTCCGGACGCATTCGACCCCGGCCACGACCGCGAGCAGCGGATACACCGGCAGCACGTGCCGGATGCCGATATTAGCCCGGCTGGTCATCGCGCACGCCAGATAGGCCGCGGCGGCGATCAAAGGGGCGGCCTCGGCCAGGGTGGACCGGCGGACGCGCCACAAGGCGATCCCGACGGTGGAGAGCGTGAGAACCAACAGCGCCACGGGCGTCTTCACCAGAATGGCCACGGGATAGTAGTACCACCAACCTTTGTCCGACCAATCTCCGAGCAGGTAGGCGTGATGCCCGTTGGTCACGTGCAGCAGCAGGATGGCGAGTCCTTTGAAGAAGTCGCGGGGAATCAACATCCACCGCAGCCGGGGAAACCACGAGGGAACGTGCAGGCGCTGCGCTTGGACCAAGGATATCGGCGGGGCGGGCGACCAACGGAACAGATACAACGCCAGAACCGTTGCCCAGGCCACGACCGCGATCAGGAGAAGCTTGATCAAGAACGGTCCCGGACGGCGCGACACGAGCTGGCGCCCCCGCTTCCACAAGGCGAGGATCGCCAGTGCGGCGAAGATCGGGACCAGGATGATGGCCGTGTATTTCGTCAGCAGGGCCGCGCCAAAGGTGATGCCGGCCGCGAACGCGGTTCCCGGCCGGGGCGTCGCGAGGAACCGCGAGAACATCCAGATTGCCAGGGTCGACATCAGGGCGATCCCCGGATCGGTAATGATCAGGTGGCCATACGCGAGGGCGAGGGGATTGAAACACCAGGCCGCGGCGGCCACCAGGCCGCCGGTCGCGTTGCTGAGCGATTTGGCCCACAAGAAGACCATCAGGCCCGTCGCGAGCATGACCAGCGCCTGCATGAATCGCCCCCAGAACAGCAGCGTCTCCGTGTCATTCTCGCTGTTGAAGAGCAGCTCGTAGCCGAACAATCCCGTCTCCATTGCCGCGTAATGATAGAACTGGCTGGAGGGCGCGAGCACCTCGGCGCCGGATTGCATCTGGAAGTCCCAGGGCTCGGTCATCCACGACGAGACGGTGTCATTGGTCTCGCTGAGGATCGCCTGGGCGTTGGTCGTCAGGTTCACGTTCAGAAACACCAGAGGCAGTCCGCTCCAGAGTTGCATCAGGGGCGGATGCTCGACGTTGAGATGGTAGCGGTGACCCAGCCAGTAGGAATAGCCCGCGCCGAGGAAGGCCGGTTCGTCGTTGGTGGCGGTGTCGTCGCGCATCCGTGGCCACATCAACGCCAGCGCGGCGCCGAGGATGAGAGCGAGGGCGAGCCACGGGAGCCGGCGGCGGATCATGCCGCACTTGGTAGGACAAGCGGGCGGACGAGTCCAGATTTTTCGTGATTTTTGCCGGAAACGGCCTTACAAGGTGCATCCCATGAAAATCGTTGTGGCATACTCCGGCGGACTCGACACCTCGGTCATTTTGCACTGGCTCAAAGAGAAGTATCGATGCGAGGTCGTGGCGTTCTGCGCCGACATCGGCCAGGAAGAGGAATTGAGGGGTTTGGACAAGAAGGCCAGGGCCACGGGCGCGAGCAGGTTTTACGCGGTGGATCTGGTTGAGGAATTCGCGCGCGACTTTATCTTCCCGATGATTCAGGCCGGCGCGATCTACGAGAACCAGTATTACCTCGGCACGAGCATCGCGCGGCCGCTGATTGCGAAGGCGCAGGTCGAGATCGCGCGGAAGGAACACGCCGACACGGTCGCTCATGGCGCGACGGGCAAGGGGAATGATCAGTGCCGATTCGAGCTGACCTATGCGGCGCTGGCGCCGGACTTGAAAATCATCGCGCCGTGGCGATTGCCCGAGTACCACAACCGATTCAAGGGCCGGGCCGAGATGCTGGCGTATTGCGCCGAGAAGGGGATCAAGGTGCAAGCCAGTGTGAAGAAACCGTATTCGATGGACCGCAATCTTCTGCACATCTCGTTTGAGAGCGGGATTCTGGAAGATCCGTGGATCGAGCCCCCGAAGGACATGTTCAAGCTCAGCGTCTCGCCCGAGAACGCGCCGAACAAGCCCGAGTATGTGGAATTGGATTTCGTCTCAGGCAACTGCGTGGCGGTCAACGGCCGGAAGCTGTCGCCCGCCAACGTGCTGCGGGCGCTGAACAAGCTCGGCGGCAAACACGGCATCGGCCGGGTCGATCTCGTCGAGAACCGGTTTGTCGGGATGAAATCGCGGGGCGTGTACGAAACGCCGGGCGGGACGATTCTGCATTTCGCCCATCGACAGGTCGAGACCCTGACGATGGATCGGGAAGTCATGCATCTGCGGGATTCGCTCATCCCGCGATATGCCGAACTGGTGTACTACGGATTCTGGTTCAGTCCCGAACGAGAGGCGCTGCAGGCATTCGTCACCGAGAGCCAGCAGAACGTCACCGGCACCGTGCGGTTGAAGCTCTACAAGGGCAACATCATCACGGCGGGACGGAAGAGTCCCGTGTCGCTGTACAATCCTCACATTGCGACGATGGAAGCCGACCAGGGTGCCTACAACCAAACCGACGCCACCGGCTTCATCCGATTGAATGCGCTGCGATTGCGGACACGAGCAGCGGTGTTGAAGAAAACTGGCAAGTGATCTAAGCACGGAGACACAGAGTCGTGGTTGGGGCACTCCGCTTGGCTTCTTAACGCCTTTGGTCTTCGGCTCCAGCTACAGCGCTCTGTCGCAGTGTCAAAAAAAGCTGGCTTGCGCCTCGGGAAAGGCGCAAATCTCCTCCTGCCGATGGCAAAGCGATTAACAGTGTTTTATTCCTAGCAGAAGGACACACCCTCTGCCTTCAATCGGAGTTTCATCGAGAAGGCACTTCTCGAAGCCCTGCGTAGGTTACAGCCTGATGCAACGCTTGACGAAGCCTTGCGGGATACTACGGTCGAACTCGATAAGGATACCAAGGGTGTGGCCGGTTCCCCGCCGATAGTGGACACCATTCTTCAAAAAGTGCGGGAATGTGCTGTCTTTGTCGCGGACCTGACATTCGTCGGGAAGCCGTGCCAGTTCCCAAATCCGAACGTTCTAATCGAATACGGTTACGCACTTCGATGCCACTCCCATGACAGGCTGGTGGGCATAATCAACACTGCGTATGGCAAACCCGACGCCGAATCCCTCCCATTCGACCTGCGTCATCTTCGCTGGCCGATCACTTACCACCTAGGAGACGATTCCGCCGGTAGCAGCAAAGAGGAGCAACTTGAGAAGCTTGTCGCAGTCTTGGTCGACGCCGTTGGTCTAATCCTTTCAAAGCAGCCTTCGTCGCCGGCTGAGGTTGCGAACTTTGTTCCGCGAAAATCTACGAAGAACACCGCAACGACAGGCTTGGCTTGCCAACCAATTCAAGAATGTCAGATGACACCAGTCAGTCGCGCGGCGATGCCCTGTCCGCCACAGGTCGTTGTCGGGTTTCCCCCAGCAGGACTAACGCACCGACACGAACGCTACGCAGGCGGGCATCTAAACTTCAACGGATTGGCTGGCGGGGCCTGGGCCTTCCCTCACACGGCGACGGCTTGCTTCTTTTCGTAGACTTCGTTTACGACCGTGGTGACCTGGGCGATGTTGAACGGTTTGCTGAGCCAGCGGTTGCCGGTTTCCTGGAAGAAGGCCTGGGTGTCGGGGCTGACGGTGTCGCCGGTAACGAAGATGATGCGATGAGCCAGGGCTTGATCCTGGCGTTTCAAGGTTTCGTAGAATTTGCGGCCATCCATGCCGGGCATGCGAATGTCGGACAGGATCACGTCGTAGGACCGGCCCGAGAGCTTCGCGAGAGCTTCCTCGCCATTCATGGCGATGGCGACCTCGTAACCGTTCTTGGTCATCACCCGCGTCAGCAGCGAAGTCACGCCGGGCTCGTCATCGACGACCAGGATCGAACGTTTGAGGGGAGCTTGTGGAGCCGATTCGGCTTCTGGCGGGAGCCGCTCCGGCATAATCGGCGCGGTGGAGACAACGACAGGCAGCTCGACAGTAAACTTCGCTCCGCCCATGGGCTGGTTTTCCACGAGGATCTTGCCGCGGTGTTCCTGGATGATGGTGTTGGTGATCGTGAGGCCCAATCCCGTGCCTTTCCCGAGCGGTTTGGTCGTAAAGAATGGATCGAAGATTTTCGGGAGAACGTCGGGTGGGATGCCGGGGCCGTTGTCGGCGACGATCACGCGCATGTAATTGCCATTCTCCTCGGTGCGGACGGTCAGGGTGCGGGAATTGGTGCGGGAACCGAGGGCGTGGATGGCATTGCCGATGAGGTTGACGAGGACCTGCTCGATCTGGGTCGGATCGGCCATGGTGGTAGGCACTTTGTCGTCCAGATGCTGATCCAGATGAACGTTGGCGGCCCGCAAATTGGCTTCCTGGGTCTCGAGCACGCTGGCGACGAGGCGATTCATATCGACGACCTTCTTTTGTGGCTCGGTGGGGCGGGCAAACGAGAGGAGGTCGCGAACGATCCGCGAAGCACGGTCGCTTTCGTGGTGGATGCGCTCGATGTCCTGACGGGTCTCGGCGTCCAGGCCGCTTTTCTCGGCAAGCACCTGCGCGTAACCGATGACGACAGCCAGGGGATTGTTCAGCTCATGCGCGACGCCGGCGATCAATTGTCCGAGGGCCGACAGCTTTTCGGCCCGGCGCAACTGTTCGCCCGCCTTCTTGCGTTCGCTGACGTCGGTCACGTTGACCTGCAGAGCCAGCCGCTGTCGCCACTGCACGAGGCTGGCGTCGCCTTCACAGTTGACCATTGTGCCATCGCCGCGGGCGATGGGCACCTCATTGAAGGGACGGAACACGGCGTTGAACAACTTGAGCCCGTCCATCCGGACGGAGGTGGCCTCGACGGATTGGAGTGAGGGACAAAGATCGACGAAAGGCCGTCCGACCAGATCGGCGATCGAGCGCTTGGTCAATCGCAGGGCCGAGGTGTTGGCTTCGAGGATCCGGTAGTGGGCGAGATCAATGACGAAGATGGCGTCCGAGGCGGAATCGAACAGGACCCGGTAATTTTGTTCGGCGATGGCGACTTCGCGTTCGACGATCATGCCGACGACGATCATGATGGTCAGCACCGCGGTGGTGAGGTAGCCGAGTGTGGTCAACAGCTTCGAGCCCTCGCTCAGGGGATAGACGAGCAGGTGGACTCCCCAGAGCAGAAAGCCGATGCCGAGAATGGTCGCGCCGTGATACATCTTTCGCCGCAACAGATACGCCACGCCGGTATAAACTCCCGCCGCCGCCAACAGGACAAATACGGGCATCGTAATCCAAAATCGGTCCTGGACCTTGTAGGCGGCAACGGCGCTCCACACGACCAGCATGCCGGTGCCGAACTGGAGTTCGCGCAGGCTTCGGGGGTGGCCGGCGAGGTAGAAGCTTCCCCAAAACATGTACAGCGCGCTGAGGCCGATGCACGTGCGGCGCATCATGACCAGGAGCGGGAAGTTCGGCGACTCCTCCAAGCCGATCGCGGCCGCGAGATAGCCCGCGTAGCACATCCACGAGACGGTCCAGAGACTGAAATAGGGGCGTTTGGCCCGGTGGTTGAGATAGGCAAACAGGGCGAGCACCATGCCGATGCTCATGAGCGCGAGGATCAATACCGCATTGGTCCATTCGACGGGAAATGCGCAATCGAAGTCACGGAGAAACTGCTGCAATCTTGCAGCCGATCCTCCCAGATCCTGCTTGACCGCGGCGATTTGCAGCGCGAGGGTCATTTGCTGTGACTCCAAGGCGCAGGATTTGTGCCAGTCAAGTATACGCAATTAACGTAAAGACAGAACGTTACAACGAGCTCAGACGGGGGCGACGATCCGCTGAATGAGTGAAATCGCGCAGATGGACTAGGCGGGTACTGCTCGGCTTACTCCTCGGGCGCGAATGTAATGCAGGCGGGCATCGAAATCTCCACCGATTGGCCCGTCGGCGTCAGGTGGCCGGTCTTTTGATCGATGCCAAAGACAACGATGCTGTCGGACTCTTGATTGGCGGCGAGGAGGAAGTGGCCTGTGGGATCGAGTGCGAACATCCGCGGCGTTTTGCCCAGTGTGAGTTGACGCTGTATGAGAGAGAGTTTGCCAGTGGATTCGGCGATGGCATAGACGGCGATGCTGTTGTCTCCGCGGTTGGAGGCGTACAGGAACCGGCCACCGGGATGGATGGCGACTTCGGCGGCCGTGTTGGTGCCGGTAAATGTCGCGGGGAGTGTCGAGATCGTCTGGAATTCGGTGAGCGCACCGTGTTTCTCATCGTAGTCGAAGGCGGTGACGGTGGATTTCATCTCGTTGATGACGTACAGACGGCGGCCATCGGGCAGGAGCGCGAAATGACGCGAACCCGCGCCGGGGGCGACCGAGGCTGACGGCGGTTCATTGGGGGACAGCGAGGCGGTGGCAGCATCAAAGCGGTACACCAGAACCTTGTCCAAGCCGAGGTCGGCGCAAAACGCCCGCCGATCAGCGAGATCAAATCCCACGCCGTGCGCGTGTGGTCCCTGTTGGCGTTTTGGGTCAACGCTGGAGCCGTGATGCTGAATAAATGTCGTGGGCGGGCCAAGCGTTCCATCCGCATGAATCGGCAGGGCGGCGATGCTGCCGCTGGCGTAATTGGCCACGAGAAGGCACGCGCCGGTTTTATCGACGGCGAGATGGGTCGGCCCGGCGCCGGCGGAAGGTTGTTGGTTGAGGAATGTGAGGAGGCCCGATTTGCGGTCGATTGCAAACGCTCTCACGAGACCGTTGGATGTGCCGCTGGTTGCGTCCAGGGCGTATAGGAAGCGGTGGCTCGGGTGAATCGCAAGGAAGGCGGGATTTCCGGTCTCGACCGCCAGGATGGGGGGAGTCAGCAGGCCGGTGGCGGCGTCGAAGACGGAAGCATAGATTCCCCTGCTTGTGCCGCGCGTGTAGGTGCCGAAATAGACGAGATAATTGCCCGGACGAGAGGTGTCCGGAGTTCCCTCCGCGGCAATGGCGGTGGCGCAAGCGAGCGCGGCTGCGACAATGACGCGGGCGACGGAACGATGGATGCGGCAGAACACAACGGCGGACAATAGGAGGTTCCGGAGCACAAATCGACGGAAATCTCATTGCTCATGAACGTAGGGTATGGCGGCCACTTGATGACGGGTTGATCATCTCGGGTGGATGACGGCGTTCCTGTGGAACGCAGCGTTTGGCAAAACCCGTTGAGTGTGAGGGGCATGCGTCGGCCACAAAAAAGTTGCAATTCTGCGAATCCGGTTTATTGTAAACATGCTAGCAATGGAAGATGGCGCAGTGAGATTGGTGGAATGTCAGTCAGCCACGTTTGCTTTGGTGGCAGTCCGAAACCCGACGAGCGGGAACAGCCGCTGATGCCTCCTACCGCAGCAGAAAGATAAGAATCACCTCAGTATGGCAACCAAGCTATTCGTAGGCAACCTGTCCTTCAACACGACGGAAGGTCAGATTCTCGACCTGTTCAAACAGGCGGGCAATGTGGTCAGTTGCGAACTCATCATGGACAAGTTTACGGGCAAGTCCCGTGGCTTTGCATTCGTGCAAATGGGAACGCAGGAAGAGGCCAACAAGGCCATCTCCGACTTTAACGGCAAGGAGCTCGACGGCCGGGCGCTCACCGTGAACGAAGCTCGCCCGCGCGAGGAACGTCCTCGTGGCGACTTCGGCGGCGGTGGCGGCGGTCGCGGCGGCAAACGCGATTTCGGCGGCGGCGGTCGCGGCCGTCATTAATTCGACAAACTTTCGGTTGTCGTTTTGCAGGGACGTCTCGTCGAGACGAGGCGTCCCTTTTATGTTTTTTTAACGCGCTTGTGGCGGGCTGACAGGTTTGCGGTGTCGACAACAGCGACATCGTGACCCGATTGCTTCCGTTGCGGCAACCCCCTCATCTTGACAGCGGTGATTGGCGCATCTACCGTTCGCGGTGACGAGAGGTCGTACCGGCGGCGTGACCGGCTGGCGCGGTCACGAAGAACTGCCGAAACAACAAATTCACTCGGGAGGAATTGATATGAAATCATTGCGTATCGCGGTCGCAGTCACCGTCGTGTTATCCAGCGTTGTGCCGATCGTGCGGGCGGCGCCGACGCTGGTAAATGTCCAAATCAAGGCGCTCGCCTACAATTCCATCTCGGATGAGTCGGCGATGGACGTCACGCCCTTCACCCAGGCGACGTTGATATCGGAGTGCACCAGCGAAAAGGGGGCGGCGTTGTGTGAGGTGGTGGGGGACAGCGAGACCAACGGCACCATGATCGTGACGGTGGATCCGTGCGGCGTCATTCTGTGCACGAACCTTGTGATGACGACCTTGTGCGATCAGATTGCCATCACGAGCAATGGCCGGAGCGAGACGGATCTGCTGGCGAGTCACGAAGCGTTCTCATCTCCGAGCAATCTGTATACGGGGGACGGGTTCCTGCTGACCACCGGCGTGTGCAGTCCGACCGACTCCACCGCCATCACGGGCTACTCGGGAAAGGGGACGATCACCTTGTGTCAGAGCGACGGTGCGGTGATTACCGGAACCATTACCCTCAAGGGACTGTTCAAGAAGGCCAAGGATTGTCCCTGACGCGAAGTCAGGGGAGTTGAGCCGCGGCTTCGCCTAACGCAACAAGTCGAGTATCTCGAGCGGCTTGGCTACGATGTGCCCGGCGCCGGTCTGCAGCAGTTCTTCGCGGTCGCGAAACCCCCAAAGGACGCCGACTGGGTGCATTCCGGCGGCGCAGGCCGTGCGCATATCGGTGTTGGTATCACCGAGATAGAGCCATTGCGCCGGGGGAATGCCCAGTTCGTTGGCGATCTGGAGCGCGGCCGTCGGATCGGGTTTGAGCGGCACATTCGGCAACTGGCCGCGAACAACCGCGAACGGCGAGGGCTTGAAATAGCGGTCGATCATCCGGTTGGTGAACTCGTCGGGCTTGTTGGATAACACGGCGAGCTTGAGTTGCCGTTGGCTGAGCGCGGCGACCAACTCGGTGATCCCGGGGTAGATTCGCGTCTCATCGAAACAATGTTCGTCGTAGTGTTGTCGCTCCAGCCGGAGGACTGTATCGACCAGGTCCTGGCGGTCGGCGGGCAGGGCGCGGGAGCAGAGTTCGCGGGCGCCATCGCCGACCATGTGACGATAGGCGTCAACGGGGTGGGGCGGACAGCCGACCTGTGACAGGGCCCAGTTGGTGGCATTGGCCAGATCCGCCAGCGTGTCGGCCAGGGTTCCATCCAGATCAAACAATACGGCGCGAAAATCGTTTTTCACGAGCTCACGGTACCAGACTGGCGGGGTGGACCGCGATTTTTTTGTTGTTGTGGCTGCATGGCGCTTGCTACGGTCGGGGCCACGAAGCGAAAGGAGAACCAATCGATGAAGGCATGGCGTGTGTGTGTAGTGGCGGCGGTGGTGGCAGTCGCGGCAGTCGCGACGAGTTTCGGGCAACGGGGGGTGGGGGGCGGGGCGCGGGATTTTGGCAGCGCCTACATGGCGAAGATCTTTGGCGCCAATCAGGCGTTTACGGCCACGGCGGCATTCTCGGTGACGGACGCGCAACACGGGACGCCGATGGAGATGGAGGCCTCCTACGCGTTTCTCAAGGGCAATCTGCGGACGGACGTTGACACCACGAGCATGAAAGGCGGCCAGATGCCGCCGCAAGCCATCGCCCAGATCAAACAGATGGGCATGGACAAGGCCGTGAACATCTATCGCAGCGACAAGAAGCAAATGTATCTGATGTATCCGGGGTTGAAGTCATACGCGGTCATCAGCCCGCCAGCGTCATCGACCGACAAACCCGAGGCGAAAGAGCCCAAGGTGGATGTGACCGAAATCGGCAAGGAGACGGTGGATGGGCATCCGACGATCAAGAACAAGGTGACGTTCACGGCGGATGACGGGTCACAGCATGAGATGACAACGTGGAACGCGACCGATCTGGGCAATTTCCCGATCAAAACCGAGATGCAGGAGCGCGGCTCGACGATCACGACGCATTTCACCAATATCAAGCTGACGGCGCCGGACGCATCGCTGTTCGAGCCGCCGAGCGACTACACGAAGTACGGCAGCATTCAGGAGATGATGATGGGCGGCATGCAGCGGATGATGCCGCCCGGCGCGGGCGGTCACTGAGCGCGATGGGTTCATGAAGAAATCGGCCCAACGAACGTGGGGCGGGCGGTTCGCCGCCGGCCCCGCGGAAGCCGTGAAGACCTTCACGGAAAGCGTGAGCTTTGACTGGCGGCTGTATAAACAGGACATCGCTGGGTCGATCGCTCACGCGAAGGGACTGGCAAAGGCCGGCCTTCTCACGAAGGCCGAAGCGGCGAAGATCGAGCGCGGGCTGCGCGCCATCGAACGCGAGATCGAGTCGGGCAAATTCAAATGGGACCCGGCCTGCGAAGATGTTCACATGAACATTGAAGCCGCGCTGGTGCGCAAGATCGGCGCCGCCGGCAAGAAACTGCACACCGCGCGAAGCCGAAATGATCAGGTGGCGACGGATACCCGCTTATGGGTTGGGTCTGTGAATCGGCAGGTGACGCCAGCGATTTGTGGGCTGATCCGTTCGTTGGGAGAGCTTGCCGAACGAAACGCCGATGTGGTTATGCCTGGATTTACGCATCTCCAGCGGGCCCAACCCGTCCTCTTTGCCCATCACATGCTGGCGTACATGGAGATGTTTGGGCGGGACGTAAGCCGGTTCGTGCAGGCCTGTGGAGGCGCAATGAGCTCATCGCCGCTGGGTTCAGGGGCGCTGGCTGGCAGCACACTACAGTTGAATCGGTCTGCGGTCGCGAAGGAGTTGGGGTTTATCGAAGTGTCAGACAACTCGATGGATGCGGTGAGCGACCGGGATTTCGTCATCGAATTTCTGTCGGCTGCGGCGATTTGCGGAATGCACCTGTCTCGGCTCGCCGAGGATTTGATTCTGTGGTCCACGGCGGAGTTTGGATTCGTCACGATCGGCGATGCGTACACGACGGGCTCGTCGTTGATGCCGCAAAAGAAGAATTCCGACGTCGCGGAGTTGGTGCGCGGCAAGACGGGACGGCTTTACGGGAATCTTGTCTCCGTGCTGACGATGATGAAAGGCCTGTCGCTGACCTACAACCGCGACATGCAGGAGGACAAAGAACCGCTGTTTGACTCGGCGGATACGCTGATCGCTTCGCTGCGGGTGATGGCGGATATGCTGCGACATGTGAAAGTAAATCGGGTCCGATGTGAGGCCGCCGCGAGCGATCCGATGCTGCTGGCGACCGATCTCGTCGATTTTCTCGTCAAGAAGGGCCTGCCGTTCCGCGACGCGCATCATGCCGTCGGTTCGCTTGTTTCGGAATCCGAGCGCACGCACGTTGCCTTGCCCAAACTGGCCGCGAAGAAGTACGGGCTCGCGGCCGGCAAAGTGTTCGATGTCCGCCGCGCACTGGAGGCGCGGAAAGCCATCGGCGCGCCCTCGCCGAAGAATGTCCGTGCTCAAATCGCGCGCTGGAAGAAGCTGCTGGGCCGCTCCTAGCCGTCCGCGAACCGCAACGTTGCGCGGATTCCTTGAACCTAATTTCGTTTGGTGGCACAAACGGGCATGGACGAGGCGCAGCTTATCGCGGCCCTCAAAGCTCAGGCTCCCGGGGCGGTAAAGGAACTGGTCAACACGTACGGGGACCGGCTGCTGCGTTCCGCCTACTCGCTCTGCGGCAATGAGAGCGACGCCCAGGACCTGGTTCAGGACACATTTCTGCAGGCGATCCGATCCGTTCATCGGTTCCGGGGTCGCTCAAGCGTGTACACGTGGCTCCACGCGATCCTTCTCAATCTGACGCGCCACTACCATCGCGACCGTAAACGCATCGTCTACGACGATGAGTTGGTCGGGCGGGAGGTTCTTCCGGCCGACGAGCACCCGAGCCAACTCGACACCGGGACCGCGTCATCGGCGCTCGGGATCGCCCTGGGCCGTCTTTCCGTTGCCCACCGGGAGGTCATTGTCCTGCGCTACTACGAGGGCATGAAGATCCACGAAATCGCCCAGCATCTGCGGGTCTCCAACGGAACCGTCAAATCGAGACTCCACTACGCCATCGCGGAACTACAGAAGCTTCTGCCCGGCGAAATGAACCTTTTCGGCGCCGGCAGCACAGAGGAGATGAAAACACGATGAACTGTCGCCGTTTCCAGAAGCGGTTATATGAATATGTGGACGGGACACTTTCGCCCGGGACGCTGGCTGCGGCGAACGAGCATCTGGCCCGATGCAGTGCCTGTCGGGAGGCCGTACGTCGGGAATTACAGCTTGCGCAGTCTCTGTCCGACCGCCTCCGTCAAGATGCCGAAAGCCGCGCGCTTCGTCCGGACGTCCAGCGCCGCATTCTGACCGCTCTCGAACACGAATCCGTCCCGGCTACGGATGAAGAGTTCGTTGGCGGCTTGTGGAATCGTTTCGCCTGGCCTCTGGCCATGGCCGCTTCGCTGCTGCTGATCGTTGCCTTCCTCCTGAGGAACGATTTCCCAGGCGCGCGGATTCATCAAGGAGAAGTTGTCCGATCGGATGGCCGCGGTATCCGATCCGCTGTTTCCATCGAGGTCTCGTACTGCGCGCCAATCCACAGGTTCCACCAGGAAGGCAATCTCGTGGTTGACACCTTGTCATGTCAGACCGTGGTCGCCAATGGAACGCTGTGGACCGGCGGCCAAAAGCCTGTCCAGCAAACACAAGAAAAGAGGATACCACTATGAAAACACGCCGTGTACGCCTGCCCCAATTCCTTATGGCTTTGGGTGCAATCAGCATGTCCAGTGCGCTGGCCGGCAGAGCCGCAACGGATGCGACGTCGGAGAAGTTTCCCTACACAGTCCCGTTTGAACTCGGCGACGCGGAATTTGCCCCCGGCGACAATATCACGATCCAGCAAGTGCGCGGAACGAGCGACACGATCGGGACCGGGGAGACCTATTGCGTGGAGGGCACCTACACGCTGAGTTCCCGGGATGAAGCGCGTCTGTCTTTTTACACGACCACCATCTCGCCAAATCCGACGCCCGTTGGCCCGGACCAGCGGATTCGAATCACGAAAGGCACCGGTTCGTTCCGCCTGGTTCAGACGATGACCGAAGACGGCTACTTTCACGTCAGCTTTTACGGGGGCGGCGGAGGGAGCGACCCTAATCGCAGTGACTTCGGTGGAGTGTATTTCGGCCAGGGGGATAGGGTTCTCCGCAATAAAGGATGGAGCTACCTTGATCAGAAGGGCACCGGCGGTTCCTCGGAAAAGGCCGTGTCGGCGTCCGGCCCCAATCAAGTGCTCCTCGAATATCTCGGAAGTCCTGTTGAACCACCAGCGAACATGGATGCCAAATACACCAAGGACGGCCTGATCAATGCCATCCAACTCGCCGCGCGGAACGCCGGCATCACTCTCAAGACAGTGGTGATCGAGGACTCGGAATATCCATTCCTCGTTGGCGTCGTCAGCAGCGGGTCGGATTTCGCGAAGCTGAAGGATCAGATCAAGAAGCTGGACGGCTACGAATACAACGGTTCGATCGGCAGCGACACCTGTAATGTCTTCAACATTGTCCCCTACCGCGCCTATCCTCCCGGAACCAGTCAACGCATTAATCATCGGGCCTGGCTCAGGGAACAGGTGTTCTTTGACAAGCTCAACGTTCAGAGTCCGAGCGCGAACCTTACGGATAAAAAGAACGTCACCATCACCAAGATCTATTGGTTCTCTTCTCCTAATCGCCCGCAATCGATCCCTGAGAATTGGGACGCGGCTCAGTCTCAGGACGACGGCCATTTGCTGGTTCGTGTGGACGCCTCGTTCGATGACTTGAAAGAAATGTATCCACGCCTCGGCAAGAAGTTTGTGTTATCCGCCGATCGTCGTGAGGACATTCATGCCCAGGCCGAGCGAGGTTTCTGGGGGTCGGAATGTTACATCCGCATTCCCGCCGGAGAATATGTCAAAATGGAACCGGGGATTGCCTATGCTCTGAGACCGTTGGATCAGGATGGGGATTTTCGGTGGACCGTTCGGGACAACATCCGAATCACGAGGATGGCTGATTGACCCAACCGTGATTGACGTCTCCACCGCGACAGGTCTACGATGCCCCCGTGAAGACGCGATGCGGGCAACCGCAACGTTCGCGAGCCCGGATTCGCATCCGGAAATGGAAAGACCTTCCGATTGGAAATCGTGTTCTCTTGCTGTTCCTGGCGCTGGTCGTGGTGATGGCGACTGCTTGCGTTGCACAGCAGGCCACTTTGCAGCGCGCCGTCATGCTGGGGATGCTTACGGCGATCGCCGTCTTTTGTGCCTGGCCGTTGTTGGCAGCGGGCGAGAAGTCGGGAGCCGGAAGATCGGACGCGGGCAAGCCGTCGGGCGGTTTGATGTCCTCCGGCGGTGCTTCATCCGCGCCGCCGCTGGATTCGGTGAGTCTGGGGTGTCCGAAGTGCGCGCATCCGCTCGCGCCCGGTCGCGACTTCCTGCAGGAGAACCTCGCATCGCTGGAGGAAGGGGACCTCTGTGTTGTCTGTCGCGAATGCGGAGCAATTCTGGAACTTGAGTTGCGCAAAGGCGAGATATCGATTGCGCGGGTGGTGCCGAGAAGCGAACTATCGACCAGCATGTATTGCATGGGGCTGATAGGAATAGTCGGCTTGACGGGGATTGCGATCGCTGTGTGGGCGTGCGTGGAACCGATGCGAAAGGGCGCGGATCCGATGGTCGAGTGGATGGGCCGCGCGGGGTGCGTGGGTGTCGGTTTCCTGGCGGGTATCCTCGTGATCTTCGGGCTCGCCGAGTTTTTCAGCTCCCGATCGCTGATGAAACGCCGCGGCCCGTACGTGTTCTGATCGGCGTATTTGGATGAGCCGGAGCGGAACCCTGACGAGTTCCGCTCCGGCTCGGTGTTGAGTGTGGTTACAGAAGGCGCGGGTCAGATTCCGCCGTCGACCTGCCAGCGGCCGGCGGGGTTGTCTTTGCGGACGGCCAGGTTCCATTTCTTGGGGACGTCCGACGACATGCGGCACTTGACGAACCAAGCGGATTGCTCGGCGGACCAGAAGGCATCGCCGACGGTGATGACCGGCATTTGCTTGTGCACATCCATGCCATTCTTTTCCGCCATCGCGACCTGGGATTTTGTTTCCTCGATGTCAGCGTCCGAGGTGAATTTGCGCATTTCGGTCCAGTCGAACCGCGATTGCGCGTCGAAGTAGGCTTTGGCAACTTCGGCGGGTGACATCCTGGCGTAGATGTCGTTGTTGGTGAGGACCTCGGGGTCGGTCGTCCACTTGATCTTCTGCTGGAGTTTCAGGTTGGCGCCGTACACGCCGACGACCACAAAGCGTTTCGCCGGGTTGTCGTTGGACACGCGGAGATTGAATTCCTGGCCGGGGAGGCGGATTTCGTAGGGGACGAACCGGCCCGGATACATCTTGGACGTGAACGACTGGCCGAGGTTGACGATCTGTAGTCCGCCGAGCAACTGCTTGAGGTTGTCGTTGATCGGCGACATGAACTTCTGCGCCTCGGCCCAGTCGTTGCTGGCGCAGGCCTCGAAGAACGCTCGGGCGGCCTGCTCGGCAGTCATCGAGGCGTACTTGTCATTGTCGGGGAGTTTGGGCAAATCCTGTGGCAATTGCGCCCAGCTTACGTCCGCGGGCAGATCGAGCTTCCACACGCCCGGATCAATCGGCTGGTTGTAGTCGATCTGGCTGAGGTCGAAGATCTGCACTTCGCCGGCAGGACGAATCAAATAAATCTGGACCGCCTCGAGCAGTTCGGTCTGGGCGTCGAAACGGTAGACCCGGCGCGTATCCGCGTTGTCCATGAACACATTCTTCGTGTAATCGTTGTCCGGCACGCCGGAGGTGGCCATGACCGTGACGACGGATTTTGGTTTGCCGTCAGCGCCGGTTTCGGTGGCGAGACTGAGTTTCCAGCCTTTGGCGCGGGCGTTACTAACTTCATTGCTGATCGCGGTGCTGAGATTGGCGATGCGATGGAGCCATTCGGTGTCGAACGCGCTCTTCGTGCGTTGTGGAACCTTCACGGCCTCATCGCCGGTCTTGATGAGCATTACGGTGGACTGGCCGTCCATGACCACGACGCGCATGGGTTTTTCGACGCGCCATTTGAGTTCGGGCTGGAACTGTTTCCACAATTCAATGGAGTAGAACGGGCTGTCGGCATTGATGTAGCTGAAGTTGTCCTGGGGCGAGGTGCGGACTTGTCCGCGCAGATGGATGCTGCTCAGTTTGGAAACGGCCTCGGCCCCTTTGGTCATGACCTCGATGGCGGCGGCCTGCGACTTCGTGGTGCCGACGACGGCGATGACGATGGCGGCAGCCGCGGCGGCGGCGGCGGCGCCCAATCCGAATCCCCAGCGATGTTTGCGTACGATGCTCATAATGGTGGTCCTTTCCGGTTCCATATCGACTGCGCGGATGCGGCGCATGACGGGCTCGACAAGGGACACATCGGCGGCGAGCTGGCCGCGGGTGACCAATCGCCGTTGGAGATGGGCGATGGCGTCGCGTTCCGCGCGGCAAGCCGCGCAGGATTCGAGGTGGGCCTGGCATTGGAGAGCGTCGTCATGGTCGAGCAATCCTTCAATGCAGGCGACGAGCTGGTCGCGGCATTCCACGCAGTTCATGATTGCTCCGTGTGGTTGATGGTTTGGTCGATGTTCTCGCGGGCCTGAAGTTCCTGGCGAAGCACGGCGTAGGCGCGCGAGAGGTTTTTGGTGACCGTGCCCAGTGGCATGTCGAGTCGCTGTGCCACGTCGTGGCAGGACAGTCCCTCGTAATACCGCAGCAGGATCACCTGGCGATAGGATTCCGGCAGGACGGCAATGGCTTCATCCAACGGGTAGTCGTCGTGGCTGTCGATGGGGTCCGGCGAGATGGTTTCCGCAGCTTCCCGTTCGCGCTCGCGGCGTTTTCGGGAACGGAACTGCTCCTGGGCGACGCGTCGGGCGATGCCCAGCAGCCAGGAATAGAACGACTCCGGCTTGCGCAGTTTCCTCAGGGACTGAAACGCGCGCACGAAGGATTCCTGAGCGGCCTCCTCGGCTTGCGAACGGTCCTCGAGTTTACCCGTCAGGTACGCGAACAATGGTCCCTGATAGCGATGGACCAGCATGCGGAAATCGTCGGCGTGCCCGTTACGGCAGCGTTGCACATACTCTTTGTCGGTCAGATCCATTGTCAACGGCTTCTCCGGCGAATTCGTACCGCCACAGTATAGTGACAGTGGGGGCATTTTTGCGACAACGAGAATGGCGGCGGGAGGCCGGAGGCGGCGCTGCCGCCATTTTTCTGGACAATTCGGGGGGCGTGGGGTTTACTGTGCGCGACGGTGCGCGGGTCGCAGCTCGCGGCGCATAAATCATCCGGAGGATTCGCATGAAGACCAACCGGTTTCGTGGCGGGTTTATTGGCGTTTTGCTGGTGGCCGTAGTGATCTTCGCGGGTCAGCCAGCGGAGGCGTTACTGGCAACCAACACCTGGAGCAACCTATCTGGGGGGAAATGGGAGGTGGCGTCCAATTGGGCGCTGGGTGTCCCGCCCAACAGCACGCAAATCGTCAGTATGACAAATGGGTTCAGTGCCGGCCGAATTGCGAAGACAAATCTGGTGGATGCCACCACGGTAGTGAGCAATTCGGCGAGCATGACCGTGACGAACCTGATTCTCACGGCGCCATTGGCCAACAACGGCACACAGAACGTGCAAGGCCAGAACATTCTCTTGCTAAGCAACACGGGCACCACCGTGTTGCGGGTAAGCGACACGCTGAGCCTCAGCACCGGCACGGCGATCTGGATCACCAACTCCACCATGCGCGTGGACGGCCTCGGCGCGTTCGTCGCGATCTACGATGATGGCGAAATCATGCTGAACACGGGCACATTTGTCTCAACGAACATCATCATGGAAGTCGGAAATTTTGGGGTGGGAATGTTGACGGTGTCGAACGGCACGGCGCTAGTGGGGGCGATCGAAATGGGAGAGAATCCCGGGGATGTCGGCACGCTGACGGTAGCAGCCGGCACGAATGCATTCAGCGGGTACTTGTTTGACGGATACGCGGGCGGCAGCACCGGCGCGATATGGGTCGCGGGCGGGCGATTGGTTGTGACGAACTCCGACCTGCGCGTGGGAAACAACGGCGTGGGACAGATGGCGGTGTCGAATGGCACCTGCCTGGCGCGCGACGTGGAGGTGGGCTTTGTGGCCGGCGCCAACGGGACGCTGACGGTGGCCGGCGGGACGGCGGCATTGGTCGGCCCGCTGCTTGTGGGAGGCGGGAGCGGGACTGTTTGGGCCACGGGCGGGCAATTGGTCATTACGAATGCTCCGGGAGCAGTTGGGGCGGGCAGTGGCTTTCTCGCGGACGGCTCCATCATACTCACCAACGGCGGATCTCTCGTGGTTAGCAACAGCGCCGTGACCATCGGCAACAAGGGCAGTGGCGCACTGACGAATGCCGGGGGTTCGTTGGTGGTCAATGGCAACATCGTTTTGGGTGGGGGCGGATCGACCCGCGGTCAAATGACGATGTCCGGCGGCATGTGTGCTGCCAGCGAAATCCTGTTGGGGAACACTTCCGGTTCCCAAGGCACACTCACGATGGCCGGCGGGACGAACACGCTTTCTGCGGGGGTCATTGTCGGTGTCAGCAGTGGCACATCGGGCACGGTGTGGATGACCGGTGGGCGGCTCGACGCCAGCGCGGGCGATATTGAAGTGGGCAACTTTGGCGTCGGAAACATGACCATGTCCAACGGAACGTGTCTGGCGGACGGCGTCATTCTCGCTCAAGGGACCGGGCCGGGAACGCTGACCTTTGCCGGTGGGACGACCACGATTGGATTCATCCTCGATGTCGCGGGAGATTACGGTTCGACGGGCACCGTCTGGCTGACGGGCGGGCAGCTCAACGTGAATGTGGAGTCGGAGGTGGGTTATCTGGGCGACGGCCACATGACCGTGTCCAATGGCACCTGGCAAACCGCGGCCGGTCAGGTCGGGTATTATGGGGCGGCGGGCACGTTGACGGTGGCGGGCGGCACGAGCAGCGCATATTCGAGCCTGACGATGGGGACGCCGGATTGCAGCGGCACGGGAGTCATCACGGTTGTTGGCGGAAGCCTGTATGTGACGAATGCGGCCGGCAACGCGGTGCTGGACCTGGAAAACGGCACGTTCACGATGGTCGAGGGAACGGTTGTTGTGGACACGGTGGTTGTCACGAACGCCTGTGCGCGCTTCATCCGCGGTGGCGGCACGCTGCTGTACAATAATGCGATCCTTGACCCGAATCTCGATACGGACGGGGATGGAATTCCCAACGGGTACGAACAAGCGCACGGGCTCGACCCGCTGGATCCCACGGATGCGGTGAAAGATAATGATGGCGACGGGTTCAGCAACCTCATGGAATATCAGGCGGGCAGCGATCCGAACAATTTCGATTCCACGCCTCTGCGCATCACGTCCATCACGCGACAGACCAACGATATCGTGATCACGTGGATCACGGCGGGGAATCTGACCAATGTGGTGGAAGCGACCGCCGGTGCCTCTGGCGGCAGTTACTCCAACAATTTCGGGAGTCTCAGCCCGGTGCTTGTCGTTCACCAGGGATTCGTCCCGACGCTGGTAACGACCAACTACACTGACGTGGGGGGCGCGACGAACAAACCGTCGCGCTACTACCGGGTGCGGCTCATTCCGTAGAGCGGAGCAGAGGGAAGCATGAAAGCGAGTGCGTTCAATCTGTGGCTGGTCGGCGCGCTGATTGTGGGGAGGAGCGTGGCGGGGAGCGCGGCGTTGACCACGAACTCGTGGATTAGCACCCTGGGCGTGCAATGGCAGGGCGCCGGAAATTGGTCGGCGGGCGTCGCGCCGTCGACCAGTCAGTCCGCGATCATCGTCTCCAATGGGGTGTTCTCCTTCTTTACTCCCAGCAAGGAGATCATCATCGACTCCACAACGAGCACGGGCACCCCCTCATCCCTGACGATCAGCAATCTCACCATTTCCGCTCCGTTGCTCCACAACGGACTGCAGACAGCACAGGCGTTCAACGAATTAATCATCAGCAACATCGCCCCGGCGACGTTCACGGTGCTGAATACCATCCTGCTCACCACCGGAAGCGTGATGTCGGCTTCAAATTCGACGATCTCGGCGGGCACCTTGATCGATGATGGGTATTTGGAAGTTGACGGGGCGGGGCTATTGACCGCGACGTACCCGTACGTTGGATACAATCGGAAGGCGCAGTTGGCCGTGATCGGAGGCACGTGGCAGACGGGCAACGCGTACATCGGATACAACTCCGGGAGCGCGGGCGAACTGGACGTGACCGGCGGCGGATCCGTGCTCGTTAATTCCGGCGACACGATATCCGTTGGGTACAACGGCGGCGCCACCGGGTCCATATGGCTCGACGATGGGCAACTCAACGGCATTGTCGAATTGGGCTATGAAGGCAGCGGCGAGATGACGATTTCCAACGGCACGGTACAGGGCAACGTCGATGTTTGTGGTTTTAACGGGCTCGGTACGGGCGTGGGCACATTGACCGTTGCGGGTGGCGCGGTGAGCGGGAGCGTGGATGTTGCGTATGGCGAGACCAGCGGTTCGGGCTTCGTCTGGCTGAACGGCGGGCAGATCATCAACCCGGGCACGCTCTACCTCGGCGACCAGGGCACGGGCCAGATGACGGTCTCGAATGGCTTCTTCAGTACCGAGGGAATGGAGATTGGCTACTTTGTTGGATCGCAGGGGACGCTGACCATCGCCGGTGGCACGAACGTTCTTTCATCGTTTGTCCACGTGTCGCGAGGGGGCACGACCGGGACAATCTGGCTGAACGGCGGGCTTCTGCTCACGACCAACGATCTGACCAACCTCGGCGACCAGGGAGGATTCGGGCAGATTGTTGTGTCCAATGGCACCTGGCAGAGCCAGCGTATCCGTGTCGGGAGTTCTCCGGAAGCAGTCTGCCTGCTGACACTGGATGGCGGCACCACCACGGTCAGCTCCAACCTGCAGATCGGTTTGTTCGACTGCAGCGCCGCGGGCGACATGACAGTGGCCGGCGGCACCCTGTATGTGACCAATGCCCAGCACTCGGCGGTTTTGGAGGTGGAGAGCGGCACGTTCACGCTCGATTCGGGGACGGTCGTGGTGGACCGGTTCGTTATGACGAATGCCTGCGCCAGCTTCGTGCGCACGGGCGGCACGCTCGTGTACGGCACCGCCGTTTTGAATCCCAACCTCGATGCGGACGGTGACGGGATTCCGAACGGGTATGAACAGGCCGAGGGGCTCGATCCGCTGGACCCGCGGGACGCAAGCGCGGACAACGACGGCGACGGGTTCAGCAATCTCCAGGAGTATCTGACGGGCACCGACGCGACCAACAGTGCTTCATATTTTCATATCACAAACGTTGTTCCTGCCGGCAACGATGTTCGGGTGACGTGGATGATGGGGCCCGGCAGAACCAATGCGCTGCAACGAACCGCCGTCGGGGCCGACGGAAGCTATCAAACGAATGCTTTCGTCGATCTGTTCACCGTCACGAACACAGTAGGGTCGGTCACCAATTACCTTGATCTCGGGGGCGCGACCAACGGGCCGTCACGGTTCTACCGGGTGCGGCTGGTGCCGTAAGGGGTGCTTCGGCATTCTTTGGCTCGATCCGGCCCGCGGCGCGGGGCGTAGCAAGACATTGCAGTGAGCGATGCGGGGCGCAATCGGGGCGAATTCCCTCTGGATTGGCCGGGACGGCGTTCGTAGATTTGGGTCTAACCTGCGGATGAACCTCGGCGTGGAGATCGGCGGCACCAAGCTGCAAGTCGGCGTGTGCGACCGACGTGGTCGCATCCGTGAACTCGTGCGCGCGGCGGTGGTACGACGCAACGGCGCGCGCGGGATTCTCGATCAACTTGAAACGCTGATTCCTCCATTGCTTGCCCGGCATCGGGTGCGAGCCATTGGCGTGGGGTTTGGTGGCCCGGTAGATGCTCCGCACGGGGTCGTCGTGAAATCCTATCACATCAACGGTTGGGACGGTTTTGCATTGGGCCGGTGGTTTGTGCGGCGGTTCAAAGTGCCGACCGTCATTGAGAATGACACGAATGCCGCGGCGCTGGCAGAGGCGACTGTAGGCGCGGGCCGGGGACATCGCGCCGTGCTGTACTCGAACGTCGGGACCGGCATCGGCGGCGGACTTGTGGTCGATGGGAAGATTCACAATGGGCGATTTGGTGCGACCGAGATCGGGCATACGCGGTTTCTTGTGCGCGGCCGGTGGCGAATCCTGGAAGAGCTATCGTCGGGATTGTCGATCGAGCGCGGGAAGACGACGCTGGCGGAGTCGGCAAGGTATTACGGCATGGCTCTGGCCAACGCGATCACGCTGCTCAATCCCGATATCGTCGTCATCGGCGGCGGCGTGGCGCGGGCGGGAGAGAGATTTCTGCGTCCGGTGCGCGCGACGGCGAAACGGTTCGTGTTCGGGCCATTCCGCCGGAACTTCCAGATCGTGCCGGCGGCGCTGGGGGAGACGGTGGTGGTCGTGGGCACGGCGATGTTGGCGGCCGGTTATGACCGCGAAAACGTTTCGCGGCTACAAGGGCAGGGGGGCTGACCGATGCGCTACCTGGTATTTGGCGATGTGCATGCGAATCTGTTGGCGCTCGACGCGGTGCTGGCGGCGGGCAAGGAGCGCGGCGTCGAGGCGTATCTGTTTGTCGGCGACCTCGTCGGCTACGGGCCGAATCCGTTGGAGTGCATCGAGCGGCTCAAACCGTGGGCGGACAACGGCAGCTTCGCGTGGGTGGCGGGCAACCATGAGCTGGCGTTGCGGGGCGATGTGGAAACGACGGCCTACAGCCCCGAAGCGATCCAAACGCTGACGTGGACGTGGAAACAGATCGAAGACAAACCGTGGGCGAAAGAGTTTATCGAGTCGCCCTACCTGACAACGTGCGTGAACGACACGATCTGGCTGACGCATGATTCATTGGCGAACCCGAGCAGCGGCGGGTATCACCGCCACGCGCGGAACGCGAAGAGCGAGTTGGCGTCGTTGCGGCACAACCGCGGGCGGGTGTGTTTCTACGGGCACACCCACACGATCCGGGCGGAGATATCGGAGATTGAAAAGCCCGTGGTGCTGGTGCCGATGGTGGCGCACGAGGGCGAGGGGCGCGACCCGAAGCCGGTGAAATTGAAGCCGGAGGAACTGGGCTGGATCGGGACGGGATCGACGGGCTTTCCGACCAACCCGAAGCGTCAGCCCGAGTACCTGATACTCGACGAGCAGGACGGGAACGAGTGGCTGATCGAGAAATACGAGGTGGACTACCCGCGCAAGGACGCCAAGGAACGCGTCAAACAGATCCTCGGACCCGTATGCGACAAGGGCATCGCGGACCGGATTGCCGGGTGGCTGTAGTCGCGTTGGGGCGCGGAGCGGGGCGAGATGAGCCGGTTGTGTAGCTGACGACAACTGGCGGATGCGTATCCGGCCGGCGAAGCACGTATCGTCGCCCGAAAAACCTTGCAGAGGCGAAGCGCGCAGGCGTATGTAAGCGGGTCAGAAGCCAGTGAAATCGAGGCATCTTCTCAGTGTCGTCATTGCGGCGGCAGCCGGGTTGGTTCAATTGAGTGCGACGGCTGCCGAGTCCACCAACCAGGCGCCTGTCCAAGTGCCTCCCAGCTCGACGGCGTCGCTGCGGGTGGTGGTCGATCCGCGGGTGGAACTGATGAGCCTGATCTTCCGTCTGGCGGGCAACCCGGAGTACAACAAGGCACGGGTGGAATCGTACGCGGCGGATGTGGAGAACCAGTTTGGGAAGTTTCGCGACGATGCGGTGGTCAATCTGGCTCGGGAACTACGGCATAGTCATGGCGTTTCCTACGATGCGGTGATGAGCATGGCGGTGCATTTGACCGATGCCGAACACGTCACGCTCAAGCTTCCGCTCGATCCTTGGCCGGAGAGCCTCGACCAGCGTTGGGGGGCTCCGGATGTGACGAATTTCCTGGCGGCGGCGCAGCAATTTGTCAAGGAGAGTTCCTTCCAGGAATTCATCAAGCAACACGGTCCGCTCTACCAGACCACGGTGGCGCGGATGCAGTCGCTGATGGCGAAGGAAGCTCACCTGGAGTGGTTCGACACATTTTTCGGCCAGCGGCCACAGGCCAGTTTCACCGTCGCGCTGGGATTGCTCAATGGCGGCCAATGCTACGGTCCGCATTACCGGGCGGCGGACGGTCACGAGGAACTCTACTGCGTTCTCGGCGTGTGGAGGACCGATACGCAAGGCGTGCCGGAATTTGCGCGCGACGCGCTGCCGACGGTTATCCATGAATTCTGCCATTCCTATTGCAACCCACTGGTCGAGCGCCATCTGGGCGAGCTCGAACCGTCTGGCGACACGCTCTTTGAGCAGGTAGCCCAGAAGATGCGCTCGCAAGCCTATAGCGGCGGACCGACGTTGTTGAAGGAGTCCCTCGTGCGCGCGTGTGTCATCCGTTATCAGCGGCGGTATGAAGGTGAGGCGGCGGCTGGGCGCGCGATTGAGGCCGAGAAACGGAACGGGTTTCTCTGGATGCAGGAGCTGTCGGATCTCATGGGCGAATATGAGGCGCACCGCGATCAATATGCAACGCTGGAGGAATTCTCGCCGCGGCTGGCCGCATTTTTTGACGAGACGGCGAAGGAGTTTCCCAAGAAGCAGGCGGAGTTGGCGAGCAAACGGCCCAAAATCGTCTCGATGATCCCCGCCAATGGGGCGCTGGACGTTGATCCGAACCTGACCGAAATCCAAGTGGTCTTTGATCGGCCCATGACTGACAAGTCCTGGGCGTTGGTGGGAGGCGGCCCGCATTGTCCCGAAGTCGGCAAAGGGATTCACTATGATGCTCAACGCAGGATCTGGACCGCGCCGGTCAAGCTCAAGCCGGATTGGTCGTACGAGTTCATGCTCAACTCTGAGAAGTTCGTCGGCTTCCGCAGCGGGGAGGGTGTGCCGCTGGAGCCGGTCACTGTGACCTTCAAGACTGCGGGCGAAAAAGGGACGGCGCCGACGAAATAACGGATCGCGGACCGGATCGCGCGGTGGTTGTAAGGGGTCTGGGAAGAAGACAGAAGCCAGGAGACAGAATCCAGAAGTCAGCCCCGAGTCTTCGGGGTAGGGAGCCACGTTCGCTAACGCCCGCCAGAGGCGGGTGAACTTCCACCTTCGCCAAGGCTGCCCCGAAAGGCTTCGGGGCGGGCAGCGGACAAGTGCGCACAGGTAGACCACGAAGCGCACGAAGAAGACACGAAGGGCGCGGAACGCGAAATCCGAATGGCGAAATGCGAAGCGCAGGGGTGACGATGGAGTATTACATCAAGTGTTGCAACTCTGAGGTCGGACCCCCAGGTTCCGAATTACTGGAGGTCTAGGAACGCAATTCTGTGCGAGTCATCTTTCAGTTCCTCTTCACTCACATAGACGGGGAACTGCGGGTCGTTTTTCCAGACGAGATACATGACCTTCGTAAGGGCGAGCGCGTCCTTGATATAAAACCTAGCGAATTCCTCTATCACCCGCTTGCTGACCACCATACGGGAATCGTCTTCAAGATCATCCAACCTCAATTGGCGCCCGCCGTCGCGTCGAACGATATGTGCAATGGCATTCCGGCAATCGTTGTTGAAATACTCTCCGAGATTCTTGGTGTGTGGATGGAGGAGCTTCAAATCGTACTCGTCCAGCGGGAGATTGTCTCTCTTCTTTCTGAAGGTCTTATTGACCCAGCCGATCGGATTCTTGTGCCCTATTGTTAGCACTTGCCAGTAGAACAAAAAGGAAAGGTAATCGTGGTTCGCGCTGGAAGCCTCGCGGAATAGCGCGAGTGCGATTCTTTGCTCGGGTGTTTCGACAAAGGGGATTTTCCATAGTTGGTACCCCTGAACAATGCCACTGAAAGGGATTTTGGAGAATGAAAATATCGAGCAGTTCGCTTTTGCGAGGTCAGACACCCTGCCACTAGAACACCCACCCGAATCCCAGACCTTCACTGCAGAATTGTTCTGCCAGCCGAGCGCACTGAGAAACTCTGCCGCACGCGAGAACGCATCTATACGCGCCTTTTGTTCGGAGGGACTGCGACCGATGCCACTACCTGGAAGAATTGTAAGCAATACATCTGAATTGCGACGAGGGTCATTTTGAATTAACTTGAACCTTGTTCCCTTATACTCAAAACAGTAGACATCCCTTCGGAGCCGAGAACTGTTGTCGAATCCAATGTGCATCAGAAAAGCCATCACCCAGCAGATTAACAATCAGTGGCGGCGCGGTCAAATTACATGGCGTGATGCCTTTTTGCCTTGCTGAATACCTGTGCATTTGCTTCCATCGTCTTAGCGTCATGCTCGATCCGATTGAAGTATTCAAGATCGCTGCAAGCTTATTGGGCGGCGGTGCCGTCGGCGCGTTGCTTACTGTTTTCTTCACGGTCTATAGGAATCGGATTCAACCTGTGGGCAGACGAGTGGATGTTTCTCCCGTCTTCACAGCCAGTTTTGCGGGCTCAAAGTTTAACCCGACAATTACCGTGTCCGATGGGGCGACAGAGCAAAAGTATCAGAATCTGTTCGTTGCGGACCTGCAGTTTGTAAACCGCGGAAATCGCGACCTCGCCGCGTTCAAGCTTGGGTTGACGCTCTCTCAGGGCGACCGGGCAGTTCACGTTGAGCCGTACGGGCAAGATCGCTTTCATACCGTTGAAATGCCCGTAGTGATCTCGCCGTCGAGGCCGTCGGGTGTCGTTGACCTTGTCTTGAAACCCTTCAATCGACAAGATTCCTATACTTTGAAGGTGTATCTGGTCGCCGCGCAAACCGAGCCCGGGGCATTGCATGTTGGCTCGTCCGAGCCGGTTCGCTTTACTGAGATGCCGTCGATTTCCGAAGTGATCGCGAAGGCGGCAAGTTCGGCTGCCGTTACCGTTGGTCCCTTCACGCTCAGCGTGCGGTGAATGGAGATTTGCCTTCGCTGACGGCGCGGGCCTCGAGAAGGTCGAGGTAGTCGTGGAGGTCTTCCATTTCCTCGCGCATCTTGCGGATCTGCTGGAGGACGCGGGTCTGTTGTTTCTGGAATTGTGCCGTTGCCTCAATCATCGACGTCTTTCCGATGGCCGATCTTTTGTGTGAGTATTATAGCACCCTTTGGACGCCACGATGGCGGCGAGCGGAGCGCTCGCCCCACAAGGGGGGGAAGACGGGCGGGACGCGCTTCATAGAAGCGCGGCTACACCCCCGAAGGCGACCAAGGCCCGTTCTACGTTGGGGCGGGTGGTTCCATTTTAGATTGACATGTATATCGTGGGATGATAGGATGGTCGATTGTGAATGGCGATTGGGCAAGAGCAGGAGCAAGAGGAGATAGGGGGGCCATATATGTGTTTCTGCGAAACGAAGCCAACGGTTTTTGGCCGATCGCGGTTATGGATGTGATTCAGTGGGAGACGGTTGTGAGAAATGAAATGCCGGAAAATCGATTGGCTTCGTTTGGCTTCGTTTGGCGGTGTTCTTCCCCCGAGAACCCCGCCCTTCGGGCCTCGAAACGACACGACGCCATCTCGGTGCTGCCCTCGCACCTCGGTTTGGGGGTCCGGAGCGGCTTTGGAGGGGGTCTGGAAGGCAAAATGGTGGTGTTTTGAGCATGAGAAAGGGTAGGAGCAAGAGGAGGATGGCAGGGGCTTGTCGGCGAGGACGGAGATTGGTAGGCTCGGCTTGGCGATGAACGCATTCCGATACCGCAGGGGTGAGTTGCACTGCGAGGGCGTGGCGCTACGGCGATTGGCGGAGGAGTTCGGGACGCCGGTATACGTGTACAGCCAGGGGCATATCACGGGGCAGTACGATGATCTGCACCGGGCGCTGCGGTCGATCGATCACCTGATTTGTTTCGCCGTGAAAGCCAACAGCAACCTGGCGGTGTTGCGGGCGCTGGCGCGGGCGGGGACGGGGTTCGACATCGTGAGCGGGGGCGAGCTGTACCGCGTGGCGCAGGCGGGAGGCGATCCGCGGCGATGCGTATTTTCCGGGGTGGGCAAATCGCGGGATGAGATCGAATACGCGCTGAAGCTCGGGATTTACATTTTCAATGTGGAGAGCGAGCCCGAGCTGCGGCGGATTGCCACGGTAGCGCGGCGGATGGGGCGGCGGGCGCCGATTGCGATTCGAGTGAACCCGGGGGTTGACCCGGACACGCATCATTACATTTCCACGGGCAAACACGAGAGCAAGTTTGGCATCTCGATTCGGGACGCGCTCGATGTGTATCGCGCGGCGGCGGGGATGGACGGGATCGAGATTCGCGGCGTGCAGATGCACATCGGTTCGCAAATCACCAAGACCGCACCGTTCGTGCTGGCGATTCGGAAAATTACCCCGTTGATCGAGCGGGTCCGCCAGATTGCGCCGCGGACGCTGCAATCCTTTGACGTGGGCGGTGGCGTGGGGATTCTGTATCGTAGCGAGCATCCGCCAACGGCGGCGGAGTATGCGCGGGCAGTGATTCCGCACGTGAAATCGCTGGGCCTGCGAATTCTGCTGGAGCCGGGGCGATTCATCGTCGGCAACGGCGGCGCGCTGGTCACGCGCGTGGTCTACGTGAAACGGACGCCGGTGAAACGGTTTGTGATCGTGGACGCGGCGATGAACGATTTGATTCGGCCGGCGCTGTACGGGAGCTATCACGAGATTGTGCCGGTGTCGGCGCGGGACGCGCGGCGGAAGATCACGGCGGACGTCGTCGGGCCCGTTTGCGAGTCGGGCGATTTCTTGGCGCAGGGCCGGCGGCTAGCGGCGGTGGAGGAGGGCGCGTTGCTGACGGTGATGAGCGCGGGGGCGTACGGGATGTCGATGGCGTCGAACTACAACGCGCGGCCGCGTCTGGCGGAAGTGATGGTAAGCGGGAGCCGGTACGAGCTGGTGCGGCGACGCGAGTCGGTCAAGGACCTGATTTCCGGAGAGACGATACCGCGCTGGCTGGTCTGACGTTCCACTCCACTATTCGAGGAGTTCTTTGAGACAATTGATGAGGTGCTGGATGGGGAAGGGTTTCATCAGGTACTTCGAGTCGGTCTGGGTCAGGAAGAGATTGATCTTGGGGTCGGCGGCGAAGCCGGTGATGAAGATGAATCGGTCGGCGAGGACGGGGCGCATCTCGCGGGCGCGGAGGTAGAACTCATCGCCGCGGAGCTTGGGCATCATCACGTCGCAGACGACGGCGTCGTATTCGTTGGCTTTGACCTTCATGAGGGCTTCATCGCCGTCGTTGGCGACATCGACGAGGAAATTTTCGTCGGCCAGAATCCACTGGAGCGCGGAGGCCAGTTGTTTGTCGTCATCGACGAGGAGCAGGGCCTTGAACTCGATGGCGTCGGACGGACGCACCGCGGTGTCGGGTTGGGGCTTGAAATCCATACGCGGGGATGGATGAGCAACTGAGATGCCAAGGGATGGGAGGGGTGGGGCGGAGGGTGGAACAAGCAGCGGTGGGCGCGGTTTTGGCCCTGAAAGCTGGGGGAAATTGGAGGCCGACGAGACGATTTTGTCGGCGGATGGGGGAAAAAATCGGCCAATTTCGGACATGGGGTCGCGCGGATTTTGGAGGCCATGGGCAAATCGTCCTGGGGGGGGCGGACGGAGCGATTACGTGGGCAAATTGGCGCGATTTTGAAGGGTCAGCCACTGCTGGTGGTGTGGGTCCGGCGTCCCAGAGATTGCCATCCGGCTCGGGGGCAATGGATCGTGTAAGTGATTCGGCAGCAATTTCCTAGGCGTTTACCCGATGATTTTAGTAGATATTTGGCGGGGCGGCCACTACAGCGTTGACAAGAGCAAAGCTTCTTTTATACTGCCCCGCGAAGTCTTTGGAAGTGCACCGCCGTTCCGAGGCTATCGGAACGGCGTCTTGCCATACAGGACTGAACGAAGAAAGGTGAATGGAGAAGCTATGGCATCTGGAAAAGTGAAGTGGTTCGATACGAAGAAGGGTTTTGGGTTCATTCAACAGGAGGGTGGCCCCGATGTGTTCGTGCATTACACGAGCATTTCTGGCAACGGCTTCAAAAACCTGGAGGAAGGTCAGGCCGTCGAGTTTGAGCTGGTGGATTCCCCCAAGGGTCCGAAGGCGTCCAACGTCGTGGCCAAGTAAACCGGGATTCCAGAAAATACGAACCCCTGGCGACGCGAGTCGCCGGGGGTTTTTCTTTCATCATGATCTCTTTTTCTCGGGGTGGGCATCCGCGCCGCGCGGCATGTGCGCGGGCGTATCGCCCTTTTTGAGACGGTGGAATTCTTTCGGTTGATCTCGCTTGGTGAGCCGATATTCCCTGACCCCGTTGGCATCGCAGCCAAGCGCCAATGCATGCGCCTTGTAGATGCGGGGGCGACCGATGACACGCACCTCGTCGCAGGCCGGCGGCGGGCGCTTGTCCAACACCAAAAAACTGAGGGGCAAGCTCCGCAAATCCACGCCCGCCAACTTGGCGAAGCGTGCCCAACCGCCATCCGTGAAGACCTCCGGTGGTGATGAAGCGAAATGGTGGCACCAATGCCGCGCGTTCTCGGCGCTCAGCATTCCGCAGGCTGCTTGATGTGGGCAGGGAGAAATGGTTTGAAACGTGGCACGCAAACGCTCGCGGGCGGCAATGAGCCGCCGGCTTACTTCGTAAGTGCCCGGCTCGATCCAGATCACGCTGGTGGCGCGGATGGCCGTCGCGAGAAGTTCCTCAACGTGATCGTCGGACAACTCTGTGAGAACGTGGCTGACCAACAGTGTGCCGAACTCGGCCACGGGGGGGCGATCGAGCCACAGGCTGACGTCGGGAAATTCTCCGCGGGTTTTGCGGGCGGCGAACTGCATGGCCAGCGGGGATCGATCCCAGAGCACGAATTTCGGAACGGATTTCGTTCCGAAATGGGCGAGGAACGCGCGCGTGGCAATCCCGGTGCCGCATCCCCAGTCGGCCACCACATCGTGCGGCGGCTGCCAGCCTCTGCCTTTGAGTTCATTCAGGACGTAATCCCATTTCCAGGCGATTCGCTGCGCGAACGTCAGGTCATAGCTGGTGAGGTCGCGTTCATCGCGCCAATAGTCTTGCCCCCCGGCGCTGCCGTCGAGGAAAGCAGCACGCAGCCGTTGCAGGGCCTTCCAGTCAACGTTCTCCCAGGTCATGGAGGAGCAGAGGGTCGAGCGCGTGGTGTTGGATGCCGAAGAACTCCTTGAATTCCGTGATCCGCGCGCGCGCCGGCGGCGATGTAAATGGCTTCCCATGGCGGACCGCGGCAATCATCAGGTTCTTCGGCGTGTGCTCGGTGGAGACGAACTCGATCATCTTGGTGCGATAGCCGGCCCATTCCAGAAACAGCCCGCGCAAGCCATCGGTCGCCCATTCCGCCATGCGTTCGGCCATAATGCCGTGGTTGAGCGCCGGCGCGAGAGGCTCGGGGTGGGCGAGTTGCGGCCGCACTTCCTTGTGGCAGCATGGCGCGACGATGATTAGTTGCGCGGCCGCTTCGACGCCGCGTCGAATGGCGTCGTCCGTCGCCGTGTCGCAGGCGTGGAGCGCAACGAGCGCGTTGATTTTCGGCAAGACGGCGCTAGCGATCGTGCCCGCGGTAAACTCCAATCCTTCGGCCCCGATCCGTCGCGCCAGCGCATTGGCGGAGTGGACCAGTCCCTCGCGAACCTCGACGCCGATCACTTTTGCGGGCTGTTTCCACGTCCGCGCGAACAGGTGCCATGCGGCAAAGGTCAGGTAGCCTTTTCCGCACCCCATGTCAGCGATGGTCGGACAATCGCTCCCGCCGTCACTCTGCGGCCAACCGCACTCCTTTGCCAAATGCGCGAAGATCTCCATGTACCGATGGATCTGGGCGTGCTTGTCCGCCATCGAGGGGCGGACGTTACCGCGGTCGTTGAGGATCCCGAGACCGTGCAGCCAGTCGCGCGCGGAGTCATCGAGGAAAGTCTGTCGCGCCTGATCGTGCGCGCGCGATGGCGCTGTTGTATGCGAAGCTTTGTGAACCGCGAGCGTCGCGTCGCCGGAGCCATCGATGAACAATTGCCAGTCCCGCTTCGTGGTGTTGAGCAAGGCGCTACGGAACCGGGTTCCGATCTGCTCGCGTGCCCAGGTCACGGCTTGGTCAAGAGGCAGATTCTTCGTGGTATCGCGCGTCGGGTAGCGGAAGGTCAGCGACACATGTGGCCCGGTCTTCAGCTCGACGAGACGCCCGATCACTTTCTCGGGTGTGTCGGCGGCATCGATGCATCGCGACAGCACGAGGCGCACAAATGATCCGTTGTTGAGACTCTCGGTCACGCGCCCAACGAACTCATCACGCGCGTTTGTGGCATCGCTCATACCACGCATTTTAACCGGAAACGTGTCGTGGGGCGACTACTACGGAGCCGCCGGCGCAGGCGCGGGTGCTGGAGCCGGTGCGGGCGGTGCCGGCGCCGGTGGCGTTGCGACGGCGGCCCTGGCCTTCGCCTCAGCCTGGCGTTGCTCCTTGCGCTGGACGTAGCCCGATTTCGGGAGCGCGTCCCGCAGGCCCTGCGGCAGATAATTCAACACGCAACCGAAATACCACATACTCCACAGCACACTCAGCACGACGAGGGCAACGATCAGTTTGTTGCGTCCCGCGTGGCTCTCGGCGAACGGATCGGTCAGGTCGCGTTGCGAACCCGGCGGCAACGCGGCCACGCTGGTCAGCGATGCGCCGAATGGGATGTTGATCCGCGCCTTGGCGTTCACCGCCCAACCGTTGGCGTCGAGGATCGGGCCGAGATTGCGCTTGCGGAGTTTCAACGCCGCGATAATTACCGATGGCAACGAAATCGCCAGAATGACCGCCAGCACGATGAACCCGACCTTCCACGGCGCGATGTCAGCGAACTTGGCAAAAATCACGCCGAACGCGGTCGCCAACGACCCGAGCGCGACGCCCAACGCCGCCACCGTCCCGACGTCGAATTTCTTCTGGGCCGGAGCCGGTGGCGCGGCCGCGGTCTTGTCGAGATTGGCGGCCTGATCCGCCGCCTGCGCCAATTGCCCACTGGCCGCCGCGTCGGCGGCCGCGGCGCGTTTGGCGACCTGCTCCTCGACCATCCGCACGAGCTTCTTGTAGGGCGACCAGAAGGCCTGACGCAGGCTAATCGGGTTCTCGATGAGCTTGACGATTGTCGCGTCCCAATCGCGACCCGCCCGGTCATAAAACACGCCGTTGCGCCCGACCATCAGATTGTCCGAGTCGCCGTTCGTAAACGCGGCAACAATGGTCATCGTCTCGCCCGTGCTCTTGCGGGCGCATTCGCAGTAGGCGAGATACGCGCCGCTCAACGCCGCCATGAGACTGTGCTTGGCGGCGTCCGGAACGAGGATGCACAGCTCGCAGCTTCGCTGGTCGAGATATAGTGTCCCGACCTGAAACATCGCCTTCGCTTTCTTGCTGTAGAAATCGCTGAATGAAACGAAATTGACCAGCAGCTTGTAGAGGTCGCGGTAGTAGCGCGCCAACCGATCCACCGCCGAAATCGAGTTGAACTCGGGCTCCAACGCTTTGTCCTTCGCGATCAGCGCCGCGATCGTGTCCCTAACCTTGCCCGACAGGATCTCACGCACGCGTTTGATGCCGAGTTTTTCGACCGACGCGCCGGCCTTGCCTGCCGACCATGCCTCGTATCCCGCGAACTTGCCGAGCACCGCGACCCAATCAGCTTCGGTGAGCGCGGGCTTATCGCCGATCAGCGGTTTGATGACGGCCGCCTGAAATTGCGTCAGGGCGTTGGCCCACGCCGGGTTCACCCCGGCCCGCAACGGCAGCGGACGGTCGGCCTCGATTCGCGCCAGCGGGAAGCTCGCGACCTCGGCCGAGCCAGTTGTCAGGTCCTTGGCAGCGAGGGCCACGTATTCCTTTTCTTCGCGATTGAGCGCACCCAGCGAGCGGGCGTCGAACGCGGCCAGTTGGCAGCGCGCAAAATAATCGTCGATCTTCGCCTGGACGACTTTGAGCGCCGCGAAGGCCGACGGCGTTGTGTCGCCCAGCGGCAATAGGGCCCGGTCGCCCTCGGCCTTCTTCCACCAGTCGGCGTATGCTGTCGCATCGGCGAAGAACTGGTCGAGCCTGGCCTGACTGATGCCGGGCTTGCCGCTGCGGTCAGTGTCCGCACCCGCGCAACTGATAATGTCAGCGATGACCGTTTTGGTCGCGTCGTCTGCCGCGGCATCGACCGGAATGACGCCGTCACCGTTAAAATTCGTCTGCGACAGGATTTTGGTTGTGTCGGCGGTGTCGGCCACCGTGATCTGCGTCGCGTCGGCCTTTCCCAGCCCTGTCAGGATCTGTCGCGCCGACGACAGCAGCGTCTTGCCTTCCGCCGTCGCGTCGTTGATCGCACTCAACGGCAGGGCAGGGGACGACTTCAACAAATCGTCGGGGTTCTTCAGGCAGCCCGTCGCCCACTTTGCAGCCGCGATGATTTCGGGCGCGCGAATCCGTCCATCCTTGTCCGTGTCGATGAGATCGAGCGTCTTCGTATCGAACTCGATCCCGCGCGTCGGACACGCCAGCGCCACCCATAGCTTTTGGTCCAGTTGATCGAGATTCGCAACGTCCGCTCCGCTCTGGAGCTTCAATTGATCGAATCCGCCCGCCCGAAAGAAACGCCATCGATGAGTATCGCTCATAGTTCTCCTCGCCACCTGTTGGATGGGCATTCTCTTACCGAATTCGCGGCGGAAACGCAACTGTCTCGTGCGTCGCCGCTTTCGCCTGGAGCGGAATGATCACTTGCGCAACGGCTTGACCGTTCCCCAGAGCGCGATCGAGGCGACGACCAGCAGCCAGAGCGGAAACACGGCGACGCCGGGGATGGCTTCGGCAATCAGCGCGGGTAGCAGCACCCATTGCCGGCCGAGGATGAGAAACAATGCCGCGGCAGTGGCCAGATCCAGCGCCCACTGAAGCGGCGGCACGAACGCGAATACCGCGGCGAGAATATCGGAGACCGCCGCGACGGCGAACGCCGCCATCAGCCGCGCCCGGCGACGGACCGGCGCACGCGGCTGATCGACGCTTTGTGCGCGCGGTTCCTTCGGCAATACCTCCCGCTCTGTCATGGCTCGAATCGCATCCGCCAGTTACGGCACCGGTCGCCAACCCGTGAGTGTGTCGTCCTCGAAATCGAGGTGCTCCTTGCCGTGCGGCCCGGCCGTGTAATCCCACTGCTCGCGCGAGCCGGTCTTGGTCGGGGTGCTGGCGATTTCGTCGGGCTCGCCGATCGACGCGCGGACGTCCGACTCCGTCATCCCCTGCAACACCTGGCCGCGGGCAATCGCGTTCCGGACTTCCGGCGAGAGATCGGGGTTGGCTTCGAGGTAGAGCAGACGGCGCACTGCCTCCTCGCGCTTCAGTTGTTGCTCGGCTGCCATCTGCTCGCGCTGCTTCTTCGATGGCGTGTGACACCCGAGCGCCAGCACCACCATCACGGACATGACAACTCGCTTCATCTCGCGTTCCTGATTCACCGCCGCCGAGGAAAAGGATGTCTTCAGATTCTGCAACTCGGATACGGGCCGCGTCTCAATTCACACCAAGCAGTTCGACCTCGAACACCAACGTCGCGTTCGGCGGGATCACCCCGCCCGCGCCGCTCTCGCCGTAGGCCAGGCTCGGCGGAATCGTCAGCCTGCGCACCCCGCCCACCTTCATGCCCACCACGCCCTGGTCCCAGCCTCTGATGACCTGCCCGGCGCCGAGCTGGAACGTGAACGGCTGCCCGCGATCCTTCGACGAATCAAACTTCGTCCCGTTGGTCAGCCAGCCCGTGTAATGCACCGTCACGCTTTTGCCTGTCGCGGCCGTGTCGCCGGTCCCGACCTTGGTGTCTTCGATCTTCAAGTCGGTGACAGGCGCAACCGCGGGAGCCGCCGGCTGCGACGCCCCTGACGATTGATCCTGTTTCGGCGCCTCGCTCTGCGAACAGCCCAAGGCAAGAACAACCACCCCAACCGCAACCGCGCCCAAGAAGGCGCCCATTCGATTCAGTTTCATCGTCATGGGCGAAGTGTAGTTGCCGCAGTGGGGGAATGCAAGTGACCGCTGCGGCTTCAGCCCGCAACGCCAAACGAAAGCCGACGTCGGTTCCGGATTCTCCCATATTCCATTTCCGCGACTGTTCTGCTAGCATCCGCGTCCAACCATGGACGCGCGACCGTCGATCTTCGGAGCCGTGGCTTGTGGAGGCGGATTGTTCGCATTTTTCTGGGGACTGCGCTGTTATCAGCGCCGGCGCCTGCTGCAAAACACGCCCGTCTCGAAGGTCGATGCCGTCGCGCTCGGTCCCGCCGAACTCTGCGGCCGCGCCGCGCCGCACGAACCGCTAACCAGCCCCATTGAACAACTTCCGTGTGTCTACTGGCGCTACAAGGTGGAGGAATTGCGGCAGACGGGCAAGTCGAGCACGTGGGTCACCATCGACAAGGGCGAAAGCGTCGAGCCGTTCTACCTCGAGGACGACACGGGAAAAATCCTCGTCGTGCCGAGTCAGGCACAGATCGATATCCCGAAGAATTTCGAGTTCGAGCCCGCGAAGAACCCGCTCGGCAACGAGATCTCCGGTCCCGTCGCCGCGTTCGCGCGGGGGAAGGGGATCGAACTCGACGGCATCTTCACCCGCCGAAAGCGGTTCACGGAATGGATGATCGTCCCTCGCGACACGCTGTTCGTGTTCGGGCCGGTCATCGCGGTGGAAAGCGGAGGCCATGGCGCGGTGCCCGCCGGCGGCCGGATCGTCTGCCAGGATGGGAGCTGTCCGTTCTTCTTCATTGCGAACCGCTCGGCCCGCGCCGTGGAGGATGAATTTGCGTGGAAAGCGGCCGCGGCGATCATCGGCGGCGCGGCCGCGGCCCTGGTGGGACTCGGGTTTATTTTGGCCCACTTTGGTCTTTTATGAGCGCGATTATTGCCCTGGGAATACTGCTGCTGATCATCGCGGCGGGATTTTACTCCGTCGTCCTGTTCAATGGCCTCGTCTATCTGCGCAACCAGATGGACAAGGGCTGGGCGAACATCGACGTGCTGTTGAAGCAGCGCCACGATTTGATCCCCAACCTCGTCGAGACCGTGAAAGGCTACGCCGCGCACGAACGTCACACGCTCGAGGCCGTCACCGCCGCGCGCGGCACGGCACAGACCCTGTTGCCGCGGGGACGCGCCGGCGCGCCCGCCGTGGCGCTGGCCGAGCAGGCCCTCGGCGGCACGTTGCGGTCGTTGCTGGCCGTCGCCGAGGCTTATCCCGACCTGAAAGCCAACACCAGCTTTCTCGAACTCCAGCGGACACTCGTGACCATCGAGAACGAAATCGCCGAGCGCCGCGAGTTCTTCAATGATGCGGTGAACCTCTACAACACCGCGATCCAACGTCTACCCGACGTGTTCGTCGCCCGCTTCCTCGGCTATCAGCCCGCCGTCTATTTCAGCGCCGATGGTGCCGACCGCGCGCCTGTCGCCGTCCGGTTCCCCGATGCGAGTTCGGCCTAGGGCCGGCGCTCAATCAACTTTTTGCTCGACTGGCATCCGGTAAACGCGTATCCGAAACGCTCGATCGGATGCGCTGATTATGGCAGTCAACTACCCACGCTACGTCCCCCGAGTTCTCGCGGCCCTCTTCCTGACCGTCGGCTTTTCCGCCCGGGCAGCCGATCAGATCCATATGGCCATCCTCACGAACGGCGTGGCGGAAGTACAACAATTGCTCGACAACGGGGCTGACGCGAATGGCAAGGACGATCAGGGGCGCACCCTGCTGTCTTGGGCGGTGCGACTCCAGCGAAAGAAGATTGCCGAATTGCTCCTGGCAAAAGGAGCCGACCCCAATCCCAGCATGAAAGGCGGCCTGACGTTGTTGCACGAGATTGCCGGCGTCGGCCAGACCGATATGATCGGGCTGCTCGTCTCGAATGGCGCGCCGATCGACTGCAAAAACGAACTCGGCGAAACCCCGCTCGACCTGGCCGCCGGCACGGGCGCCAAAGCGTCCGTGGAGCTCCTGCTCGAGATGGGCGCCAATGTGAATGACCGAGCCGCCAGTTCCGGGAGAACCGCCCTGTTCTGGGCCGTCGAGAATCTCCGCAAAGACGTTGTCGAGGTGCTCCTGCGGTACAAAGCCGATCCGAACATCCGTGACAACACGCGAAGGACGCCGCTGTGGTATGTAACCACGAGCCCCATGCGCGCGCCGTTTGCCCGCCAGCCCGACGTCAAAGCCCAGGATGCTGAGCGGCGTCAGGCCGAACGGGAAATCGCCGAAATCCTCCTCACCCATGGCGCCGATCCCAACGCCAAAGATCTCATCAACCAAACTCCGCTGCACGCGGCCGTTGTCAGCGGCATGACCGATATCGCGGAATTGCTGATCGCTCACGGCGCCGACGTGAACGTCCGAGACGTCGCCGGCGGCACGCCGCTCCGATTGGCCGAGACGGCCGGCAACAAAGCAATCGCCGACCTCCTCCGCAAACACGCCGCCACCGACTGACCCGCCTGAACGCTGCACAGGCGTCCCGCCTGTAGCCATGAAACCGCCACCGCCGGCCGTTGCAGCCGCGGCGCTCCCTCGCCGCGCTCGTTGTACGCCGGTCTCCCAACCGCGCACATCCTTCGCCAGCCTTTGTAGCCGCGAAACGTTTTCGCGGTCGCCTTCTCAACGCTGTCTTCCCGAGCTCGTCCAGGGATCTCTCCATTGGCCGTCCGTTCCGGTCTAGCGTCGCCTTTTACCCCGAACGCGTTTCGGAGCTTCGAGGCGATTGGACGCCGCCACCACGTTCCCAACAGGCCACATCTGCCGTATCTTTTACGGATACAGTCTGTTGCCGGTCCAGCTTCGACAGGGTACCACACATCCTCACAAATCCAGTGAATCCGTAACCAAATAGAGGATCCGTGACCCTCCAAAGACCCCGAACGAAGCCAACCCAAAATCCCCGGTTACCATTTGCGCGACCAACTGCCGCGCAGCCTGATACAGTGCCAATGTTGCTAAACAACATTGGCTTCGTTTGGCAGAAACAGGGTTTATACGAGACCCCCCCTCGCCGCAGAGGGCCGATCGGCCCTCCGCTGCTCTCCATCAGCCATGTCGTGCCTGGCCCTATTTCAAAGAACATCCACAACCACGCGCCATTATATCCTGATCCGATAGCATCGTCAACACCAAATCTCCATTGCGATACCCCCAAATCACGGCATAGTGGCGCAGGTGTCCCTGCCTGTGTCCGCACGGACTCTAGTGGCGCGGAACAGGGGCAGTTCGCTCGCATGATTGGCGTCAGCGTGACCACCCTGCAGAACTGGGAGCAAGGCCGACGCCATCCGCGCGCCGTCCTCGAGGCCCTCCACGACTTCGGCCCTGCATAGAGCCGACTGATCTGCTGTTTCGAGGTGGTCGCAATTTGCGACCACCTCAGCCGTCACCTCGTTGTGCGCCGGTCTCTTACCCCGATTTCTCATCAGGGCCCGCCCGCGGACACTGTCCGCCACCTGCCCCGCCCGCCGAGCCGCAGCGTCAGCGAAGGCCGCCCCGCCTACGATGCATGGCACTACCATGCATCATCGTGTCACACGTTGTCTGCGGGTCGCCGAATCCGCTGCGACGCGAAGGCCGAGAATGTACCAATGATTAGACCCTGTTTCACACTCTTGATATGATGCGCTTGGAGGCACTGCAGACTGAGCTCCACAAGCGCGTGGCGGACATCGACCGTTTTCTGGGCGTCCTTATGGATACCGGTGCCGTGGTTCGCAAGCTGGGCGACGATGCCAAACCAATCGTGGAGGTTGCTCGAAAGCTCTTGGCAATCGTGTGGGTAGCGCACAATACGTTTCACGGATTGCCGCAGGCGCCGGCCCCGCCGCTTCTTTTGCAGGGGGGCGAGGAGGACGGGCGTTGCTGAACCTGTCCCGTAGGCGCTAGTGGCCTTCTTGCTGTTTGTGTTTTCTTGGTGAGGTTATTCCGTCGTCTCCCCGACCCCAAAATACATACAATCGGGATGATGGAATACCAGCGCACTCACTGATGCTTCCGGCTCCATCATAAACCCTTCGGTAAGCGAGACGTCTATGTCCTCGGGGTGGATTAGCTTCCATATCCCCGACTGATCCTCCAGCGCGGGGCAGGCGGGGTAGCCGAAGCTGTAGCGTTTGCCCTGATAGCGCGCCTGGAACCGGTCGAGCATGGTCATGTTGGCCGGATCGGGGATGCCCCAGTCTTCACGGATACGCCTGTGTAACCATTCGGCGCACGCTTCGGCGGTCTCGATCGCCAGCGCCTGCAAGGCGTGCGATTTCAGGTATTCGCCCTTCGCCTTGTATTCCTCCGACCGCTCGCGGATCCCTGTCCCTGCGCCAACGACGAACAGGGCGACGGAATCACGGGTAACGGTATCCCGGTCATCCGAATCCTCGGACTTGAACGGGAGCGGGGAGCCGGGTTGGTACGAATCGGCTGACGGAATCTCGACCGCCGATTGAGACGAAGTATGGACGGTGGGCGGATTCACGTAGTCCGCTAAACACAAGCCATCCGGTTTCCGCTGACGATGGAAGCGAAAGGTGTGGGAGGGTGAGGCTCCTGCCGAACCACTTCCTTCGGCTCGCGGGGAGGCTCGCCCTCCCGAGGATTCGAACAGCTTGATGTCATTCCCCTCCGCCTCCGCCTCAAAAAACTGCCACACGGCTTTGACCTTCATGAATTTTGCGGCCTCGGCTTTGACGTCGTCGACAAGGCTCTGCAATTCGAGCGCTTTCGGGTCGCGCGCGGCCAGCGCCTTCTCGAAGTTCGACTTAAATCCCAGATGCCGCACGTAGAGCATCTGCGGATTGATGTATTCCCAAATCTCGCGGAGCTGCGGCACATCCCGCACTTTGCGGTCGGGGTAGGGCGCCGGCCGCACCGGCACGATCCGCACCCGGCCGCTGCGCAAGGTGGTCTCGGGAAATGCCATTTCGGACGCCCCGGTCGCGACAGGAATGTTGCTCCCACGATGTTCTTGGACGAGCTTGTCGCGCTCCGATGGATCCATCAATTGATTCATGATCGACAGACCCGTCATCGCGTCTTTGCAGTACACCACGACCAGTGGGGCGGGCGTCCCGCCCGCATCATCATTCTCATTCGCAGGCGAGACGCCTGCGCCACTATAAGCCGGCGCGATGCGGGTGCGGGTAAACTTGTCGCTCAACGCCGCGCCACCGACCAGCAACGGCACGGTGATGCCCGCCTGTTTCAGGTCGCCCGCGGTGACAACCATCTGCTGGGCGCTCTTGACCAGCAGGCCGGATAACCCGATCGCGTCGGGCTTGTGTTCGCGGTAGGCCTTGATCAAATCTTCCGGCGGCACCTTGATGCCGAGATTGATGACGCGGAATCCGTTGTTCGAGAGAATGATCTCGACGAGGTTCTTGCCAATGTCGTGCACGTCGCCCTTGACGGTGGCGAGAATGACTTTGCCTTTGGTCGAGTCGGCCTTTCGTTCCATGAACTGTTCGAGATGCGCGACAGCCGCCTTCATCGCTTCGGCGCTCTGCAGAACTTCGGCGACGATCAGCTCGTTGGCGTTGAACAGCCGGCCGACCTCTTTCATGCCGTCCATGAGCGGGCCGTTGATGATGTCCAGCGGCGCGGCTTCCTTCAGCTTCAGATTTAGATCGTCGACAAGCCCTTCCTTCGAGCCTTCGAGGATGTAATTCGCCAGCCGCGCATCCAGCGGCAAATCCGACGCTTTCTTCTTCACGCGGCTCTCAGCGCCACGAAAATGTTCATTGACCGCGGCGATGTGATGCTGGTTGATTGCGACGCGCTGCTCGCGCGTCTGCTGACGATAATCCTCCGGTGCGTCGTAGCCCGCGAATGGCCGGTTCCACAACAACTGCTCGACAAGCTTCTTCTCCTTGTCGGGAATCGTCGCGTAGCGCTCGAGCTTCTCCGCGTTCACGATCGCGAGGTCGAGCCCCGCCTTCGTCGCGTGATAGAGGAACACAGAATTGATCACCTCGCGCGCGGCGGGCGGCAGACCGAAACTGACGTTGCTGACGCCGAGCACGGTTTTGGATTTGGGCAACGCCTGTTTGATCAGGCGGACGCCTTCGATGGTCTCGACCGCGCTGCCGATGTAGTTCTCGTCGCCGGTCGCGCAGGGGAACACCAACGCATCGAAGATCAAATCCTCCTCGGCGATGCCGTGGTCGACGCAGTATTTGTGGGCGCGCTGCGCGATGGCGAGTTTGCGTTCGCGGGTGATCGCCTGCGCCTGCGCTTTGTCCTCGTCGATCGAGCCGATGACGATCGCCGCGCCGAATTTCTTCACCAGCGGCAGGACCTTGTGGAATCTCTCCTCGCCATCCTCGAAGTTGATCGAGTTGATGATGCTCTTGCCGAGGCAATAGGTCAGCGCGCGCTCGATCGCCTTGGCGTTCGTCGTGTCGATCATGAACGGCACTTTGACCTTGTGAATGACCTTCTCGTAAAACCGGTCGATGTCGGCCAGCTCGTCGCGGTCGGTGTTTTCGAGATTGATGTCGATGATGTGGGCGCCGCTCTTGACCTGCACCCGCGCGATCTCGGTCGCTTCCTCGAATTTCTCCTCGGTGATCAGCCGCTTGAACGCCCGCGAGCCGACCTCGTTGGTGCGTTCGCCGACGATCAGCGGGCGGTTGTCATCGGTGGCCTCGACCAGTTCGACGCCGCTGTACCACGACCGGCGCGGCGTACGGAACCGGCGCGGCACCTTGCCCTCGACCATCTGCGCGATGGCTTTGATGTGCGGCGGAGTGGTCCCGCAACAGCCGCCGACGATGTTCAGCCAGCCGTTCTTGACGAACCGCTCCAGCGCCGACGCGAGCGAGGTCGGAGTTTCGAGATACAAGCCTTCCTCGTTGGGCAGGCCCGCGTTCGGATAACACGAGACGCGTGTGTTGGCCATCTGATGGATGGTGCGGATGTGATCGGTCATGAACTCGGGACCAGTCGCGCAATTCAGTCCGATGCTGAGCAGATCGACGTGCTGCAGCGACGCGACCAAAGCGTCCGCCGCCTGACCCGCGAGCATGGTGCCCATCGGCTCGATCGTGCCCGAGACCATGATGGGCAGCTTGTAACCGAGTTCGTCGAACACCTTCTGGATGCCGATCAGCGCGGCCTTGATGTTGCGTGTGTCCTGACAGGTCTCGACCAGCAGGATGTCCGCGCCGCCTTCGGCGAGTCCGCGCGCCTGCTGATAGAAATGCTCGATCAACTGCGCGAACGTCACGCCGCCGCTGACGGTGATCACCTTGGTGGTCGGCCCCATCGACCCGGCGACGAACCGCGGCTTGGCCGGGGTTGAGAATTCGTCCGCGGCCTGACGCGCCAGCTTGGCGGCGACGGAATTGATCTCGAAACATTTGTCCGCGAGACCATATTCGTTGAGCACGAGCGGTGTGCCACCGAAGGTGTCGGTTTCGACGATGTCCGCGCCCGCGGCTAAGTACTCGCGATGAATACCACGAATAATGTCCGGCCTTCGGAGAACAAGCACTTCGTTGCAGCCTTCGAGCGCCGGGCCGCCGAAATCCGCCGCCGACGGATTGCGTCGCTGGATCATCGTGCCCATTGCGCCATCGAGCACGAGGATCCGTTCGTCCAGTAACGCGGTCAGCAGCTTGCTACGTTCGTCGCGATTGCCCATGGAACCCGCCTAAACTAACAGTCATTCCGCATCAGAGAAAACAAAAACCGCGTTCGCATCAGCGAGCGCGGCCTGGCAACCCCGAATCGGGGGCGCGGAGCTGGTTGTTCGACCCGACTTTCGGGTTCGCACATCCTTCGGGGCGGCCTGCCTCGAAGAAGCCACCGTAGGCGCTCCCGCCTCGGTTGGCACCCGGACCTCTGCTAGCAAAGGTCCGGACTTCCTGATGCTGGGCGGAAATATACGTGGACGCGGGCGTTTTGCAAGGGGAACTTGATTCGCCGCGGCGGGAGGAGGAGAATGCGGCGGAGGAGAGGACCGAACGCGATGAAAACGAATCTGTGTGTTCTCGCGGTGGTGTTGGGCGTGTGCGCGCTGGCGCGCGCCGAGACGAAGGAGGCGACCATGGCGCAATTCAGCTTGAGCAGCCCGGGTTTTCGGAACAATCAACCGATGCCCGCGAAATACTCGTGCGAGAAAGACGATATCTCGCCGGCGTTGAAATGGGAAGGCGCGCCGGCGGGCACAAAGAGTTTCGCGTTGATCTGCGACGACCCCGATGCGCCCGGCGGTTCGTGGGTGCATTGGGTCGCGTATAATATCTCGTCGAGCGTGAGCGCGTTTCCTGAAGACATCGCGAAGACCGAAACCGGCGCCTCGATCGCCGGCTTGAGGCAGGGCGTGAACGATTTCGGCAAGGTCGGCTACGGCGGGCCGTGTCCTCCGCGGGGGCATGGGGTGCATCATTATCATTTCCGGCTGTATGCGTTGGACAGCGAGTTGAATCTGGCGCCGCGCGTGAAACGGTCTCAGCTCGAATCGGCGATGCAAGGCCACATCCTCGCGCAGGCGGAACTTGTCGGGACGTATCAGCGGGATTGAGCGGCGGAGTTGGTCGCGCCGCTCTGCTGCAATCCGGTGCGGATCGTCATCAGAATGTCATAGTAGCGCCACGCGGCGGGGACATTGGTTTCCTGTTGGTGATCGGGTTTCAAGATGAGATCGCCCGTGGCGAGCAACACTTTCTGCACCTCGGGATTTTGGCGAACCTTTTCGCGCGTTGCTTCGACGATAAGCTGGTAGTGCTCACCGGGCGTCGCGGGTCGGTACTCCATGCGTTTCCCTTCGAACGTGACCCAATCGATGCCCATCTTCTCCATGTTCTCGTTGGCGAGATCGCCAGCGTGCTTGGCGACGAAGCCGGTCATGAGCGCGACCTGCTCGCGCGTGAATTTCCATTCCAAGCCCGGAAACTTCGCGCGAGGATCATCGAGGCCTTCGGGATACTTCATCATCTGCCAGAAGCCTTCGAGGCTGGCGTAGCGTTTGCCGTGCAAGTTGAACGGCGTCGGCGCGAAATTCGAGAGGAGGCCGAGTTCGTTGCGCTTGGAGAGGATAACTTCGCCGGGACCGGCGTCCTGCGGGAAGATTTCCCATGACGGTGCGCCATTGGTCGGCACCGGCGTCCACCAACTGGCCGGGTAACGCGCATCGCGAGCGATCGCAGGCGCGTTTGTTGAATCAGCCTGTGCGAAGATGCCAGGGAAGGCCAGAGCGAGACCGCAGAGGATGTACGCAAAGCGTCGCATCGCCATGGCTGGATTATCGGCCGAGCCGACGGAAACGCAAGCAGGGAAGGGGGCGCGTCGCATCGGGAAAGCGCTGTTTGGCTTGCGGCGCGACTTTGGCCGCCGTATCGTGGCGGCTGTCGATGGCCAACACGCAAACGGAATTGATCGGTCCGCTCCTGCGCGACGTGTCGCGCTCGTTTTATCTCACGTTGCGCGTGCTGCCGCGCGAGATTCGACCGCAGATTTCCCTGGCGTACCTGCTCGCGCGCGCGACCGACACCATCGCTGACACCAAGGCGATTCCGCGCGACAATCGGATCGTTGCCCTCCAGCAACTTCACAATCTCTCGCACGTTCCCGATTTGGGCGCAATCGCCGAGCAACAGACGTTGCCCGCCGAGAAGCAATTGCTCGAGCGATTGGAGGAATGCGTGGTCGCACTGGAAGCGTTCGACGAAGCGGATGGCCGGCGCATCCACGATCTGCTGAAGATTATTGTTGGCGGGCAGATTTTTGACCTGCAACGGTTCCCCGGCGACACGGAGAAGGAGCTGGTCGCGCTGTCCGACGACGCCGAGCTGGACCGGTACACATATATGGTGGCGGGCTGCGTCGGCGAATTCTGGACGCGGATGTGCATGGCGCATGTGACCGAGCTGACGCGTTGGAACAGCGCGGAAATGGAGAAACTCGGAGTGCGGTTCGGCAAGGGTCTACAATTGGTCAACGTGCTGCGCGACATACCGAAGGATTTGCGGATCGGGCGCTGCTACTTGCCGGTGAAAGATCCGAAGGCGCTGCTCGATCCGACGAACTTCGACGCGATCCGCAAGTCATACAACCATTGGCTCGACACAGCAGTCGAGCATCTCGATGCCGGATGGAAGTACACGATGAATATTCCCAGCTCCCAAAAGTCGTTGCGCCTGGCCTGCGTCTGGCCGATCTGGATTGGACTGATGACCATCGCGCGGCTGCGTATGGGCAACCCGCTCGACCCGGCGCACCGCATCAAGATTTCCCGTAGCGAGGTGTACGGCGTGATGGCGCAGTCATCTCTCATAGCAGGCAGCGACAGCGCATTGGATCGGCATTACCGGAAGTTGCGCGCGGCGGCTGTTGGCGGATAATCCATGTCAATATGAGCGAACTCTATCTGGAAGACATTCACGTTGGCGACCGGTTCCGTACGTCGGACCACGTCGTCACCGAGGCCGAAATCATCGACTATGCGAAGCATTACGATCCGCAGCCGTTTCACATGGATCCGGCCGCCGCGCAAAAATCGATCTTCGGTGGCTTGGTGGCCAGCGGCTGGTACACGGCCGCAATCACGATGCGGCTCGTCGCCCAGGGCGCCGTGCGGATCGCTGGCGGATCGATCGGGCTCGGGCTGGAGGAATTGCACTGGCTGCGGCCGGTGCGGCCGGGCGACACGTTGCACGTCGAGGTGGAAGTGCTCGAAGTCCGGCCGTCGCATTCGCATCCGGACCGGGGGATCGTCCGGTCCCGCAATACAACGCGGAACCAGACGGGTGAAATCGTGCTGACCATCGTCACCGTGCTGTACGTCCCGCGGCGCAGCACGGGCCGATAGCTTCGCACTTGAAAAAGGCCCGGCTGGCTTTATGATAACACATCCTATGTTCACCGGCACCTACACTGCATTGGTCACGCCATTCACGAGGGACGGGAAAGTCGATGAGCCACGGCTGCGACAGATTGTCGAGCAGCAGATCGCGGCGGGCATCGACGGCCTCGTCCCGTGCGGAACGACGGGCGAGTCGCCGACACTCAGCCACGAAGAACACAACCACGTTATCGACCTGGTGGTGAAATTCGCGGCGAAGCGATGCAAGGTCATCGCGGGCACGGGATCAAACTCGACCGACGAAGCGATCTTCATGACGCGGCACGCGAAAGAAATCGGGGCGGATGCCTCGCTGCAGGTCGCGCCGTATTACAACAAGCCGTCGCAGGCGGGCCTGTACGCGCATTTCCGCGCGATCGCCGAGGCGGCCGAAATTCCGCTGATTCTCTACAACATTCCGGGCCGGTGCGGCGTGGACATTTCGAACGACACGATGGCGCGGCTGCGGCGGGATGTGCCGCAATACATCGTCGGACTCAAGGAAGCCACAGGCGTGGTTGATCGCGTCAGCCAGATCCGCGGGATGGTTGACCGCGAATTCTGCATTTTGTCGGGAGACGATTCGCTGACCCTGCCGATGATGAGTGTCGGCGCGGTCGGTGTGATCAGCGTGGTGTCGAATGTCATTCCGCGCGAGCTGACGGAGATGACGCACGCGGCGCTGAAAGGCGATTTCGAGCGCGCGGGCCGGATCCACGCGAAACTGTTTCCGCTGTTCAAAGATCTCTTCATCGAGACCAACCCGGTTCCCGTCAAGGCCGCGATGGCGATGATGGGACTGATCGAAGAAGCGTATCGGCTGCCGCTCGTGCCGTTGAGCGACGCCAATCGCGCGCAATTGAAAAAGACGCTGCAAGCCGCCGGCTTGGTGAAAGCGTGAGCCCGGTCAAGATCATTATCTGTGGCGCCAAAGGCCGTATGGGCCGCGCGCTCGCGTCGTTGGCGGCGGCCGATCCCGAGTTGCGCGTGGCCGGCGAAATCGATCTGGGCGACGATCTCGCGAAAGTCATCGACGCGGGCGACGTCGTGGTTGATTTTTCCGTGCGTGAGGCGACGTTCACCGTCGCGAAAATTGCCGCCGCTCACAAGAAGGCGCTCGTCATCGGGACCACTGGCCACAGCGAAGCCGAGAAGAGCGCCGTGCGCGCGTTTGGGAAGAATATTCCCGTCGTGTGGTCGGCGAATTTCAGCACGGGCGTGAACATCCTGTTTTGGGTCACGCAGAAAGTGGCCGGGATTGTCGGGCCGAGCTGGGAAGCCGAGGTGCTCGAGACGCATCACACGGCCAAGAAAGACGCCCCCAGCGGCACGGCAAAGCGATTGCAGGAACTTTTGAAGCAAGTGCGCGGGAAAGACGCGCCGGCGCATGCGTTGCGCATCGGGGACGTCGTCGGCGATCACACGGTCACATTCGGCACGGCGGGTGAGCGGATTGAACTGACACATCGCGCCAGCAGCCGCGACATCCTGGCGCGAGGCGCGCTCCGCGCCGCCAAATGGGCCGTCACCCAAAAACCGGGCCTGTATGACATGCAAGACGTGTTGGGGCTACGCTAGCGACCGCCCGTGAAACGACAACTGATCATCGGTTGTGTGGCCGCCACCCTCGTTTCGGCGTGCGCGACGCACCAGTGGCGCAACGAGTTGCCGTCGTCCAGCCCGCTCGCAGCGCGAATCCAGAATGCGCTGAATCAAACCGTGATTTCCCAGGTCGAAATCCAGAACCTGACGCTGGAGAAGACGATGAAGATGTGGCAGAAGCTGAGCGTCGGCAGCCATCATCAGGCGTTCGACTTTCACTACGTGATCTCGCATCCGGTGAGTTATACGTCGCAACCCATCCAGCAGAGTGGGGCGCAGGGCGCCCCGGCTGTGAGCACGTTGGGCTCGGTGAGAATCACCATCCTGCGCAAGAACATCACGTCGGCGCGGTTGCTGGATGAAATTTGCGGGCAGGCGAATTACTCGTGGATCATCATGGGCCGCGAGATCGTGCTGCGACCGGGCACCGCGTCGACCGCCGCCACTCAGCCATGAAAGTCGGGCTTGCGCTGGGTTCGAATCTGGGCGACCGGCTGCAGCATCTCCAGCAGGCGAAGGCGTATCTGCTGAGTTTGTCGCCGGAACAGTGGCACATCGTGTCACCGTTGTACGAGACCGAGCCGGTGGGATGCCCGCCGAACTCGCCGAAATTCCTCAACGCGGTCCTGGAGATCGAATTCACGGGCGCGCCGAAGACGTTGCTGAAGAAGACCGTCGCGTACGAGGTGGCGCACGGACGCGACCGCAATTTGCCGAAGAACGCCGCGCGGACGATCGACATCGACATCCTGTATTTCGGTGAGAAAGAGATTTTGGAGAAGGATCTGGTGGTGCCGCATCCGCGAATGGCCGGGCGGCGGTTCGTGTTGCTGCCGCTGTCGACGATCCGGCCCGACCTGATCGTCAAAGGCACGGGCAAGACGGTGCGGATGTTGTTGCGGGAGTTGCCGTCGGCGGACGGACAGGTTACATTTGTGCGGCACGATTGGTGAACTCATGAACGAGCACAAGGTCAATATCCACACATTGCGGGCGATGAAACAGCGCGGCGAAAAGATCGCGGCGTTGACGGCCTACGATTTTTTCACGGCCAAGATCATGGACGAAGTCGGCATCCAGTTGATTCTCGTGGGTGATTCGCTGGGCATGGCCGTGCTCGGGTACGAGAACACGCTGCCGGTCACGATGGACGAGATGGTGCATCACACGAAGGCGGTCGCGCGTGCCAAGCCGCAGGCGCTGGTGGTCGCCGACATGCCATTCATGACCTACACGACCGTGCGCGCGGCGCTCGACAACGCGGG
>DATKNW010000081.1:0-60087 GCA_035541135.1 Verrucomicrobiia bacterium
AGTCAATCGATCCGGCGTGCCGAGCAGGCGATAGCCGAAATGCGGATGCGATTCGATGGTGTAGCCGAGTTTCTCGAGGTCAGCGATCTCGGTCGTTATCGCGGAAGCCGAGCGTTTCAATTGCCGCGCCAAAGCATCGGCAGGCACGAATTGTCCTGCCGCCTGATAAAACGCCTCCAGAATCGCCGTGCCGGTGTTCACTCTCCGACCTCCAACGAGAAATCGACGGAGCGGGCGGAATGCGTGAGCGCACCGGCGGAGATGTAATCGACGCCGGTTTGGGCGATGGCGCGGACGGTTTCGAGGGTGACGCCGCCGCTGGCTTCGGTTTTGGCGCGGCCGGCGACAAGCGCGACGGCTTCCCGCAATTCGTCGGGCGTCATGTTGTCGAGCAGGATGTGATCAGCGCCTGCTGCGAGCGCTTCTTCGACCTGCTCCAACGTGTCGGCTTCGATGATGATCGGCACAGATGGATGATCTTTGCGCGCCGCACCGACAGCGTCGCCCAGGGCTTTCGGACCAAGCCGGGCGAGAATGGCGCGGTGATTGTCCTTGATCATCACGGCATCGTACAGGCCCATGCGATGGTTCGTGCCGCCGCCAACGGCCACTGCGTATTTCTCCAAGAGGCGCAACGTTGGCGTGGTCTTGCGCGTATCGAGGATTTTGGCCTTCGTGCCCTTGATTTCATCGACGAATTGACGCGTCAATGTCGCGATTCCAGACAACCGTTGGAGAAAATTCAAGGCCGTGCGCTCGCCGGTCAGAACTGCCCGAGCGGAACCATTGAGAACGCACACCTGTGTCCCCTTCCCCACGACGTCACCCTCCGCGACCAGCAGTTTGACCGTTACCGCACGGTCGATTTGCGCGAAGACCTCTTCGATCAGTGGCAGACCCGCCGCAACGCAGCGCTCTTTCGCAACAATGTACGCTTCGGCTGCTTGGTCAGCAGGGATCGCAGTTTCGGTCGTGATGTCGCCGGCGCCGATATCCTCGGCGAGCGCTGCGCGGACAAGGTTGCGGATCAGGTCTGGCGAAAGCGAATTCATCGGGTCCTTGCAGGTCGCGACTTCTTTACCACATTCACCTTCAATTTGCGGTCGTATTTCACCTGCCGTTTCGCGTGAGGAGCAGCCGCGTCGGAACGCGACCCGTCAGTCCCTCCCTTCTTCAACTCGGCGATCTGATCGCGCAGGATAGCGGCCTTCTCAAACTGGAGGTTCTCAGCCGCCTCGATCATTTCCGCCTCCAGCTCGCGCAACAGCTCGGCCGTCTGATAATTACCGCCCGATTCGCGCACGACGGACTCTTCCACGTCACGGGCCTTGGTCAATTCAGCGAGGCTGAGCTGCAATTCGCGCTTCACCGACTTCGGCGTGATGTGGTGTTCCTGATTGTACGCGAGTTGCTTGGTGCGGCGATATTCCGTGGTCGCCAAGAACTTCTTGATCGAATCCGTCATCACATCGGCGTAGAGGATGACTTCGGCGTTGATGTGGCGGGCGGCCCGGCCCGCGGTCTGGATCAGCGACGTAGCGCTACGGAGGAAACCTTCCTTGTCGGCATCGAGGATGGCCACGAGCGACACTTCGGGAAGATCGAGGCCTTCGCGCAGGAGATTGATCCCGACCAGGACATCGAAATCGGCGGCGCGCAGCCCGCGCAGCACCTCGACGCGCTCGATGGCGTCAATCTCGCTGTGCAGGTATTTCACGCGGATGCCGACCTCGCGCAAATAGTCCGCCAGGTCCTCGGAAGTCCGTTTGGTGAGCGTCGTCACGAGAACGCGCTCGTGTTTCTCCGCGCGGGCGCGGCATTGCTCGATCAGATCGTCGATCTGGCCCGTGAGGGGCTTGATGGTCACGCTCGGATCGACCAGACCCGTCGGACGGATGACCTGTTCGGCAACGACGGCGCTGCGTTGGAGTTCGTACGGGCCCGGGGTGGCGGACATGTAGATGCACTGGTGGATCAGGCTGTCGAATTCCGTGGCGTTCAGAGGCCGGTTGTCGAGGGCCGACGGCAGGCGGAAGCCGTGTTCGACGAGTGTCACCTTGCGCGAGCGGTCGCCGGCGTACATCCCGCCGATCTGCGGCACCGTGACGTGCGATTCGTCGATGAGCAGCAGGTAATCCTTTGGAAAGAAATCCATGAGCGTGAATGGCCGTTCCCCCGCCGCGCGCGCGCTCAGGTGCCGCGAGTAGTTCTCAATGCCCCCGCAAAAGCCCATCTCCTTGAGCATTTCCAGGTCGTACATCGTGCGCGAGTGAATCCGCTGGGCTTCGACGAGTTTGTTCTGGGATTCGAACCACGCGACCCGCTCTTTCATTTCCTCTTTGATCGCGTCGAGGGCGCGGGCGATTTTCGAGTACGGCATGACCCAGTGTTTGGCCGGGTAGATCGAGAACGTGTTGACCGACTCGATTTTGTGGCCGGTGAGCGGCTCAAAGCGCGTGATCTGTTCGACCCGGTCGCCGAAAAACTCGATCCGCACGGCGTCTTCGGTGTAGCTCGGACAGACCTCGACCGTGTCGCCGCGGACGCGGAACTGGCCGCGGGTGAACTCAACGTCGTTTCGGTTGTACTGCATGTCAACGAGCTTGCGCAGGAGATCGTCGCGGGACATTTCGTTGCCGACCGTCACCAGCGCCATCATCTCAAAATAATCCTCGGGTGAACCCAGGCCGTAGATGCACGACACGCTGGCGACGACCACCACATCGCGGCGGGAGAGCAACGAGCTGGTGGCCGAGAGACGGAGCTTCTCGATCTGCTCGTTGATGCTGGCATCCTTTTCGATGTACGTGTCGGTCTGCGGAATGTAGGCTTCGGGCTGGTAGTAATCGTAGTAGCTGACGAAATACTCGACGGCGTTGTGCGGGAAGAACTGCTTAAACTCGCTGAAGAGTTGGGCGGCGAGCGTCTTGTTGTGCGAGATCACGAGCGTGGGCCGGTCCAACTGCTGGATGACATTGGCCATCGTAAACGTCTTGCCGCTGCCCGTGACGCCGAGCAGGGTCTGATAGCGGTTACCCGCCCGCAGCGAATCGGCCAGCGCCTGGATCGCCTGGGGCTGATCGCCACGCGGTTTGTATTTGCTCACCAGATCGAACGCCATGGTTTCCGAATGTAGCATACGAATGGCAAGCCATGCCACCCGGATGTGCCGCGCTTGACGCCACGGCGCGGCCCCGCTACGGTTGGCGCCGTTGCTGGAAATGGCAGGACAGGAACCGGGTGAGGAGATTATGAGCGAGGAGACCTTCATAACGTTCACGTGCCCGAAGTGCGGCGATTCAGTGGAGTATTCGGAGGATTGCGCCGGCAGCGCGCAAGCGTGCCCGTTCTGCGGCGAGGACATCATCGTCCCGCGCGGTGAGAGCCAGCAAAGCTCGGCGTTGCCCCTGCCGATTGAGACGCCGCGCCTGATGCTGCGGAAGATCGAACTGGAGGATTTGTCCGACGCGGCCGAAATCCTCTCTGACCCGGAGACGTTTCGCTACGAAGAACGTCCGGCGATGGACGAGCAGGAGCTGAAGCGCTGGCTGGAGGGCGTCGTAAAGGAAAAGCTTTCCGACAGATCCGGCGCGTTGAGTTTGGGAATCATGCTTCGGGACGGGCGGAAACTGATCGGCCTGACGTGGATCAGATACACGGACGCGAATCGCCTGCAAGCGTCCCTGGGAATCCAGATCAACGAGGGCTTCAAGCGTCAAGGGTACGGTTTCGAAGCGTTTCGATCCGTGCTGGCGTTTTGCCTGCGGGACATCGGCCTGCATCGGGTGACCGTGTCGTGTGACAGCCGCAACGTGGGTGCGGTTCGGCTGTTTGAGAAGGCCGGGATGCGGAACGAGGCGGAATGTCTGCGCGACCGTCTCATTGAGGGTGAATGGGCGGACACGCGGTGGTTTGCCATGCTCGACCAGGAACTGCCGCAGACGACGTGATTGTTTGCGGGGTATGCTTTTCAGCGCGACAGAGTACCGTTGAAGACAGCCATCATAACCGGGGCAAATGGATTTATCGGGTCGCATATTGCCTACCGGCTGTTGAATCAGGGCTGGCGCGTCCATGCACTCGGACGGAGCGCGGGCGGAACGCAATGGAATGATCGCGTAAACGCCGCCCTGCGCGAGGTGGGGGAAGTTGGCGATTTTCGCGGCACGCTGTTTTGTCACGCCCTCGATATCAGCGCTCCGAACCTGACACTGGACTCCATTTTCCAGAGTGACCATTCGACTGCCGACACGATTCTCTTTCATCTCGCGGGCGATACGCGGTTCGTGCCGCCCAATCCCGAACTCCAGCGACAGATCAACGTCCAGGCGACTCTCAACGTCGTGACGGCATTGAAAGAGGGGATCGCGCGCGTGGTCCACGTCAGCACGGCCTACGTCGCCGGGGACCGGGCCGGGTTGATTCGGGAATGCGAACTCGATTGCGGGCAAGGGTTCCACAACTCATATGAAAAGAGCAAATGCGACGCGGAACTCGCGGTGACGGCGCTTTGTCGCGGACATGAACTGCCGCTCGTGATCGTCCGACCCAGCATCATCACCAACGACCGCAGGTCCGGACGGGCGTCCACCTTTACCCACCTCAACACGTTGGTCGAGGTTGTCAGTCGAATCCAGGACCACTATGGAATTTCCGACGGACAAGTGGTGAGCAGCACACTCCGGCTCATGGCTAATCCGGAAGCGAGGCCGAATCTCGCCCCCGTTGACTCGATCGTTCCTCCGTTGCTGAGGATTGCCGAGTCCCCGAAGTCGGCCGGGATGACATTTCATTTGTGCCATCCCAAGCCACAACGGAATCTTGAGGTCATCGACTTGATCTGTGAGTGCTTTCAGGTCAAGGGCAAGCTGGCCATTGAATTCGTGCCGAACATTGCCCGACCAATGAGCCACACCGAAGAAATGATACTTCGCTCGTTGAAGGTGTACGCGCCGTATTTGAACAACCGCTGTGAATTCGACCTGACCAACTCGCGCTCCATCGTGCCGGAGTACGATTCCTATTTCACGCCGTTGGACCTCGCTTACATCCAGAAGGTGGCCGAGGTCGAACGCCACAAGCGGAAGTGACGCGGACTGGTTACCCTACATCGTTTCACCGAGCCAGTCGACGGTTTCGGTGATGACGCGGGACTCCCGGATGCACTGATGCCGCGCCAGGAACCAGGTGGCTTCGTCGGTGATTTCCAAGCGGACCGTCACGTTCTCGAAATGGCCACTGCTGTCCGTCGGGCCAATCAGTTTGACAATGAGGTGTCCGGACGAGTAATGATGGCCCCACGAGCTTTCAGATGAGCGAGTTGCCTGAGAACTTAAAGCGTTCCCTGTTAATGACGGTCGCCGGTGCAATTGGCTCAATGGGGCTACTGTTCGTTGAGTGGGGAATGATGTGTTTTGTGAAGGGTCCCCGAACCGGCGGGCCAGCCCTGGTTGTTGTCGGAGCCGCACTCCTAGCGCCCGCGGTTTTCCTGGCAAAGGTCGACAAGCGGCACTATCGGCTGAGTTGGCTGACCCTGCCGGGTTTTGGTCTGGTGTTCTTGGGCGTCGTCCTCGGCATCGGTCTGTGGGGTCTTCATAACAACCATCCCCACTATCTCAACGCCGGCTCCATTTCGCTCGTGGGCAGTTTGATCGTCGCGGGGCTGGCATTGATCTGGCCCTCACACGAACGGCGATGGGCAGTGCGCGCGTGCGTTTTCCTGGGCAGCCTCGCTGCTGGGGTCTGCCTGATGGTCATGCTCGATACAGAGCTACGGCTGTATCGCCTGGGTTTGAGCAAGCAGTCGCACGGCGATTACGCGGGGGCGATCAAGGTGTTCAGCGATTGTCTCCAAATCCGAACGAATTCTCCAACGACATTTGATGCACGAGGTGAGGCTAGAATTGCGTTAAAGGACTTCGTGGGAGCCCTTGGTGATTTTGATGAAGCTCTCCGCCTGGATCCGAAATACGAAGACGCCCATTACGATCGAGCCATCGCTCGGTTCCAAATGAAGGACTATGCTGGAGCCATTGCCGACGCGACGGAAGCCATGAGGTTGGCCCCCAAGGACGAACGCAATTTGTTGTTACGGGGAAATGCGAAGACGCACACCGGAGACCTGGATGGCGCGGCCGCCGACATCGCGCGGTCCATTCAGATGAATCCCAAGCGGGCGGAAGCATATAGCAGTCTGGCATATGCAAAGAACATCAAAGGGGATTTCGACGGTGCGATTGCCGACTGCGATGAGGCTCTCCGTCTGAATCCCAAGTACGCCAAGGCGTACAAGAACCGTGCCGCGGCGCGAGACGCCAAGGGCGATCATCGCGGTGCGATTGCCGACTGTGATGAGGCGATCCGTCTCGATCGCACGTTGGGAGAAGCCTTCTATATTCGCAGCAAGGCGAACCAAACCCTCGGAGACGAGACCGCGTCGAAACACGACCTTGAGGAAGCCTCGCGTCTTGGGTTCACGACACCAAACAAAGGTGCGCAATGACCATGCCGGCCTACATCGTTTCGCCGAGCCAGTCGACGGTTTCGGTGATGACGCGGGACTCCCAGACGTGTTTGTTGAAGGTGTGATCGGCGCCGGGGATGATCACCTTCTTGACCAGGCGCTTGTGGGTCTGGAGGGCGTGCTCGTACATTTCGGAGTGATGGGCGGGAACGGTCTGGTCCTTCGAACCGTGGACCAACAGCGCCGGGCACTGGCACTTCACGACATCACGAAGTGGTCTCATGTCGGCGAACTGGCGAATAAACGCCACGCCGACGAGATCACCATCATAATCGGTGATACCGGTCTCGGCCAGTGAGGATACGGCCTCCGGCGTCGACAGCTCATCCAGAATGCCCTCGCCCTCGGCGACAGGCGCCAGCAGCACGAGGGATTTGACGCGGTGTCTCTCGCGGGCGACGACGTGTGCGGCAATGGCGCCGCCCATGCTCATGCCGATGAGGGCCAGCCGCCGGGAATTGACGCGCTTGTGCCGCGCCAGAAAGCGAATGGCTTCGAGGGCATCGGTGATCTCCGAGCGGATCGTCACGTCTTCGAAATCGCCGGCGCTATCGCCCGAGCCGCGGAAATCGAACCGCAGACTGGCGATGCCGTGTTCGGCCAGCGCGCGGGAGATTTTCACAAACAGGCGATGCGGTTCGACCCGCGTGCCGGTGAACCCATGCAAGAGAAGCGCCGCCGGGAAACGGCCGTTTCCTTCGGGCAGATGCAGCATGCCGACAATTTGTTGACCCTTGGACTCGAAGACGATGGGCGTTTCCATAGACTAGTCGCCAGTAGCTAGTAGCCAGTCGAGCGGGAAAACACAACTGCAATTTTGGTGAGGGTTGCGGATGTGAACTGCACCGGCTGGTTTTTTCCCGCGGAAAGATTTCGCGACCGCAACAGCGGCGTGTTACATTGCGCGGCCATTATGCCGATCCAGTGCGACTATCACATGCATACGCCGTTGTGCAAACACGCGGCGGGGCCGATGGAGGATTACGTGCAGCGGGCGATCGATCTCGGCCTGCGCGAGGTCGGGTTTTCCGATCACAATCCGCTGCCCGGCGGACGCGGGGCCACCGTCCGCATGAGCGAGGAGGAGATTGACTATTACGTTGAGCGGGTGACCGAGTTGCAGTTTCGCTACCGCATCCAGATTGACGTGATGCTCGGCCTGGAGATGGATTACCTGGAGGGGTTGGAAGACTACCTGGCCAAGCAGGTCACGAAATATCCGTGGGACTATGTGCTCGGGTCGATCCACTATCTCGACAGCGAGTGCCGGGTCGGTTCGTGGCCGCGCAACTACGACGGGGACGGGCACGCGTTGTACACGCGGTACTTCGAGCTGATGCGGCGAATGGCGGCCAGCGGCCTGTGCGACATCGTGGCGCATTTCGACGTGGCGAAGCGGTCGGGCTGCCTGCCGGGTGAGAGGGAGTCCGAGGACATCGCGCGCACGCTCGAAGCGATCAGGGCGGCGGACCTCAGCCTGGAGATCAACACGTCCGGGTATCGCCACGCGGAGCTGCCCGAGCCGCAGCCGTATCCGTCACTGGCCATCGTTGAACAGGCGCTCAAGCTGGGCATCCCGCTCACGGTGAACTCCGACGCGCACGCGCCGGATCAGGTCGGCTTGAGGTTTGCGGAGGTCGAAGCGTTTCTGAAGCGGAAAGGCTGCCGCCAGTTGGCGAAGTTCGATCGACGAAAACGGTCCCGCTACGATTTGTAAGGACGGGCCAACCGTCTCTAGGACGAGATGGGAGCGGGGTGATTTTCGGCACGGTCGTCTGCTCGCCAGGACAAGATGACGTACAACCCCAAGCCGACGCAAATTGCACTGTCAGCGACGTTGAAGGCGGGCCAATGGTAGGGACCGACCGAGAAGTTGAGGAAATCGACGACGAAGCCGAGGCGGATGCGGTCGATCAGATTGCCGGAGATGCCGCCGACGATCAACCCGAGGGCCAGGCGCGGGCCCGAACGATGAAGTGAGAGGGAATGGCGGAACAACCACAGGGCGAGCACGGTGAGCACCGAGACGGCCGTCAGTAGCAGATTATAATGCTGAAAGATTCCCCAAGCGGCGCCTGTGTTACGCCAGTTGACCAAACTGAAGAAACCGCTGATGACCACGCGCGTGTCTTGCGGATTGATGGAACGATTCACCAGCCACTTGGTGAACTGATCCACCGCGGCAATTCCAACAGCGATGAGTGCGACCCATGCCATGCGGGCGCCTCGCGGCCTACTCTTCGGCTTCCTCCGTCTCGGCACCCTCTTCCTCAGCGGACTCGGTGAACATGGGTCCCTGCGGCGTGGGCCGACGGTGATCCTTCTCGATGGTGGACTGGCAATTGACACACAGACGGGCGAACGGCACGGCTTCGAGGCGGGCCTTCAGGATGGGTTTTTCGCAATTGCCGCAGATGCCGTAGGTATTCTGATCGAGCCGCTTGAGCGCTTCCTCGATCTCATACAGGGCTTCTTGCTCGTTGGAGACGAGGCTCAGCGCAAATTCGCGGTCGAAATTGTCGGTGCCCGCGTCGGCCATGTGAAGGCTGTAGCCGCTCAATTCGCCGGAGGCATCGCGATGAGAACGCTTGAGGTTGTCGCTGGCGAGGAAATTGACGCCATCGATCAGATGATCGCGCAGATCGAGCAGGAGCTTGCGGAACTTGGCGGCGTCCTCCTTGGAGAGCTTCAATGTCTTGGGCGGACGATTTGATTCGACCTCGATCACGGCGGTTTCCGTGTCGGCACGTTTTGCCGTGCGCACCACTTTGGTTTTGGCCGCCGTCGCTTTTGCTTTATGACCCGATTTGACTGTCCCCATGGTTCCCTTCCCTGATTTGATTCCTGGTTTACCCGAACTGGTTCTCTTCGACTGCTTCTTCATAGAGTCGTTCCGTCCTGAACTGCAATTTTCACGCCAGCGTCCGCAGCACCTCCGCGCAGCGTCCGCACAACTCCGGATGCGCCGTATCGGCGCCGACATCGTCTGTCCACCGCCAGCAGCGCACACATTTTTTACCGGTCGCACGGTGGACCGTGGCGCGCAACTGACCGTCGGCCACCGGCGCGACGCGAACCTGCGATACGATCAACACTGTCTCCAGCGCGGGGCCGAGCTTCTGCAACAACTCACGCGTCGCCTCGTTATCGGGCACAACTTCCACCCGGGCTTCGAGGGACTTGCCGATCTGTCCCGCCTGCCGCGCCTTTTCCAACTCCAGCGAGGCCACGCGGCGCACCTCCAACAGACGCTCCCAGCGCGCCTCCAAATCCGCGTCCCGCCGCGACGGGTCCGGCACGGGGAAACCCGCCAGATGGATGGACTCCTCCTCCCGTCCGGGCAGGAAGCCCCATACTTCGTCCGCCGTGAACGGCAGGACCGGGGCGATCAATTTCGCCAGCGTCGCCACCACGTCGAAAATCGCCGTTTGCGCTGAGCGCCGGTCCGCCGAATCGGGCGCAAGCGTATACAACGGGTCTTTCATCACGTCAATGTAAAATGACGAAATCTCCACGGCGCAAAAGGCGTTGACCAGATGGTACACGCGGTGGAATTCCCAGTTGTCGTACGCGGCGGTCACGTCGGCGACGAGCGTCTGCAATCGGGAGAGCAACCAGCGGTCGATCTCCGCGAGCTTCGCGCGGGGCACGGCGTGTTTCGCCGGATCAAAATCGGGAAGGTTCGCCAACAGAATCCGCAGCGTGTTGCGGATCTTCCGATACGTCTCGGAGACGCGCTCGAAGATCTCGTCGGACACGGGTACGTCCCCCTGATAGTCTTCCGAGGTGACCCAAAGCCGCAGGACGTCGGCCCCGAACCGTTTCACATAGTCTTCCGAGTTGGCGGGTTTGCCGGTGGACTTGGAAATCTTCTGTTTCTTGCCGGTCTCTTCGACCTGGACAACGAGAAACCCGTGGGTAACGACCGTCTTGAATGGGGGGGCGTGCGGTTCGAGCGCCAGCGCAATGAGCAGGGACGATTGGAACCAGCCACGATGCTGGTCGCTGCCTTCGAGATAGACATCGGCGGGATACGCCAGCTCCGGCCGCGTCTTGAGCACGGCACGATGGCTGGAGCCGGATTCGAACCACACATCGAGGATGTCTTCTTCCTTCTTCAAATCGGTGCCGCCGCATTGCGGACATTTGTCCGTGCCGATCAGTTCGGCGGCGCTGCGGGTGAACCAGCAGTCGATGCCATGCTGGCGCACCAGCCCGAGCACGTGCTCCTCCGCCTCGGGAAAACCGTGGCGACACTTGGCGCATGAAATGACAGGAATGGGCACACCCCACACACGTTGCCGCGAGATGCACCAGTCGGGACGTTCGCTCAACATGCCGCCGATGCGCGTCGCGCCCCAGGGCGGAACCCACTGGATCGGCGGTTGCGTGGCACCCTGCACCGCGCTCAATGCTCGCGAGCGCAGCTTGTCGTGGTCCACATTGATGAACCATTGTTCCGTCGCGCGAAAGATGAGCGGGTTCTTGCACCGCCAGCAATGCGGGTAGCTGTGCTCGATCTCTTGGTGACCGACCAGCGCGCCCGACTGTTTCAGGTGGTCGATGACGAGTGGGTTGGCCGCCCAAACGTTCTTGCCGACCAACCATCGGGGCACCATGCCGTCGTTCACGAAGCGGCCCGCGTCGTCGAGCGGCGAGTAGCAGCGTGGCTCCAGCTTGTACTTGTCGCCCGTCTCGGCGTCCTCGATGCCGTGGCCGGGGGCGGTGTGCACGCAGCCGGTGCCGTCTTCGGTTGTCACATAGTCGGCGAGCACCAGTCGCGAGTCGCGGTCGATGAACGGATGGCGCGCGATCAGCCCTTGTTCGACGATTTCACGGCCCTTGAACCGGCGGTCGAAATCACCCAACGGCGCCCCGGTCTTTTCGCGGACAATCGGAACCAAGCGTTCGGCCAACAGCCATTTCTCGTCGCCCACCCTGGCAAAGACGTAATTGGCGTCGGGATGAAGCGCAACGGCGAGATTGGCCGGCAATGTCCAAGGGGTCGTCGTCCAGACCAGCACGAATTCACTGGGCCTGCCCTTGAGCGGGAACTTGACCCAGATCGACGGCGATTTGTGGTCGGCGTACTCCGCTTCGGCGGTGGCAGCGGCGAGGGCGGTGCGGCACGAGATGCACCAATAGACCGGTTTCAGCCCGCGGTAAATGTAACCATTACGGCGCAGTTCGTAGAAATTGGCGACGACCGCGTGCTCGTAGTCCGGCGACATGGTCAGGTACGGGTGCTCCCAATCGCCGAGGACGCCGAGCCGTTTGAACTCCGCGCGTTGGACGTCGATGTATTTCTCGGCGTACGCACGACAGCGGGCGCGGGTTTCGGCGGCGGAGACCTTCTCGCCCTTCTTTTCGATTTCCTTCTGGACCTTCAATTCGACGGGCAAACCATGGCAGTCCCAACCCGGCACATACGGGGCGCGGAAGCCGCGCATGGTCTTGTACTTGATCACGACGTCCTTGAGGATCTTGTTGAGCGCGGTGCCGATGTGCACGTTGCCATTGGCATAGGGCGGACCGTCATGGAGGACGAACAGTGGCGCATCGCGGCGTGACGCGATGATCTTCTCGTAGAGCTTCGCCTGCTCCCACCGCGCCAGCATCGGCGGCTCGCGCTGGGGCAGATTGGCCTTCATCGGGAAATCCGTCCGCGGAAGGTTGAGCGTATCCTTATAATTGGCTTGTATTTCCGTCATATCAGCCCGGCAAAGCGGGGAAACGTATCACGCATGGCGGAGTGTGTCAACGGCGCGTCGACACCCGCAGATCAGAAAGTGCCCGACGGTTGCGTTACGTCTTGGTCGCTGTGGGCGAACTTATAGTCACCGTCGAACCTGGCGATCTGCGTGTATGAGCCCGAGGGGGTACTGGCCGTCACGTCGAGGTGAAGGTGTGCTTCGACTGTGTCGGTGGTGATCTTCCTGATAATGAGGTAGCCGACGTAGGTTTGGCCACTTGACGGCGGACCGAACCGGGTCACGGAGAAATCGGGCGAGACGCTGTCGGACGGAATCGGCAAGCGCACGTTGAGGCGATAATTACGAACGCGCAAGATGAGGAGTTGGTCTTCGTCGACATCGGGTCCGTGGAGGACGGTGTCCGCGTGGCGGCGGATGGCCAGGGTGAGAGGGGCGACCTGAACTTCCAACTGCCCCGCGCCCAACGGCGGCGGCGGACGATTGAACACGGCGACGGCGGGTCCGACATGGCTGTAATTGCAGCCGCAAACAAGCGCGAGCAAAAGTGTGGCGATGATCGGTTTCATCATCCCGTAGTCTAGCGCGCCGGCTCGGGTGTTCCCACTGTCTTTTTGTAGGTCAGAATCCCGTCGGCGATGGCGCGGGCGAGGGTCTCGCGGTACTCGGCGCGGAGAATGCGCTGTTCTTCGTAGGGATTGGTCAGAAACCCGCCCTCGATGAGAATCGCGGGGCAACTGGCGTAGCGCAGGACCCAGAACCGCGCGCGGCGGACACCGCGATCGGGCGCGCCGGTGGCGCGCAACGCCGACCGCTGGATACATTGCGCCAGCCAGACGTTTTGCGAATCGAACCGGTTGTTCGTCACCGCGCTGCGATCGCCGCCGCCGGTGTCACGGTCACTGCCGTTGCCATTGAAGTTCGCCGTGGAGCTTTCGCCAGCGGGCGTCGTGCAGTAGGTTTCAATGCCTTCGGCCGAGCCGCCGGAATTGAAATGGATGCTGACGTACAGGTCGGCGCCTTTTTGCCGGGCGAATTCGACGCGGTCTTCCAGCGGAACCGTCTCGTCGGTTGTGCGGGTCATGATCACCCGCAAGCCGCTGCCCGCGAGGTCGCGCTCGACGCGCCTGGCCACGTCGAGGGTCATGGTCTTTTCGTAACTCTCGCGGCCATGCGTGCCGTGGTCGGTGCCGCCGTGACCGGGATCGATCACCACGGTGCGGACGACCGCGCCGGGCTTGCGCAGATGCAGGGGCTGCAACACGGGGTCGAGCGTCTTGAGTACGTCGATTTCGGCGATCCACAATCGGTTGCGCTCCGCGAGGACGGGTGTGGAGACCCAATGGGTCACGCCATTCACCAGAATGTCGCGGCGCTCGGCTTCGACCTCCAACTGACCGAAACTGGTCTGGTACTCGGCCCGCCTGAGACCGCCGCCGCGCCCTTCGGGGTTGAGTCCATAATAGCCGGCGACGTCATCGACCGCGACGTAGTACGTGCCGCCGAATCGGTAGGCATGGAGCGTAGACGGCTGGGAGAAGGCCGTGCTCGTCAGGACGAACCCGAGAACGAACAGAAGCGACGATAATAATTGCCCACGCGCCGGACGCACCACCATACCTCCTTGAAAAGTTCGCGGGGAGCGTTGCACAAATCGTTGGTGGATTTCAAGACAAATGGAGTGGTGATTGAGGCGGCACACCCGTTCGCGCTTGCTTCACTGCCCGGGTGTGGTTGAATGCTCGCACTGTATGACCATCCCCACGAAACTGCTGGCGCTGCTCCGCGATCCGATCGGGCTTGAGCCGTTGGAACTTGATGACACTGCACTGGTCAACCGCGCGCGCCAACGGCGATATCCGATCGTCGATTGCATTCCCGTGCTGCTTGACGAGGCGGATCTTGGCCCGCAGAACCTGAAGATTCGAAAGATGTACAAGTGGATGGCGCGGGGGTTCGATGCGTTCGACCGGCTGGCCAACCTGATCACCCGCCACGCCCTCGCCAAGGCCCGCCGGATGATGGCGTCGAGGCTCGCGCTCCAGCCGGGCAACCAGTGCCTGTACACGTCCATGGGGACCGGGTTGGATGTTCCGTTCCTGGCGGAGCAGATCTCACTGAACGAGATTGATCTCGTGGGGCTGGATCTCTCGATGGAAATGCTGCGGAAGTGCCAGCCCAAACTTCGGCCTTACGAAGCGCATTCCCTGCTGGTGCAGGCCAACGCCGAACGCCTGCCGTTTGCGGACCGTTCATTCGATGTGGTCTGGCATGTGGGCGGAATCAATCTATTTGACCGTCCGGCCATGGCCGTGCAGGAGATGGTGCGGGTGGCGCGCCCCGGGGCCCTGATCATGGTTGTGGACGAGACCAAGGATGTGATCAAGCGCCAGTACCAGCGGAACCCTCTGACCCGCGCCTACTGCGAGGATGCGTCCACCGATTTCCATCCGCGGAACTGGGTGCCCGCGGAAGTCGCCAGTTCAACCTACGAAGAGATTCTCAAGGGGCGGATTTATCTGTTGAGTTTCCGCGCGCCGCCCCGGTGAGTTGGACGTGCGGTGGGACGGACAAGGGCGTGGCCAGCGGCCGCGACCAAAGCGTGGGATCACCATCGACCTGACTGAATCCGTTTCGGCTGTAGAGCTGACGGCAGGCCATGTTGGCATTGGTGGTCAACAACCTGCCGAGGAGAACGGATTCGCCGCCTGCCGCGAGATGTTGGGCGAGATGGGCCAGGAGCGTTTCTTCGATGCCGAGGCCGAGAGCGCGACAGCTCATGACGAGATGGTCGATGCAGTTGCCCCGCACCCAGGCCGCACCGATGAGCCCGTACGAAGTGAACCGATCCTCGGCCTCGATGGCGTGGATCTGACGGCCGTCGACGAGGAGTTGGTGGCATTGTTCGAGCGTGTAGCGGACGCCCGTGGTGTTGAACTGATTCGTCTTGTTGAACAGTTCGAGCACGCGGTTCATGTGCATGTCTTTGACGTCGTGGATGACGGACAGCGAGACGCGCAGATTCAGAGTGCGGAGGAATTCTTCGTGCGACAGCGCCCGGCGCGTGGTTTCGCGGTGCAACTGGGCCTGCACCATCTCGGTTTTGCGGCCGGATTCCCCGGTGATGACAGGCGACTGGGTTTCAGGCGACCAGAGGAGGATGCGCTTGAGGTAGTAGGGATGTTGGCCCAGCAGGCGGACTCCGGGAATCTGTTCGTGGATCGCGGCGCGCTCGACCGGATTGTCGTCGATCATGACGACGTTTTCGGGACGGAGATTCACCTCGCGGATCATGTCGGCGACGTTCTGGGCTTTGCTGAGAAAATTGATTTTGCGGATGGCGAAATCGTCCAGATCGATCCGTCCCTGAACGATCTGGCTCCAACGGGACTGGATGAATTGCTCGTCATTCCGGCTGACAACCGCCAGCAGGATCCCGCGCTTTTTCAGGTACAGAAGCGTCTCGATGAATCCCATTGGCCAGCCTTCGAGGACGCCCAGCGAGCCTTCGGCAGCAATGCCGCGCCAGAGCGTGTCATCGAGGTCGACGGCGACCAGCTTGACGAGGTCGAGTTGCCGGGTGGTGCGATACATGGCGAAGATCTCGTGCAGGAGCGCCTCGAAGAATTCGAGCCATCGCTGCGAGTAATGGTGCTGCATCGAGACCGTGGGCTGGATCCGATTCAGGTCATGGTCGTGATCGCCGTCGCTCAGGGTCGTGCCGTGCGTGAACGACCACACCATGTCATCCTGGCAGAATTTCTTGCCGATACCGGCGGCCAGTTGATCGACATCGACCCACCAGGCGTTGGGATAGCGAGCGAGTTCGGCGGCGAAGAACATGTTCAGACGCTCGATGAAGTGCACAACGTTGCGGAGGTCGTAGCGCGGCTGGAATCGGCCCAGGGGATTCTGTTGCGAGACCAAAAATCCGAGAACGAAGGTCAGCAGCCGGCGCTCGGCGTTCCACTTCAGGGCGTTGGACAAATAGCGCGCGAGGCGATCCTGGGTCTGGTGCAAAAACTCCTCGTGCTGCGAGCCGTCATCGGGCAGCCGGAAATAGGCGCTGCCGAAGATGGAGCGCAACGGGATGTGGACGATTTGAAAATCGTAGGGCGTGGACGGCGACGCGGGAAACTCCGGCAACGAATCGAAATTGTTCAGCAACAGGAAGTCGCCCTGGAATTGCGGATCGATCTTCGACGCGATTTCGGGAAAGGCTTGCGCGAGGCAACCGCCGACGACGAGGAAGCGCGTGGGAGGCGTCGGGGTGGATCGCAGGTCGACGGGCGTCCGGTATCGGGAGCCGTTGTGTTGCGCGAACAGCCCGGGCTCAACTTCCGTCAGGCCGGGCGTGGCGGCAGGCGGGGCCTCGGCTGGCGGATGGCCGGCGGAGTGGCCCAACGGGCGGACGGCTTCTGTTGAAGCGCGTTCTCGCTGCCTATCCGTGATGTCGCGTGGCCTCGTCACCGTGAGGCGGGTTGCTCGGTCGAGAGCGCTCCTGGTGGCGGCGTCCCGCCGCCATCCGCCGCCGGGGCCAACAAGATGGAACCGGTGGGGGTGGGAGCGGTTCGCGCGGTTGAAGTCTTCTGGTGTGACAGAGTGGAGGTGTCACCTGCCAAGTCCATGTGCAGGTCCATGGGGGCGTTCTGCAAGTTCGTGTTCTCGGCGAGTGATTCGACTCCCCTTGCGTCGAGCCTGTAAAAGCCATTGCCGCCGCTGGATCCGCCGGGATTGCCGGCGCTCCCCGAGGCAAGACGGGGAGGACTGAAGGCAGCCGAATCCGCAGGGGCGGAGGCGGCGCTGGATGGGCTGATTCTCTGGCCCGGGCCATGGGTGCTGGAGCTGATGGCAAGACCAGCGAAGCCGAGACCGGTGTTGGTGGTCACGGCGGCTGATGGATTTCCCAGAGGGTCGGACGCGGGGGCGCTGCCGGCCGAATCACCGTTCACGACCGCGCTCGAGGCATTCGGGGGCGCGCTACTCGTCTGGGCGCGAGCGGCGGGGGCGGCGATGCACAGGCCAAGATACACAGCAACAACGGCGTTTGCGAAAATCCATTTCACAGGATTCAACCTCCCTGCCGTGCATTGTATGGTTTGGAAAGGATTTCTGCAAGAACAGATGAGCCGCAGGATTCATGGAAGTGCCACTTCCAAGTCGGGGAAACGCCGTGCGGACCGACGCTGACTTTTCCGTTGACGGTGCGGGGGGCCGCTCGTAGATTGGGCCCATGGCGCGAGACGCGTGAGTGTGGCGACCCTCCGCGAGTTGGTTAACGGCCCTTGGCGAGGAGAAATCATGACGGTGGTCTCAAAAGGTCTGGAAGGAATCGCAGTAGCCCAAACCCACATTGGCGACGTGCGGGGCGACATCGGGCAACTGATTTACCGTGGCTACGACATCAACGAACTGGCCGGCAAGGTCAGCTTCGAGGAGGTGGTCTATCTGCTCTGGGAGGGCCGACTCCCGAACCGCAAGGAGCTAGAGCAACTGAGCGGGCAACTCATCGCCGCGCGGCCATTGCCGAAAGCGGTGATCGATTTCCTGCATCTGGTCCCCAAGGATGCGTCCCCGATGCACGTGTTTCGCACGGCGGTGTCGATGCTTGGCGCGCTCGACCCGCAGGCCGACCTCAACACACCCGAGGTGAACCGGCGCAAGGCGGTGCAATTGGTCGCACAATTTCCGTCAATCGTCGCCCAGTTCCACCGCATCCGGACCGGCAAGGAGATCGTTCCCCCCTCCCCCAAGCTGAATTCGGCGGCGAATTTTCTGTACATGCTCAACGGCGAACCGCCCAGCGACGAGGCCGCGGAGACGATGGACATGGCGTTCGTGCTGCATGCGGAGCACGCATTCAACGCGTCGACGTTTGCCGCGCGGGTGACGATCGCGACGCTGTCGGACATGTATTCGGCGATCACGAGCGCGATTGGCACGCTGAAGGGTCCGCTGCATGGCGGCGCGAATGAGGGCGTGATTCACATGCTGCAGGAGATCGGCGACGAGAGCCGGGTGGATGATTACGTGCGCAGCGCGCTGGCCAACAAGAAACGGATCATGGGCATCGGCCATCGGGTGTACAAGACGCTCGATCCGCGGGCGCCGCACTTGAAGCGGCTGGCGGAAAAACTCTCCTCGGAGGTCGGTGATCCGAAATGGCTGCGGATGAGCGAGCGGATCGCGACGATCATGAAACAGGAGAAGAATTTGAATGCGAACGTGGACTTTTATTCCGCGACGGTTTATTACAGTCTCGGTATTCCGACGGACCTGTTCACGCCGATTTTTGCGATTGCGCGAATGGCGGGTTGGACGGCGCACGTGATGGAGCAACTGGCGGACAATCGGTTGATCCGTCCGCTGAGCGAGTACGTCGGCGAAGACAACTTGAAGGTGGTTCCGATCGGCAAACGCTGAGCGGGGAACCGGCCGTAGATGAACATTCACGAATATCAGGCCAAAGAAATCTTCCGACGGTTCGGTGTGCCCGTGGCCGACGGCGGCGTGGCGTTCACGCCCGAAGAGGCCGCGAAGATCGCCGGCGGGTTGAAAGGCGCCGAGGTGATCGCGGTCAAGTCGCAGATACATGCGGGCGGACGGGGCAAGGCGGGCGGCATCAAGCTGGTCAAGACACCCGAGGAAGCGGCGCAGGCGACGAAGGAATTGATCGGCAAGGTGCTGGTCACGCATCAGACCGGGCCGCAGGGCAAGGAAGTGCGGAAGGTGCTGGTCGAGGCCGGGGCGCGACCGAAGCGAGAGATCTATTTGAGCATATTGATCGATCGGTCGATCGGGCGTCCGTCGTTTCTGGCGAGCACCGAAGGCGGGGTGGACATCGAGGCGGTGGCGGCGAAGACGCCAGAGAAGATTTTGAAGGAGCCGGTCGACCCGGCGATCGGAGTGCAGCCGTACCAGGCGCGGAAGATTGCGTTCGCGTTGGGATTGGTCGGCAACCATTTCCAGCCGGCGGTGAATTTGATCCTCAACCTGTACCGGGCGTTCATCGAGACCGATGCGTCGCTCATCGAGATCAACCCCCTGATCATCAATGAACAGGACCGTCTGATGGCGCTCGATGCGAAGATGAATTTCGATGATAACGCGCTGTTCCGCCACAAGGACATCCAGGCGATGCGCGATCTCAACGAGGAAGACCCGCGCGAGGTCGAGGCGAGCAAGTTCAACCTGAATTACATCGGGCTCGATGGAACCATCGCCTGTATGGTCAACGGCGCGGGGCTGGCGATGGCGACGATGGACATCATCAAGTTCTACGGCGGCTCGCCCGCGAATTTCCTCGACGTGGGCGGCGGGGCGAGCACCGAGCAGGTGACCGAGGCGTTCAAGATTCTGTGCGCCGACAAGAATGTGAAGGGCATTCTGGTCAATATTTTCGGGGGGATTATGAAGTGCGACGTGATCGCCAACGGGATTTTGACGGCGGTCAGGCAGGTGAACGTGCGCGTGCCGCTGGTGGTGCGGTTGGAAGGCACGAACGTCGAACTGGGCAAGAAGATTCTCAAAGACAGCGGCCTGGCCATCATCGCCGCGGATTCGATGGCCGATGCCGCGCAAAAGATTGTGAAAGCGGCGAAATGACAACGATGAAACTCTATCTTTATTACGAGAATGTGGACCAGCCGGTGGCGGTCGAAATCCCCGAGAACGAAGTGGACGGATTTTTGCAGGAATACGAGGAGGCGCTGCACGACACGTCCGTCGAGACGTTCCAGTGGAAGAACTCGAGCTTTCGGATTGCGGGTTTGATGGCCGTCGTGCATGAGAAGCACGCGCCAGTGAGACGATGAGCATACTGGTCGATAACAATACGCGATTGATCGTGCAGGGGATTACGGGGACTGCCGGGAAATTTCACGCCGAGCAGTGCCTGAAGTATGGGACGAAGCTGGTCGGCGGCGTCACGCCGGGCCGGGGCGGCGAGGTGGTTGAGCTGGACTCGCAGAAGATCCCCGTGTTCAACACCGTGGGGGACGCGGTGCGCGAGACGGCGGCGAATGTGTCGTGCATTTTCGTGCCGGCGGCGTTCGCGGCGGATGCGATTCTGGAAGCGGCGGATGCGGGGATCGAACTGATTATCGCGATCACGGAAGGAATTCCGGTCGTTGACATGGTTCGCGTGAAGCGGGCGCTGCAGGGAAGCAACGTCAGGCTGGTCGGGCCGAATTGTCCGGGGGTGATCACGCCCGGCGCGTGCAAGATCGGCATCATGCCCGGCTACATTCACAAGCCCGGGCCGGTCGGGGTGATTTCGCGGAGCGGGACGCTGACGTACGAGGCGGTGTGGCAACTGAGTTCGCGCGGGATCGGACAATCGACGTGCATCGGCATCGGCGGCGATCCGGTCAAGGGGCTGGATTTCATCGATCTGCTGGAGATGTTCGAGACCGATCCGCAGACGGAAGCGGTGATGTTCATCGGCGAGATTGGCGGAAGCGCCGAGGAAGACGCAGCGCGGTGGATCAAAGACAATTTTACGAAGCCGGTGGCGGCGTTCATTGCCGGCGCGACCGCGCCGAAAGGCCGGCGGATGGGTCATGCGGGCGCGATCATCAGCGGCGGGAGCGGTTCGGCGTCGGACAAGATCAGGGCGCTGGAATCCTGCGGCATCGCCGTGGCGAAGACGCCGGCGGAGATGGGCGAGACGCTGGCAGGGTTGATGAAGTAGCGGGTCCCGCCCCTCGAACCTTACCTCTCCTCATCAATTGGCAGAAGGTGGACCTGTTTGGTCCACGTGGGTGCCAGCGATTCTTCCACGGCGATTTCTTCGAGATTGAGCACGAATCGCCCGAGATAATTGCGTCCGACAATTTCCCTTCCCGAGCACACCGCGGCGATCACGCAATAACCGGACCGGCACCTTTCGAGGTAGCCCAGCACCACGCCTAGCAATCTATCGCTTAAGATGTCGGAGCCCAACCACACGACTATTCGCTCGGAAGGTATCAGGTCTGCAGGAAAATCGAACAACTCGTGGCTACCGTTCAACTCCCACGGCTTCGACCGGTCCTCGCGGTCATCAAACTTCTCAATGAATTCCCTTTCAAGTCCATCACGGATCTTATCTTGCAGATCACAAAAGCCGGCAGGGATCTCCGATTCAACCTCAAAGCCGACGCAAAAAGCCGCATCAGAGAATCTCTTGTCGAGCGCCAACCTTTCGTCAATCTCAGCTTCGGTGGCTTTGTAGATTCTCATTATTCAGGAACGGGTCAGTTCTCTGTTAATGGCGTTCTCCCTTTGCGGGCCGGGGTGGCCGACTGGCGGCATGGTATCCGAATTGGCGGGCCGGGGCGAGCATATTTTGGAGGGCGAAGCGAGCACCGATCCGCTTTCGTGCTGTTAGAACGGCTGCGCTCCGGCTAGACTGTCCGTTGTGAATGCCCGCCTCGTCAGTGAGGTAACGAGTCTGTGGTTTATCGTGGAAGTCATTATCCCGCTGACGATGGCTGTCTGGATGCTTTTCGATGTACACCGTAACCAGCGGCGACGACAAGAGAGGATGCGGCTCAAATTGGCGGGCAGGTGGGACGAAGTAGATGCGCATTACCAACGCGAGCTGCGGTCCCATCGGCTGATACTTCCCTTTCTCCTGCGGAAGTACGTCCTTCCCGGCACCCTTGAGGCTGGATACGCAGCCTACCTTTACGAACGCGGGCGATTCGAGTCGGCGTTGGAGTACACGGACCGGGCGATCGTGTTAGCCCGCAAACCACGGTGGAGATTCAAATCATTGTTTGGTATGAAGCCGAACACGAGGACGCTGCCGGTGGCGTTGAACTTGCGCGTATTGGTTCTTACGGGTTTGGGGCGTTACGACGAAGCGCGGGCGACCGCGGCAGAACTGCGGGCGATTTTGCCGCCTGGTCAGCGGAAGAACTCCGCGGATTGTCTAATGGAAGTGCAGTCGGGGAATCTGGGTGAAGCACTGAATCTTGCCTACGAAACACTCTCGCACAACTTGAAAGATGGGACGGCCCGGCTCGTCGCGAGTGGGGTATACTCGTTGCGAGGTGATTTTTCTCAGGCGGCGAACATTCTGTACTACGAGCCGGGTGATGTTACGGAGCACTACTCACCGGCCGATCTAGCCATCGCGCTCAAAGACCGTCAAAGCATCAAGTTTATTGCGTTACAGCGTCAATACGCGGCCACGATCCATGAACCGATTCGACTGCTGACTCTTGCCGACGTGTATATTGAGCAAGGGACCTTCGACGATGCGACTCGCGCACTTGATGCCGCCGAAAAGCTGCTAGGCCCCAATCCGGTTATCCGATGCAGCTATCATCGAAAGCGCGCCCTGTGCGCCGCAGCAAGCGGGGACACCCAACAAGCCGAACAACACTTGATGGAAGCTCGTTCGCTCGTCGAACAGCATCCGAGGCGTGGCGCGGAGTGGGAAGTCTGCGTGGCCGCCGGTCGATGCTACCTTGCATTGCAGCAAATGGAGAAGGCGAGGGCGGAATTCGCACACGCACAGACAATTACCCTGCATCCGATCGAGAAACACCTCACGAACTACTGGCTCGGTCGGACGGCGGAAGCCGCACGGCACCCCGCCGAAGCGATCCGTCATTATCAGAGCGTCGTCGCTGATGGGATTGAGACGAGGATGCGCGAGGAAGCGGTCGACGCCTTGTCGCGTCTCAAGGATTTGTCAGGTCGGTAATGACACAAACCTGCGGAACGACGTATCCACCCCTTGATCTGCCGTCTATCGCCATTTCTTCCTGTCCGCCATTGTCCGGGAGACCTTCGGTCGAGCACGTGCGGGGGTCAGGAGACCCTCGCACATCCGGAACTCTCCTGAGGGCTGAACGGCCTGCGCTTCGCAGAAGCGCAGGCTACAAGCGGAGAAGTCAGTTGGGCAACACTCCTTACGAGCCAGCCCCGTTTGTGGCGGAAGGGACCCTTTGGATAAGAATACACCTGTGCCACCGGTGCCGTCGTGATATAGTGTCGGCACCTTATGTCGCCCAAGGAATTGGTTATCGGATGGGTTGTGGGAAGTGTTCTGCTGCTGGCTTCCCTCTGGCTCTGCGTGCTGAATGCCGTTGTGTTCTGGAAACGGTATGTGCGCAAGGTCGAAGCCCCCTCCTGGATACCGCTGGTCGGAGGTGTGCTGGGAGTCTTCGGGCTCGGGGCCATCCCGGTTGAGCTGGCGCATCGATTGTGCTGGTTGCCGCTGGTGTTGGATTGCGGGTCGCTACCGGGCTTGTTTTACACCATCATCTTTTCCATCGTGTTTTACGTCCGGCGGAGCCGCCGGCCCGACTGAGAAGGCGTCGGGACGGGCTTCTGAGGCACCCACCCTTTGATCCCCTCCGCGTAGGGAAAGCTGAACAGGCGACGACCACAAGCAGGGACGCTTGCACCACCGAGAAGCGGTCCAATGGTAGGCGGGCGGGACGCCGCCAGAGGCGACCACGGCCCACCGCAATAGGCGCTGATGAACCGCCGCGTGGGGGCACGCGGCCTACAGCCCGGCGCGGTGAGCCAGCCGGCGCGGTATATTCACAGGATATTGCGACTTGACAATCGAATCGTTTCACGATACTAATCCCGCGTTGTTCTTTGACATATGGTATAGGTTCGCAGTTCCCAGTTCGCGTTTGAGGATTTCCGGGCGGGCGGGGGTTACCGCGTTGCGGGGGAAATGGGGTCGGGAAAAAGTACGAGAAATACGAAACGAACCCAGAAAATTGCGGGGTGTGATTTTTGCAAGGAGCGCTTTTGTAATGGGTTACACAAATCGGGTGTCGAATTTCTTTACACTTGCTAACGAAAAACGAACCCAGTTTTGACACAAAACGAACCCACATTGGCGAAGAACGAACCCAATTCTGGAGGGGTTCTTTGACATAAACCGGCTGTGGCGGGCGTCTTTTGGCGGCCAAAGCAAGAGCCACAGATTCATCCGCCGTCGCCAAGGCTGTGGCGGACTCGCGCAGATGAGCACGGATGCGCAAACTCATCATCCTGCTCAACCAACTGCTCAAGAATCCAGAGTTCCAACCCACATGAAAAGACAGTTGCTACCAGCAGCCGCGCACCCACCCTGAATCCCCTCCGGGGAGGGGAGAGATGAACAGCCGAGACGGCCGTTCAACAGTCAGCGGTCGCCGTCGAACTGCCAATTCCGGTCCCGTGAGCAATCCCAGTCGCGGTTCCAATCTGGATTCCAGCTGAAATCGAAGCGCGGGTTCCATCCACAGCGTGAGCGGGCGGCGCGGGTGACGATTTGCGCCCATTCACGGGGCGTGATCAGACCGGAGCGCAAGAAATCATTCGCGGTGCGCAGGACCGCCAGCACGTAGGCTCCGTGATTTCTCCATTTGCCGCCGGTGATCGGCCCGGCGCAAGGGACGAGTTGGCTGATGCTGCACCCGTTGGTATTGACGACCTCCCCGGGAGGCGTATTGGGGCACAGGTCGAGATTGTCGGGGACGCCGTCGCCATCGCTGTCAGTCGGAGCCACGGCGTTGACTTGAACAGTAAAGGTGCAGGTGTTCGTCAACCCTGATGTATCGACGGCCTGGCAGGTCACGGTCGTCGAGCCGATCGGGAACGTGCTGCCGCTGGGCGGCGTGCTGGAGACGCTGGCCAGCGAGCAGTTGTCCGAGGCGGTCGGGGCGAAGGTCACCACCGCGCCGGCGGCTGAAGTGGCGTTCGTCACAATATCCGCCGGGCAGGTGATCTGCGGCGGGGTATCGTCCACGACGGTGACAGTGGCCACGCAACTGTTGGAGGTGCCGTGGTTGTCGGTGACGGTCAACGTCACCGTGGTCGCGCCAAGCGGATAGGGACCTACCGGCGACTGGGACAACGTGATCGTGTCACCAGTGTCAGGATCGTGCGAGCCATTATCGATGGAAGCGTCGGCCACACAGCCCGCTCCCGCGGAAACGGTCACGTTGTGGCATTGGACCACGGGCGGATGGTTGCAGGCCGTCTGCAATTCGAACGCGCCGATATCGATGCGGCCGTTCACGACGCGCGGGAAACCGGGGCCGCGCTGGTCGAAGTCGGGCGGCGGTTGGAAGCTCGGGTCGCCCGCGTCGATGGCCGGGCTGCCGCACAGGAGGGCGTGAGTGAGGGTCGGTCCGCCGTTATCCTGCAACGGGCCGAGCATGGGGTCGGTATTGATCTGGTCGCCCGTTGCCGTTAGAAACCCGCCGCCGTCATCGCTGCTGAGGTTGTAGCCATCCGAAGTGACCGTGCCACCGGCATTGGCGATGTTGGCACCCGAACCGCCGGCCTTCAGAATGGTGCTGCCCAGTTCCAGACTCGCGCCATTGTAGATGCTGCCGCCAGTCCCGGCCGAGTTACCGCTAAAAGTGCTGTTGGCAATTGTCAGCGATCCAAAGTTGCGGGCACCGCCGCCGCTGCCGCCGGTCGAGTTGCCGCTGACAGTGCTGTTGGCAATCCTCACGGTCCCGTTGTTCTCGATGCCGCCGCCGCTGTTGGCAAAGTTGCCGCTGACGGTGCTGTTGCTGACGGTGAGCGTGGTGTCGTTGTAGAGGCCGCCGCCGACGAAACCCGAATTGCCGGTGACCGTGCTGTTGGCAACGGTCAGCGTCCCGCCGTTGGCGATGCCGCCGCCGCCGAAGACCGAGTTGTTGCCACTGACGATGCTGTTGGCAACGGTCAGCATTGCGCTGCCGCTGTAACCATCGTTCTCGATGGCGCCGCCGCCGCCGCCGGTTGAGTTGCCGCTCAGGGTGCTGTTGATCACAGTCAGCGTCGCGCCACCGTCGCCGGAACCGGCGTTGTAGATCCCGCCGCCCTGGCCGCCGCCGCTGGGACTGGCGGCCACGTTGCCACTGAGGGTGCAGTTGCTGACGGTCAGCGTCGCGTGGTCGTTGTAGATGCCGCCGCCACCCAGGTTCGCCGGGGAAAGTCCGTCGGCAAGACCATTCGTGATGGTCAGGCTGGAAAGGCTGACGATCGTGGAGGGGCCGATGTAGAACGCGCGGCTGGCGGCGTTGCCGTTCACGGCCAAATTCGTCGGGCCGGAGCCGATGATGGTGACGCTGTTGGTGACCAGCAGTTCGCCGCTGGTCAGCAGGATGGTGCCGGAGACACCGGTGGCGTCAATTGAGTCGCCGTCAGAGGCGCAGGCCAGCGCGGCGCGCAGCGAGCCGGGGCCGCTATCGGCGGTGGTCGTCACGATGGTGGAGCATGCGACAGGCGGCTGCACCTCGAAGGCACCGATGTCCGTGGCGTCACCGCCGGGCGCGTTGGTGACGGAAGGCTCATCATACGTGCGGACAAAGCCAGCGCCGCGCTGGTCATATGGTGAACCCGAGAAATTCTCGCCGTCATCGATGGCCGGGCTGCCGGGCAACAGCGCGTGGGTGAACGTTGGGCCGCCGTTGTCCTGCAGAGGGCCGAGCATCGGATCGGTGTTGATCTGGTCGCCGGTCGCCGTCAACAAGCCGCCGCCATCATCGCTGCTGAGGTTGTAACCGTCCGAGTAGACTGCGCCGGAGTCATTGCTCACAGTGCCGCCCGAAGCGCCGGCGTTGAGGATGGTGTCACCAATCTCCAGAAACGCGCCGCCATACTCACCGTTGTTATAGATGCCCCCGCCGGCGTTGGCCGAGTTGCCGCTGAGAGTGCTGTTGGCAATGGTCAGTGTCGCGCTCCCGCTATAGGAACCATCGTTGTAGATGCCCCCGCCAACTCCCACAGCCGAGTTGCCGCTGAGAGTGCTGTTGGCAACCGTGAGCGTGGCACCGCCGTAATCAGGCTCTGATTCACCGTCGTTGTAGATGGCCCCGCCGCGGTTGCTTGCGACATTGCTGGTCAGGGTGCAGTAGGCAATCGTCAGCGTCGCGAAGCCATCATCTCCGCCGTTGTTGTAGATGCCGCCGCCGTTGTCGCCAGTCGAATTGCTGTTGAGAGTGCTATTGCTGACGGTCAGCGTCGCATGGTCGTTATAGATGGCGCCGCCGGAGTCGCGGGCGGAATTGCCGTTCAGAGCGCTGTTGGCAATAGGAAGGTTGGCGTAGAGGTTGTAGATGCCGCCGCCGAACCCGGCGCTGGCTGAGTTGCTGCTGATCGTGCTGTTGACGATCGCCGGCGCACCGCCGTAGCTGTAGATGCCACCGCCGGTCCCGGCCGAGTTGCCATTGATGGTGCTGTTGGTAACAGTCAGTGTTCCGGAGTTGTTGTAGATACCGCCGCCAGAGGGGGCCGAGTTGCCAGTGATGGCGCTGTTGGCAATGGTTAGCGAGCCGGAGTTGTTGTAGATACCGCCGCCTTTGCCGAAGTAGGAGGAGATAGCGGAGTTGCCGCTGAGAGTGCAGTTGCTAATCGTTAGCGTCGCGTTGTCGTTGTAGATGCCGCCGCCCACCAGCATCGCGGCTGTGCCAAAAATCGGGGCTGCGCCATTGGTGATCGCAAGCCCGGAGATGGCGACGGAATTGCCCGGCGCGATGTAGAACACGCGACTGGCGCCCTGGCCGCTGACCGCGAGATTGCCGGGGCCCGGGCCGAGGATGCTAATGCTGTTGCTGATCAGCAGTTCGCCGCTGGTCAGCGAAATGGTGCCCGAGATGCCGGTGGCATCAATGGTGCCGCCGTCAGCGAGGTTGCCGTTGACCAACGCGTCGCGCAGCGTGCCGGGGCCACTGTCGGCCGTACTGGTGAGGGTGATGGATGTGACGGTGACTTTCAGCGTTACACTACGCGTGGTGCTGCCAGCGCCATTGGCGGTGTTGGTGAAGAAAACGGTATCGCCATAAGTGCCAGCCGGCAACGAATTGGCATTGCTGTTGATGGACACGATGACCGTGGTGCTCTCCCCGGGAGCGAGCGATCCGCTGGTTGCCGACAGCGTCAGCCACGGGGCGGACTTCGATGCGGTCCAACTGATGGATGTGTCACCCGGGTTGTACAACGTGTAGGTCTCGGTGGACCGACTGAACGGGCCGCCCTGGTTGCCAATCGAACTCAGTCCGATGCACGCCGATACCGACAACACCGCCGGTTGCGGCGACTGTGTTTCAAAAGCGCCGATGTCACTCCCGTCGCCGCCGGTTGCGGCGGGAGTATCGACCGGTCTGGGGTAACCGCGCTGGTCGGTGTCGGTTGCCAAAGCCGGGAGGGTGTCGCGGTTGCCTTTGTTGATGGCCGGGCTGCCGGGCAACAGCGCCTGGGTGAAGGTCGGGCCGCCATTGTCCTGGAGCGGGCCGAGCATCGGGTCGGTGTTGATCTGGTCGCCCGGCGCCGTCAGGAAACCGCCCCCGGCGTCGCTGGTGAGGTTGTAGCCCAACGACGTGACCGTGCCGCCGGAGATATTCGTGCCCGAACCGCAAGCGCTGCCATTCAAAATGGTGTTCCCAATCTCCAAGGTCCCGTTCGCATTGTTAATGTCACCGGGGCCAGACGCGGACGAGTTGTCACTTACGGTGCTGTTGACAATTGTCAGGGAACCTCCGTTGGAGATGCCGACACCCGAGTTTTCGCTCACCGAGCTGTTAACAATCATCAACGTGGCACTGCCAACCAATCCCAGGTAGCTGGAACTCGAGCCGTAATTGGCGATCCCACCATTCATGTTGCCACTGATTGTACATTCGGCGATCGTCACTGTCGCCGTGCCGTTGCCACCCTCATTATCGATGCCGCCTGCGCTGGCGGCGGTGTTGCCACTGATCGTGCTGTCCGCAATCACCAGCGTGGCACTGGGAGCTCCGGCGCTGCTGAAAGCCGAAGCGTCGTTGAAGATCCCTCCGCCGTTGCCAGTATAGGAGGCGGTCGCCGCGTTGCCGTTGATGGTGCAGTTGCTGACCGTGAGAGTCGCGTGGTCGTTGTCGATACCTCCGCCATTGTAGAAGGCCGAGTTGCTGCCGATCGTGCTGTGGAGAATCGTCAGCGTCCCCCCGTTGTGGATCCCGCCGCCGTCGCCATCAGCATAATTGCCGTTAATCGTGCTGTCGACAATCGTCAGCGTCCCGTCGTTTCCGATGCCGCCGCCTAATACGTACAAGTTGCCGCCGACCGAGTTGGCAGTGAGAGTGCTGTTCGTAATCATCATCGCGCCACCGTTCCGTATGGCGCCGCCGTAACCGCCGGAGTCAAGGCTGCCGCCGCCGATGACCGAGTTGCCGCTGAGGGTGCTGTTGGCAATCGTCAGCGTCCCGTCGTTTTCGATGCCGCCGCCACTGCCACCGTGCGGGCCGCTGGCCGAGTTGCTGCTGACGGTGCTGTCAGTGACAATCAGCGTCGCGCTGCCGTCCAAACCGTCGTTTTCGATGCCGCCGCCACTGCCAGCGTACGGGGCACTGGCCGAGTTGTCGTTGACGGCGCTGTCGACAATCGTCAGCGTGGCGCTGCCAGACCCCAAGCCCACGACACTCGAACCGGAGTTGTAAATGCCGCCGCCTACCCCGGCCGAGTTGCCACTGACGGCGCAGTTGCTTACCGTCAGCGTCGCGTGGTCGTTGAGGATGCCAGCGCCAAGGATTTCGGAATAAACCCCATGGTAGAACGACACATTGCCTTTGGTGATGGTCAGATTGGCAATGGCGGCGACGACGGAGTTGGTGATGTGAAACACGCGGTTGGTGGTGTTCGGAAAGTTGCCATTGACGGCCAGATTCGCCGGGCCGGGGCCGAGAATAGTGACGTTGTTGCTGACCAGCAGTTCGCCGCTGGTCAGCAGGATGGTGCCGGAGACACCGGTGGCATCAATCGTGTCGCCGTTGCTGGCGCTGGCCAGCGCGGCACGGAGCGAGCCGGGCCCGCTGTCATTGACGCTGGAGACGGTGATCGTCGCGGCAGGGAGGCGGATAACGCCGACGGTTAAGAGTATCGCGATGGATGTGATGCATGACTTCATGTGTGATTCTTCCTTGTAGACTCGGCTCTGATGTTCTGGCGGCCAGTAGGAGCCGCGCCGGGGTCACCGGGCGGGAACGGATTCTCGAGCGGCGGGCGGGCCGCAGGAAGGCACAACAATAGCGTGGCGTATGAATGAACCGCGTTACGGTGCGACCCGCATGACACCTTCGAAGCCACTCGCCACTGCCTTCCAGGCAAGGCGAAGGAGTATACGCAGACAGGACGCCAGCCCCCTCCGCTTCTCTAATGGCGGCATAGTGAGCCTCGACAGCCAAATAGTCCAGCAAAATCTTGGACCTCGGGCTGATTTCAAGGTCGATGCTGTAGTGATGACATCATCGTTTTCCGGTCCGGGGCGAGCATTTTCTGGCGGCTGAAGCGGGGTAGATCCGCCTTCGTGCTGTCAGAACGGCTGCGCTCCGGCTAGACTGTCCATTGTGAATGCCCGCCTCGTCACTGAGGTAACGAGCCTGTGGTTCATCCTGGATGTTGTTGTGCCACTGAGTATCGCGGTGTGGGTGCTGGTCGATGTCCAACTGAGCCAGCGGCGACAACGGCAGCGGATGCAACTCAGGCTGGCGGGCAAATGGGACGAACTGGACGCGCACTACCAACGCGCACTTCGATCTCATCGGCTGATACTCCCCTTTCTGATGCGGAAATATGTGATTCCCGGTAACCTTGAGGCTGGGTACGCGGCATTCCTTCACCAACGCGGGCGATTCGAGTCGGCTTTGGAGTTCACGGATCGGGCGATCGCGCTGGCTCGCAAGCCACGGTGGAGGTTGAAATCACTGTTTGGCATGCAGCCGAGTACGAAGACGCTGCCGGCGGCGTTGAACTTGCGCGTATTGACCCTGACCAGTCTGGGGCGTTATGACGAAGCGCGCGCGACTGCGGCGGAGCTACGGACGATGCTGCCTTCCGGCCATCGTAAAAATTCCGCAGACTGTCTGACGGAGTTGCAGTCAGGGAATCTGGACCAAGCATTGAATCTCGCCTACGAAACGCTGTCCCACAATATACAGGATGGCATCGCGCGGCTCGTCGCCAGTGGGGCGTACTCGTTGCGGGGCGATTTTTCTCCGGCGGCGAACATTCTGTACTACGAGCCGGGTGATGTTACGGAGCACTACTCACCGGCCGATCTAGCCATCGCGCTCAAAGACCGTCAAAGCGTCAAGTTTATTGCGTTACAGCGTCAATACGCGGCCACGATCCATGAACCGATTCGACTGCTGACTCTTGCCGACGTGTATATTGAGCAAGGGACCTTCGACGATGCGACTCGCGCACTTGATGCCGCCGAAAAGCTGCTGGGCCCCAATCCGGTTATCCGATGTAGCTATCATCGAAGGCGTGCCCTGTGCGCCGCAGCAAGCGGGGACACCCAACGAGCCGAACAGCACTTGAGGGAAGCGCGTTCGATCCTTCAGCAACATCCCACGCGCAGCACGCAATGGGAAACGCACATGGCCGCGGGACGATGCCATCTGGCATTGCAGGCCATCGAGAAGGCCACCGCAGAATTTCAGTCAGCACTGGGACACGTGCTGCATCCGATCGAGAAACACGTCACGAACTACTGGCTGGGACGCGCCGCGGAGGCTGCGCGTCACCGGGCCGACGCGATCCGGCATTACCAGAATGCGGTTGCGGACGGGATTGAGACACGGATGCGCCAGGAGGCGACGGAAGCTTTGGCACGACTCAAGGATTTGTCGGGTCAGTAATAAGACAAGACCGCGGGACGACGGACCCACCCCTTGATCCCCTCCAAGGAGGGGAACTGAGCAGGCGAGACGGCCGTTCAACAGTGGGCGGATGGGAATGGACTCGACGCGTGGGCCGGGATGAAGTAGGTTCATGCTTTGGGTGACACTGACCAGGAAGACAAACTCTGAAGCTTCACGCCCCGAGCGTCATGCAGCCACGCCAACAGCGGAGGGAGTGGCGGCGACGGGCGAGCGTCGGACGATCCCGCACGAGGAGCTGATGCAGTTGCCGGTGGTGCGTTACCACGGGCCAATCCATTCCGTGTTGACCGAGGAAGATTTGCATTGCGCGGTGCGCGAGATTCGCGCGGAGCGGGTGGTCGGATTCGACACGGAATCGCGGCCGTCGTTTCGCAAGGGCAAATCGCACGCGCCGAGCCTGGTGCAGATCGCCACGAGCCGGGCGGTGCATCTGTTTCAGCTCAAGCGGCTGGATTGTTCGCACGCGCTGGCCGAGGTGCTGGGCAGCGCGAAGACCGTCAAGGCCGGCATCGCGCTGGGACGCGACATGGCGGAACTGCAGAAGCTGTTTCCGTTCACGCCAGCCAACGTGGTGGACCTGGGCGACATCGCCAAGCGCCGTGGGATCGGGCAGACGGGGCTGCGGAATCTGGCGGGATTATTTCTCGGCGGGCGGATCACGAAGGGCCCGCAAACATCGAACTGGGCGCGGGCGAATCTGTCGCCGAGCCAGTTGTGCTACGCGGCGACGGACGCGTGGGCGTGCCGGGAATTGTACTTGCGATTCGAGACGCTCGGGCTGCTCGCGCGCGAGGGGGCGGCGACGGGTCCAGTTTGAAGTTCTGGACAGCAACCCTCACCCTGACCCGCCTTCGCCAAACGACAGGCCACGGCGGGCACGCCCTTTGCCGCCGGGGCACACAAGGCGGCGTCTCGTCCGACTCGGCTCCCCTTGGAAAGGGAGAGGGGAACCTCCTCTCGCCGGTTACTTGACGAAGTTTTGCGACTTGAGCCAGAACAGGCAATCCTGCGTCCATGGATGACCGCCGGCGAGGCCCAGGCCGTGCTTGCCATGCTGGTAGATGTGGAGATCGAACGGTACGCCCGCGGCGCGCAACGCCTCGGCGAACATCAGGCTGTTCTCGACGGGCACGACCGGGTCCTCACATGTGGCCCAAATAAAACACGGCGGGGTTTGCGCGGTCACATGCTTTTCCGCGGATACCTCGTCCTTCAATTCGGCCGAAGGATTGTCGCCGAGCAGAAACTTCAGCGAACCAGGGTGGGATTTCGCGCCCATCGTGATGACGGCGTAGCAGAGGATGCCGAGGTCAGGACGGCTGCTCTGACGTTCGACGACGTCCGTGGCGTTCGTGTCGCCCGCGTCGAAGTGTGTGAGCAACGTCGCGGCGAGATGCCCGCCCGCGGAGGAACCCATGATGCCGACGCGATGCGGATCGACGCTCCACTCGGCGGCGCGGGCGCGGACCAGGCGCACGGCGCGCGCGGCGTCCTGCAGCATTCGGGGATGGCGATAGCCGTGGGTGCCGAGACGGTATTTGAGGACGAAGCATTGGACGCCGTGTTCGTTGAGCCAGAGCGCATAGTCTTTGCCTTCGTGGCCGGCCAGATGACTGTAACCGCCGCCGGGGCAGATGACCATGGCGGCACCCGTGGCGGTTTTGGGATCGGCGAGATACGGCGTGAGCGTCGGCACATCCCAGTCGTTGGTGCCAAGCGTGCCGGGGGCGCCGGCGGGCCAGAGCGGGATGGGTTGCGGAGAATCGGCCCGAGAGTTCATTGACAAGGACAATAGCACGGCACACACGGCGGCTGGGAATGCGGCATGCATATGGAGACCCCTTTCACTGACAGAAATGTGTAGCAAAGTTTGAGAATGTTGCAATGAAACTCGCGTGGCCGATGGCGACGGAGGACTTGCACGGTCCATTGAAACCATCTCGCGATCCGATGCATCGAACCGCCGGAGAAATTATGAAACCAAAGAATATTCGTGCACCTGATCTGACACAGCATCCCCCGCGCAGCCCGCGCGTGCGTTTGGGCGGCTACGCCATCCTCGCCCGCTGCCTCGACAAGGGCCGCGCCACACTCGCCGGCAAGAACGGGGAGTATCATTTTGCCTGTCCTCTCGACCAGCGATTGTTCGAGTTCGCAGGCATCACGGGCGATGCCCTCAAGAAACAACTGGCGCTGGGCGCCGGCGACGGCGAAATCGTGGAATGGATCGCCAAGAACTCGAAGACCAAACGCGACCCATGGGAAATCGCCCAGTGGAGCGCGCTTCAAGACCAGCGCGGGCCGGCGGATTTGGAGTCGCGGGAGTACTTCAACGGGATTCTTGGCAAGCTGAGCAAGACGCGGGAGGACATCCTGTCGTGGTTCGATTTGCTCGACCTGGATGATCACGTGAGCTTCGGCGGAAAGGCCTGACGCGCGTGCGCCGACAGATGCGGAAGAGAAGCGGGCGCCAGTGCACGACACGGGCGCCCGCGATTTTAGGACGCGAGGATCCTAACTTCCCTTGTCCGTCGGTTCGCCGGCCTTGACCCAGCCAGAGATGCCTGCGGGAAGATGTTTGATGTTGGTGTAGCCGAGAATCAAGCCGGCGGCAGGGGACCATACGGAGGCGTCAAGGCCGAGTCGTTGGCCCGTAATCCCTGGCGGGCGTCGCTCATTCATTGTATGCAGAGGCCAGGCGACCATGATAGACTGTTGCCGGAGTCCCAAGAAATGTGGCATGCGGCGAGAATAGCGGTCCTTCTGGCATTCGTCGGGCTCGCAGGCTCGTCTGCCGGACAAACCAACGATTTGTCGGGCCGGGGCGACGCGTCGATTCGGACGGTTATCTCGCTGGTGGCGAGCAATCAACTGACGACGTTGGCCGACGGCAACTACGCGACCGTTACCACGCTTTCCGCCGCGCAGTCCGCCACCAAACCGAAGGGCATCACGTGGCAGTATCCGTGGGGCGTCGCGCTGTACGGGATGCTGCGGGTCAAAGACGCGACCGGGAACACGAATTTCGAGAACTTCGTGCTCAATCACAATCTCATCTGCGCGCGGTACTATTCGTGGCTGAACAGCTTGCCGAGTACCGTCACCAACGCGACCCCGTCGCAACTGGCGTCGTTCTACGCGAGCACGGCGTTGAGCCAATTCATGGCCATCGACCGACTGGATTACTGCGGCGCAATGACGGCGCAATTGCTGGAAGGCGCGCTGCGTCACACCGCGACGATGACGAACATCCAAGCGTTCGTGACGCAGACCACGGCCAACTGGGTCAGCACCGGCCAGGCGCGTCTGCCGGACGGGACGCTCTGGCGGCCAACCCGCTCGGACACAATTTGGGCGGACGACCTCTACATGAGCTGTCCATTTCTCATTCGCTGGTACCAATACACGGGCAATTCCAATTACCTGAATGACGCTGCGACCCAGGTCATGAATATGGCCGGCTATCTCCAGGACACGAACGGCATTTGGTACCACGGGTACTATTACGACACGCATTCGGTCAACGGCGTCAAATGGGGCCGTGCCAATGGCTGGGCCATGGTCACGGAGGTCGAACTGCTGTCCGCGATGCCGACGAATCACCCGGCGCGGGCCGCGTTGCTCAATATTTTGAGCCGGCACATTGCCGGGATCGAGTCGGTGCAAGACACCGATGGTATGTGGCATCAGGTCCTGGATCATCCGGAAGTCTGGAAGGAGACCTCGTGCACAGCCATGTTTGCCTACAGCATTGCGCGCGCGGTCAATCGTGGTTGGCTTGATCCGTCGCACATGGCTGTAGCCCGCAAGGCGTTTTCGGGTCTGTGCCAGTACATCACAACGAATGGTGTCGTCAATCAGGTCTGCCCCGGCACAAGTCTCAATACCAGTTTGACCTATTATACGACCACGCTCCAGCCCGCCAACGATGACCCGCATGGTCCCGGCCCGGTCATGCTTGCCGGTGCGGAAATTCTACTGAATCCGCAATTGGGGATTTCCGCGCCCACAAACGAGCCAGAGGTATTCTGGAATTCGGGGCTGAGCCATTTCATTCTCGAAGCGTCGACCGACCTTGTCGACTGGACGACATTTGACGGGCCGATCACAGTGAATTCGACGTGGCAAAGCGTGGCCTTCGAAACCAACTTGAACCTCACTTGCCGATTCTACCGGCTTGATTTTCCGCCGCCGACCATCTCCACGCTGGTGAGTTTCGAGGCGGAATCACTCCCCTACTCTGCCAGCGGAGCGACGGCTTCCATCACGACCGACACCAATGCCAGCGGCGATTCATTGGTGACGCTCAACAGTACGAGCGTCGGCAACTACATCGAGTTCACGATGACGAATGCTCCGGCCGGAACGTACCGCTGTCTCCTCGGGTTCAGGGCTGCCAGAGGGTGCGGGTCGATGAATCTCACGGTGGACGGCAATCCTTTTGGCACGACTCTCAGTCAATACTGGCTGACCAACTTCTATCCGCTCGTGGACTTCGGAGTGACCAATTTCGCCTCGGTCGGAAATCATGTTTTCCGGCTGACCCTCACGGGGAAGAGCGCCGCGTCCACAAACTACACGCTCACCGCCGACCGATTCCTGCTCCTATCGCCGTGAATCGAGCCAGCCGGGCGCGACATTGCCGTCACGCCCTCGGGGTACGCCATCACGTGGCGAGCGTTACCCACCGGTGCATGTTGGCAGATTTCTCGACGGCGGCGAGCACGATCTGGTTGGTGAGACCATCTTCGAAGGTCGGCTGCACGGAACGCTTGTCGACAACCGCGTTGATGAAGTCGGCGATTGTGTGCACGAACGTGTGCTCGTAGCCGATGATATGGCCCGGCGGCCACCAGTTCCCGACGTAGGGATGGACGCCGCCGCCCTGCGTGACGAGAATATCGCGAAACCCGCGGCGGTCGGCCGGGTCGGCCTCGTTGTAGTATTTCAGACGGTTCATATCCTCGAAATCGAACACGAGCGAGCCCTTGCTGCCGTTGATTTCGATCTGGATGCCATTCTTGCGTCCGAGGGCAAAGCGGGTCGCTTCGAGATCGGCGAGCGCGCCGTTCTGAAATCGGCCGATGAACATGACGGCATCGTCCACCGTCACCCTACCCTTCCTGTCTGGATCGCCGGGTAGTGGACGCTCTTTGATGAACGTCTCCATCTGTCCGCATACTTCGGTGAACTCGCCGATCAGGTAGCGGCCGAGGTCGATGATGTGCGCGCAGATGTCGCCATGAGCACCGGAGCCGGCGATCTTGCTCTGCAACCGCCACACCAGCGGGAAGCTCGGGTCGACGATCCAGTCCTGGGCGTAGCGGGCGCGGTAGTGGTAGATGGTGCCAAGCTCGCCGGACTCGATCATGCGTCGGGCGAGGATGATCGCCGGAATACGGCGGTAGTTGTGACAGACCATGTTGACCACGCCGGCCTTCTTGACGGCGTCCACCATTTGCTTCGCTTGTTTCACGTCGAGCGCGAGCGGCTTCTCGCAGAGGATCGCCTTGCCCGCTTTCGCGGCGGCGACGGCGATCTCGGCGTGCGTGTCGTTGGGCGTGTTGATGTCGACGATGTCGATCGTCGCATCCTCGACGACCTCCCGCCAGTCGGTCACGAACTGGCTCCAGCCCCAGCGCGCGCAGGCGTTCATGACTCCCGACTTCTCGCGACCGCAGATGACCTTCATCACCGGGCGGGCTTTGAGATCGAAGAATTTGTCCGCGGTGAGCCAGGCGTTGGCGTGAGCGCGGCCCATGAATTTGTAGCCAATCATGCCGACGTTGAGGGTCTTTGGCATAAGTCGTCTCCCGCTCGCAAAAAGGATTGAGATTTCCCGGGAAACATTATATTCATTTCCCTGCCCTGTTTGTCACGAGAAAAGAGAGGAATGCATCCATGAACAAGCCTCATGTGAAGTTGTTTATCCCTGGCCCCGTGGAGGTTAGCGACGATACGTTCGCGGCCATGAGCCAGCCGATGATCGGGCATCGTGGATCGGGTTTTCAGGATCTGTACGCCGCGATGCAGCCCAAGCTCCAAGCCGTTCTCTATACGAAGAATCCCGTGTTCATTTCCACATCGTCGGCGTGGGGCGTGATGGAAGCGTCGGTGCGCAACCTCGTCGCGAAGAAGGTGCTCAACTGCTGCTGCGGCGCGTTCTCGGACAAATGGTTCGACGTGAGCAAACGCTGCGGCAAAGAGGCCGAGGCGCTCAAGGTGGAATGGGGTCAGCCCATTTTGCCGGAAATGATCGACACGAAGTTGAAGACCGGGCAGTTCGACGCGGTCACGCTCGTGCACAACGAGACGTCCACCGGGCTGATGAATCCGCTCGCCGACATCGCGCAGGTCATGAAGAAGTATCCCGATGTGATGTTCATCGTGGACACGGTGAGCTCGATGACGGGTGTGAAGATCGAGACGGACGCGCTGGGCATCGATGTGATGCTCGCGGGCACGCAGAAGGCGTGGGCGCTGCCGCCGGGGCTCGCCGTGTTTGCCGTCAGCGAACGCGCCTTGAAGCGGGCCGAGACGATTCCGGGCCGCGGCTATTACTTTGATTTCCTCGAGTTCAAGGCCAACCACGACAAGAACATGACGCCGTCGACGCCGAGCATCCCGCACATCTACGGGCTGAAATTCAAGCTCGAGCAGTTCGAGAAGGAAGGGCTCGAAAATCGGTATGCGCGGCACCTGAAGATGGCGCAGAAGACGCGCGAGTGGGCGAAGTCGCACGGCTTTGAGCTGTTCCCGAAGGCCGGCTACGAATCCATCACGCTCACCTGCGTGAAGAACAACAAGAATATCGACGTGGCGAAGCTGCAGAAAGCGCTCAAAGACAAGTACAAGGTCCTGATTGACGGCGGCTACGGCCAGATCAAGGGCAAGAGCTTCCGCCTCGCCCACATGGGCGATGAAACGCTCGATACCATCACGCAACTGCATGCGATGCTCGATGATTGTTTGAAGTCGCTGTGAAGATTGCAAAAGACGCCGTGCTGGACGCCGTCGCATCGCTGATGCGGCGGCGTTTCGGCCTTGAACCCGAGCGCAACAAACAGTTTGTTTTGGAGTGCGCCGACTTGTCGGCGCTTTTACGCAACGGCAAGGCGGGAACAAGCTCTCGCACTCCAAAGCAGGTTACTGTCGCCGCCGATCTTTACTTCCCCGCGCCGCTCCATTGTATCGTGCAATTTGATGATGCGACCCATTGCACCCGCGAGCGGGCGGAGACGTTCGCGAATTATCCGGCCGACACGCCGCTGAATTTCGACGTGCGGCGCTATCACGCCGATCAAGCCGCTGGCGATGCGGCGCTCGCGCAAGCCGACATGCTCGCCGATCTGCTCCCAGCCAAGCACGGCCTGAATCCGACCGTTCGCATTCGCCACGATGAGATTGATGAGCTGACTGGCCCGCTCGCCGAACGGATCGAGTCGCTGCTCTCAAAACGTTTCGCCTTCCACGCCGGCACCACGTTCCATCTGATGATCGAGAACGCCGGCGCCAAGCCGCACCGCACGCACGGCGCTTAGACCGACGAACTCAAGTTGCTTCCAGGCCAGCACGTCGCCGCAGCCACTGCACCAATTGCTTGTCCAGCGATGGCATGATGATTTCCAAGGGCGTGCGGCCATCGCGCACGGCGATCCAGAGTATCCACAAAGCAAATGCGAGTCCGATCGAGAGGTTTTGCCATGAGTAGAATTCCCATGGGTGCGAATTTTCCACGTACCATCGTGAGAAAGGCCAAAGGTAGTAGAATCCCCAGAACGGGCCGGATCCAAGGTAGTCCATTGCAATGTGAAGATGAAAGAGTACGAGGTAAACAAAGAACGCTCTCCATCGTCGTCCCGAGCACAGCGTGAGAATAACCGATAGCAGCAGCCCGAATGGAAGATTGTGGCAAAGCTTGTGGTGATATTCCCAGTATGCTTCTTGGCCCGCGAGTATTCCCAGCCCATCCAAATCCGCCCAACTTGCTGCCAGCATGCAACAGAATCGCTCGCGAGACGTAAGCTTGGCGTAATTCCCCAAACACCAGCCGGACATAACATGGATCTGAATCTGCACGGAGCTCCTCGCGAGAGTAGTTGGGTAAACGCCATTCGCCAAGCGCGAACGTCGCGGCTTGACAACCAATTCTCAATACCACACATTTGTGTGGTATGCAGGCGCGACACCAGCGAATTCTCCACATTGACGGTGATTCGTTCTTCGCCTCGTGCGAGATCGCGCTCGACTCAGACCTGAAGGGTAAACCCGTGTTCGTCGGTGGCGGACGACGCGGCGACGGGATCGTGATCGCGGCCAATTACCTCGCGAAAAAATTCGGCATCATCACCGGCATGGCGTGTTTCGAAGCCAAACACAAATGCCCTGACGGCGTCCTGGTGCGCCCGCACTACGACGAATACCGCCGTCTCTCGCTGGAAATCTTCCGCCGCGCGCGCCACTACACTCCCCTGCTCGTACCCACCTCCATCGACGAAGGCTTCCTTGATTTCACCGATTCGCCCGCCGTGTTCCGCTGTCGCACCCCGGCCGATCTCATCATCCGCATGCGCCGCGAATTGACCGCGGAAGTCGGCGTGCCGGTCTCGATGGGCCTCGGTTCCTCGCGTTGGCTGGCGAAGCTGGCAACCGAGCATTGTAAGCCGGACAATTTTCACGAAGTGCCCGAGGACGAAGCCCAAGAGCGCGAGTTCCTCCGCGACATTCCCGTGCAAAAACTTGCCGGCATCGCCAAACGCCGCGCGCTCTCGCTGCGGGCGCTCGGCATCTGGACCCTGGGCGATGTGGCGCATCTGCCGCTCGGGTTGCTGGAGAAACGCTACGGATTTTTCGGCCTCGAACTCTGGCTGTTGGCAAATGGCCGTCTTCACGAACGCCTCGCGCTCGCCGACAAACCGCGCACCTGCATCGGCAGCGCTACCACCCTGCCCTACGACGAGCCCGATTACGACACCGCGCTGCTCTTCCTGCTCGACCAGACCGAGCGCACCGTGACGACGTTCTTCCGCGAGAACCTCAAGGCCCGCGAGATGGGCGTGTACGTGCGCTTCAAAAACATGGAAGGCAACGGCGCCAGCGTGAAATTTCCCGTCGCGCAGTTCGAGCCGCACCGGATCAATCCGCACGTGGAACGATTGTTCCGCGAACTCGTCGCCCACCAGGAGCAACCCATCCGCCAGGTCTGCATCAATTTCTGGAACATGCAGCCGCTGGAACTCGAACCCGACATGTTCAACAACGACGTCGAGTACAAACGCCGCGAATTGCACCACGCGCTGGAGACCATCGAGGCGCGTTACGGCAAACGCCGCGTCAAAACCGGCACGCGGCTCCTGCTCGAGAAAGAGGCCGCGTACCTCGTCGGCGAAAAACCCAAATGCCCGTTCATCCCCCAGCGCGAGATGGAAATCAAAATGGACAACATCCCCGAGCCCCTGCTCGATCTGGTCTACGAGGACGAATGGCAGCCGCTGGAACTAACGCCGCCCGCCGCGCCGCTGCCCCTGCCCCGCACCTGGGGCCGCTCCACCAGCCGCACACAGAAATTTTTGTAGCCTCGATGTCATTCGCGGTCCGTCGCATTCCGCGAAAACGTTTTGCGGCTACAATCTCCCCTTCGTGCTCGGCACGCCTTTCACGCGCGGGTCACGCTGGCAGGCCTGATCGAGCGCCTTGGCCAACGCCTTGAAGATCGCCTCCACGACATGATGCGGCTCATCGCCGCGCAGCACGTCGACGTGCAGATTGCACCGCGCCTCGTTGGCGAATCCCTGCAGAAATTCTTTCACCAACCCGACACGAAACTCTTTCTTTCGCCCGAGCGACACGTTCGCCACGCGATTCCAATTCTTCGCCTCGAACACGAGGAACGGTCGATTGCTGAAATCCAGCGCGATGCGCGCCTGCGCCAGCGTCTCGTCCATCGGCACCAGCGCCCAGCCGTACCGCCGAATCCCGCGCTTGTCGCCCAGCGCCTGGATGAATGCCTGTCCGAGCGCAATCCCGATGTCCTCGACCAGATGATGCGCGTCCACGTCGAGATCGCCCCTGGCCTTCACGGTCACGTCACATAACGAGTGCTTCGCCAGCAGCGTCAGCATGTGATCGAAGAACGGCACGCCCGTCGACACCTTCGCCTTGCCACTGCCATCAATCGTCAGGGTCAGCGAAATCTTCGTTTCGGCCGTACCACGTTGTATTTTAGCGCTTCGCTTTTTCACGTTTTCTTCCTCTCCGGTGTCACCCTGAGCTTGTCGAAGGGTCTCTGTTGTTTCCTTCAACGACTGATATTCTTCGCTTCGCTCAGAATGACACGACTGGCTTCCAGAAACTTCTCCATCTCTTCATCCGTCCCGATGCTGACCCGCGCGAAATCGCGGATTCGTTCCGCGTCCCACCAGCGCACAAGAATCTTCCGCTCGCGCAGTCCGTCAAACCACTGCTTCGCGGTCAGCGGCGCGGGCGGCCTCGCGAACACGAAATTGGTTTGCGAAGGATAAACAAAGAAACCGAGTTTAGCGAGTGCCGACGCCGTCCGCTCCCGCGTGGCACAAATCCTCTTCACATTTTGTTGAAAGTAATCCCACTCGTCCAACGTGGCTTCCGCGCCGAGCTGACTGAGCCGGCTGACGTTGTAGCTGTCCTTGACCTTGTTCAGGGCGCCGATCAACTCGCATGGCCCGACCGCCCATCCCACCCGCATCCCCGCAAACGAAAATGCCTTCGAAAACGTCCGCGCCACGATCACGTTGTCGTACTCGCGCAAGAGATCGAGGTAGTTCTCCGACGCGAAATCCACATAGGCCTCGTCGATCACCACGACGCCCGGCGTTTCCTCGATCACGCGCTGCAATTGGACCCGCTGTAGCCACACGCCGCTCGGCGCATTGGGTTGAGTGATAAATACGAGCTTCACGCCCGCCAGCTTCGCCAGCACCGACGGATGCGCCGCGATCTGAAAGTTCTCATCGAGCGGCAGCTCGACCTGCGTCGCGCCCTGGATGTTGGCCAGCACGGGATACAGCGAATAGCTCGGCCAGAAATATGCCAGTTTCTCGCACTCGCCGCAAAACGCGCGCACGCACAGATTCAAAATGTCGTCGCAGCCGTTGCCAATGACGATCTCATCCGCATCGAACCCGTGAATCTTGCCGAGCTTCGCGCGCAACCCAGCAGAGGTCGGATCGGGATAGAGCCGCAGCCGTCCGTCAATCGCCCCGCGCAGCGCCTCCAACACCTTGGGCGACGGCGGATAGGGGTTCTCGTTCGTGTTGAGCTTGATGAGGCCGGTGACCTTCGGCTGCTCGCCGGGCACGTATCCGCTCATCCGCTCGACTTGACGGCGGATCAGTCTCATGGAAACCGAATCCGCGCCGACGCCACATGCGCATCGAGGCCTTCCACGGTTCCAAATGATTCCAGCGCTGGCAATGATTTCTCCAGCGCGCCGCGCGACAACTCGACCACGCTCGTCCGACGCTGAAACTGGTCGACCGTCAGCCCGGCGAACGTCGCGCCCGCGCCGCCCGTCGGCAGCTCGTGACTCGGTCCCGCCAGATAGTCGCCCACCACGGTCGGCGACCACGAGCCTACGAAGATCGCGCCCGCCGTCTTGATCTTCTTCACCGCGGCCTGTGGATTCTTCACCAGAATCTCGCAGTGCTCGGGCGCAAATTGATTCGTGATTGCGATCGCCTGGTTCATGTCCTTGGCCAGGACAAACACGCACCCGTTCTGCAGCGCGCGCTGCGCAAAATCGCGCCGCGGAAGGCCATCGATTTGTTTCTGAATCTCAATCGCGGTCGCCGCCAGAACCCGCTCCGAGGTCGTCACCAGCCACACGCGCTCGTAGGTGCTGCCGTGCTCTGCCTGAGCCAGCAAGTCCGCGGCGATGAAGTCCGCCTTCGCCGTGTCATCCGCGACCACCAGCAACTCGCTCGGCCCCGATAGCAAGTCAATCCCCACATGGCCGAACAACAGCTTCTTTGCCGCCGTCACGTAGGCGTTGCCGGGCCCGAAGATTTTCACGACACGCCGGATCGATTGCGTCCCCAGCGCCATCGCGGCAACGGCTTGCGCACCCCCGAGCTGGTACACCTCTGTCGCCCCGGCCGCGCGCGCCGCGTACAGCAGCGCCGGATGTATCGGCGGCGGCGAGCAGACGACGATCTCGGGGCAACCCGCCACCTTCGCCAGTGTCACCGTCATCAACACCGTCGACACCAGCGGCGCGGTCCCGCCTGGCACATAAATCCCGACGCGTTGCAGCGGATCAAATTTCTCGCCGACGATTCCGCCCTGGGAGTTGCGCATCGACCAATCCTGGCGCAACGATCGTTTGGCGAAGGCCGCGACGTTCCGATGCGCCGCGCCGATCGCCCGCAGAAGTTTCGCTTCGGGTCGCACGGGTTTGGCGGTCACGCGCAGCTCCGACGGCTTCAGCCGCACCTTGTCGAATCGCTCCGTCAATTCCACCAGCGCCTCGTCGCCGCGCGCACGCACGTCATCGATCACGCCGCGCACCCGCTCTTCGATCTGTGGATCAAACAGGCTCGACGCCGCGCATGCCTCGGCCACGGCCCGCGCGAAATCCGGTTGGTCGTAACGCAGAGTTTTCATGCAGATTGAATTGGAATGTTACCCGACATTTGCCCTATTGCGCAAGCACCCCACCCAACGCCGAGCAGGGCCAAAACACCCCAAAAACTCGTGTCAAGTCATCCCGGATGCCCTTCCAGACCCCAAAACAAGCCCATTTTTTGCAAAACAAACCCAACGCATTTCTCGGGCAGTGCGTTAATGTAACCAAGTGCGATTCAATCACATCGAAAAGCGGTAACCACCAAACAGTTTGAGTTTGTTCCATCCAAAAAAGGTTTTTGGCCCGCTCCCCTCTCCCCACCGGCCCTCGCGAGCCCCGACCCATCTTGCTCTGAGGAATGTCGACGGGTTGCTCCTTTGCCTTGTCCCCTCCCCGGAGGGGATCAAGGGGTGGGTTCCCAATCACAACGCCAAACCGCAAACCGGCATCCCTTTTCGCTTCCTGTTCTCGCTGGCCTGTCATAAGACAATTCGGCCACGTCTATGCTATTCGTATAATCTGTCAAGTACACACTTATACTGATGGGCATATAGCCCCGGCAGGTAAACGCAACGGCTCACGCGCTCGCACGAGTGGTGCGCAGGAACCGCCGGGCCCGGCGGCCCCATGGCCGGCTGGCGCGCTGGTGGAACCGCGGCGCATGCTTGACGTCTTCGACCAATTCGCGGGCCGCGGCCAGCGCCTTGTCCCGGTCGCCCAGCCGGTCGAGGAGGACCGTGTACTCGTACTGGGCTTCGAAATAACCATGAGCAGCCAGCAACCGCTCGTACAATTCACGACCCTCAGCCAGCCGCCCGCGAGCCACCTGACATCGCGCAGACTGCCACAGGAGGTCTCCCGACTTGAAATTGGGCTGCCGCTGCAACGACGGTTCCAGAAGTTCCCAGGCTTCCTCGGCGCGGTTCTGGAACAGCAACACGTAGCCCAGATAGGCCTGCGCATCGAACATGTCGGGTTCGCGTTCCAGCGCGCTCCGATACGCCTGCTCGGCCAGCGCCCATTTGTGCTGTTCCCGATAAATGTCACCCAGCTCGGTGTAATGATAGGCCTTGTCGAGGTGATAGATCTTCCCCCGCAACTCCTGAATGCGTCGCCGTTGGAGAAACCGCTTCGTCAGCGACCTCTCCGCTCGCGATGTCCCGTACTTGCGCGCGAAAAAATACGCGACCACGCCAATCGGCCCGAGCATGAAAATCACCAGAATCCAATACCCTTCGTTGCCGTTGACGATACAGTCGATGATCATCCAGACTTCGAGCGCGAGCACCACGATACCAACCGTCGCGCCCAGCCACGGAACGGAATACAGGAGACTGTACAGATAGCCCATGGGTTCTCCCGCCGGTCATCCTCCCAAACTCCCGCCGAAAAATCAAAGCCGGTGTTGACCACCGTTCTCGGTTGGCAGGCTACTCCCACTCGATCGTGCTCGGAGGTTTGCTGGAAATATCGAGGCAGACGCGATTGACGCCCTTAACCTCGTTGATGATGCGCGTCGAGAGCCGCCCCATCAGATCGTACGGCAGCCGCACCCAATCCGCCGTCATGCCATCGACGCTCTCGACAGCGCGGATGGCGATCACGTTGTCGTACGTGCGCTCGTCGCCCATCACGCCGACCGTCTTGACTGGCAGCAGCACGGCGAATGTCTGCCAGACCCTGTAATACAGGTCCGCCTTCTTCATCTCGTCGATGACCACCCAATCCGCCTCGCGCAGAATCTGGAGCCGCTGCGGCGTCACCGCGCCGAGAATTCGCACCGCCAAGCCTGGCCCGGGGAACGGCTGGCGCCAGACCACTTCGCGCGGCAGACCAAGCTGCGTGCCCACCTCGCGCACTTCATCCTTGAACAGCGTGCGCAACGGTTCCAGCAGCTCGAACCTCATGTTTTTGGGCAGACCGCCGACATTGTGGTGCGACTTGATCATCGCCGACGGATTGCCGGCAATCGACACGCTCTCGATCACATCGGGATACGTCGTGCCCTGCGCCAGAAACCGCGCCGCGCCGGCCTTCTTCGTCGCCTTCTGAAACACTTCCACAAACGTCCGCCCGATGATCTTCCGCTTCCGCTCGGGATCGGTCACGCCGCGCAAGCGACGCAGAAACACGCCCGTTGCGTCCTCGTACTGCAATTTGATGTGCAGGTTCCGGCCAAACACCTGCCGCACGCTGTCCGCCTCGGCTTTGCGGAGCAAACCGTTGTTGACGAACACGCACGCGAGCTGGTCGCCGATGGCCTTGTGAATCAGCGCCGCCGCCACGCTCGAATCCACCCCGCCCGACAGCCCGAGAATCACGCGGTCTTTGCCCACCATCTTCCGAATCTCGCCCACGGCATGGTCGATGAACGATTTCATCGTCCAGTTCCGTCCGCACCCGCACGCGCCGTGGACAAAGTTCGCGATGATTTTCCTGCCGTGCGGCGTGTGGTGAACCTCCGGATGAAACTGCAGGCCGAAGAGTTTGCGACGCGGGTTCGCAATCGCCGCGTACGGCGAATTGCCGCTGTGCGCGACCGACTCGAAGCCATCGGGCAGCTTCGTGATCTTGTCGCCGTGGCTCATCCACACCTTCTGCTGTGGCTCCATCTCCGAGAACAGCCGCGATTCGCCCGTGACCTCCACCTCGGCGTGGCCGTATTCGCGCTTGTCCCCTTTCTCGACGCGGCCACCGAGCTGGTGCGCCATCAACTGCATCCCGTAACAGATGCCGAGAATCGGAACGCCGAGATTCCAGATCGTCGGGTCGCAGTGCGGCGCGCCCTTGCCGTACACGCTGGCCGGGCCGCCGCTGAGGATCAGGCCACCGGGCTTCAGTGCCGCGAGCTTCGCTGCCGAGGTGTCAAATCGCAGAATCTGCGAGAACACCTGGCACTCGCGAATCCGCCGCGCGATCACCTGGGTATATTGCGATCCGAAATCGAGGATGATGATTTGCTCGATCACTTGCTGCCCATGCCGACGCCTTGCACCGTCTGGAACACTTTCCCCTCGGTCTTGATGGCCGGCGCGATGATGATTTCGGTCTCCTGGAACTCGCGGATGTTGTGCGCCCCGACGTTGCCCATGCAGGTCGCCAGCGCGCCGACAAGATTCTGCGAGCCGTCATCGAGCTCCGCGGGCCCGAACAGAATCTGCTTGAGCGTGCCCGTTACGCCCACCCGAATCCGCGTCCCGCGCGGTAGATTGGCGTGCGGCGTCGCCATGCCCCAGTGGAATCCCTTGCCCGGCGCTTCCTTGGCGCGGGCGAACGCGCTGCCAATCATCACGGCGTCCGCGCCGCAGGCGAACGCTTTGCAGATGTCGCCGCCCTTGCTCATGCCGCCATCGGTGATAATCGGCACGTATTTGCCCGTCTGCTTGAAATGCTGATCCCGCGCCGCCGCGCAATCGACCGTGGCCGTCACCTGCGGCACGCCGAGGCCAAGCACGCCGCGCGTCGTGCAGGCCGCGCCGGGGCCAACGCCAATCAGCAAGCCCGCCAGACCGCACGCCATCAACTCCAGCGTCACATCGTACGTCACGCAATTGCCGATGATAACGGGAATCCGCATCGATTTGCAGAACGCGGCGAGATCCAGCGTCTTGTATTCACTGGAAATGTGGCGGGCCGTGGACACGGTCGACTGGACCACAAAGATGTCCGCGCCGGCTTCCTGCGCGATCGCCCCGAACCGCTCCGCCCGCTGCGGGATCGAACTGACCGCGCACCACGTGCCCGCGTCCTTGATCTCACGAATCCGCGCCGCGACCAGGTCTTCCTGGACCGGCTCCGTGTAGATGCGCTGGAGCAAATGCGTGGCCTCTTCCTTGCCGGTGTTGACGATCTTGTCGAGGACCTCCTCGGGATTTTTGTAGCGCGTCTGCACGCCTTCGAGATTGAGCACCGCCACGCCGCCGAGCTTGCCCATGGCGATCGCGAACCGCACGTCCACGACGCCATCCATCGCGCTGGCCATGATTGGCACGGTGATCTTGTGCGGCCCGAGTTGAAAACTCGTGTCGACTTCGTTCGGGTTGATGGTGACCGAGCCCGGCACCAGCGCGATATCGTCGAATCCGTAGGTGACGCGCGCCTTACGATTTCTTCCAATCCACATGCCCATGGTGAAAACCTCCTGAACGTTCCAACGACTACCCACTCCTTCGCATTTGATGGGCGTCTCCGCAAGCGGCGGATGAGATTCAGCACGCCCCCTCGCGCTCACATTGATACCGATTACGGCGGGCCGGCACAACCCTCAAGTGCGCTGCGGATGGGGAAAAAAAACTGGCCGAAGCCGGGGCACTTCAAATTCAATGCTGAGCGACGACGTTCTCGACGTTGGTGGCCGACGCCGACTGCGCAGCCCACAGAAACCGCAATACGCCCCACGTCATCGTAGACGCGTTGCCGTCCCGCGCCGATTCGAAACGGAATTGCTTCGCCAGATCCAGAGCGCGCCCGTCCACCGAGTCATCGCCACTCGACCGCTCCAGCATGGTGTAGAGAACCAGCCCGCCGGCATCCACGCCCACGCGAACCTGCGTCGGCGGCACAGCGCTGTTCACCGTCGGCAACGGCGGTGTGAACGTAACACTTCGGTCCCCCAACGGGCCCAGAATCCGAACGACGGATTGATTGACGGACATCGGCGGCGCGAGCGCTTCCGAATCGCTGGCCTCCTCGGACAGCGCGGGAATCTTCTCGGCGGCCGTGACGACCGCCTGATCGACCGGTACCGGTTGGAGCAGCGGCGCGGGCATGCCGGGAATCGTTACTCCCAGAAACGCCGCCGGCTGGTCCCAGCCCAAATCCCGCTGTTTGGCGTCAATTTTCCGCGCCCATAACCGTTCGGAAAAGCCGTGCACGCTCGGCAACGACATCAGGCTCGGGTCAAACACTTCCGCCACGACGTCCGCCGGCACAGGCACTGATAGCGGATCCTGACGCGGCGTCGGCCTGAAATAGACTTGCGGAACTTCGCGATTGGTGGTGACGAGCGAAACGCCCGAGAACCGAATGAACAGAATCATCGCTCCAAACGCCACAAGGGACCCGGCCAAAATCCACAACATCAGTTGCCCCTGCGCGAAGGACAGCTTGGGGACACGCCTCATGGCCGCTCAGTTCGCGGAACCCGATGCCGCTCCGGGTCGCGCCGCCATGTTAACGGTTGTAATCCCCGCCCGATTCGCCGCGCTCGCGATGTCCGCCCAGGCCCCAAGGGACACCTGCTTGTCGGCCTTGATGACCAGTTCGTGCGCGCGCGTCCGCTGGACCTCATCGCGCAATGCCTGCTCCAGCTTATCCATGGCAATGGGTTGATCCTTGAAGAACAGCAGATCATCGCTGGCCACTGTGACCACCAGCGTCTGAAAACTGCTCACCACTGGTGTTGGCCCGACCCCGGGCAGAACCACTGGAACTCCCGATTGCATGACCATTTGAGAATTGAGCATGAAGAACAACAGCAGCAGAAACACTACATTGACCAGCGGCGCGGGATCCACCAGCCCCTTGGACATGTGACAGTTCGTCTTGAACGTCATCGCATCTCCACGACTTTCGCCGATTGTTCGCCGCCCTGCTCCTTGCGCGCGAGATACTGGACCGTTTCGTTGGCGGCTTTCTCCATGTCGAGCACGAGATTCTGTACGCGATTGACGAGATAATTGTAGGCGATGTAACTCGGGATCGCCACCACGAGACCGCCCGCGGTCGTGAGCAACGCCTGCCATGTTCCCCCGGCCAACTGCCCCGCCGTGGTCGCTTGCGCTTTTTCGATCACCTGAAAGACCCGGATAAATCCGCACACCGTCCCGAGGAAACCGAACAACGGCACGACCTGCGCAATGGTCACGAGAATCGGCAGGTTGCGCTCCAGGCGGGTCACTTCCGTTCGCGCCGTGTCCTGTACCGCTTCGCGAATCTCATCGCGCGAGCGATCGTGATTGTTCACGGCGGCCATGACGACCTGCGCCACCGGCCCGGCCGTGTTCTTGCAGGTCTCGATGGCCTCGGTGACGTTGCCGCGCTTGAGGGAGTTGAGGATGCCGTTGACGAAATCATCCGTGTGAATCTGGGCGCGGTGGTAATGGAACAGGCGCTCCAGAAAAACCCCAACGGCCAACACCGCGCCGATGAGGATAAACCACATCAACGGTCCGCCTTTTGTCATAATCGTCAGCATATCGTTCCCCTTGCTTACCTCAGTAATGCCTCCTATTCAACGACAAACCGAGCAAGTTGCGTGCTCAGAACAGGATCAGATGTTCCGTACGCAGCTTGCGAATACGATCTTCCGCCATCGCTTTCATGTCCGGGTCCGGACACAGATCCGCGACCTTCTGATACAGAACGATGGCATCCCGCCATTGCTGGCGCTGCTCCTTGATCCCGCCGGCGGCCCACCCCGCTTTGCACATCCAGAACCGCTCGGGCGGCGCATTCGGATCGGGCGAGACGATTGGCTCATACACGGCCTTGCTGTACCACTCGAACGCGTCCTCCAATTTGTTCGCCTTCTCGAAAGATTTCCCGATGTCATAATACAATTCGTTGCGCAACGCCGGGTCGCCTTCCCGGGCCACGTCCAACGCCCGGCGGTAGCTGGCGACCGCTTCGTCAAACCGCCCGAGCGTGAATTGCATCCCTCCTTTCCGTCCATACGCCTCGGCCACCAGCCAGCAATCGGGAAAATCCTTCGTCAGCGAGTCAAACACAAGCAGTGCATCGCCGAACTTGCCGAGTTCGCTCAGCGCGTCGCCCTGCCCGAACCGGGCGTCGCACCGCCAGCTTGAGCTGGGAAAATTCTTCACCAGCGCCTCGTACAGATCGATGCCCGTCGTGTAGTCCTGGCGCAAATAGGCGGCGCGGCCGGCCATGTACTGCGCCGTGTCGGCCAGGGCGCTTGTGGGGTAGTTCTTGACCAGCAACTGGAATTGTTCCTGCGCCTTGATGTAGTCCTTCTGCTTCGCGTAGTAATCCGCCACCCAGAATTGCACATCCGGAGCCAGAACGGATTGCGGGAACCGCTGCAGAAACTCCGTGAACTGCTTCAGCGTCTTCTCGGCCTGCCCCTTCCGCGCGTAGCACCATCCACGATTGTAGAACGCCCGCTGGCCCAACTCGGTATCGGGAGCCGACACCATCAGCTTCTCGAATTCCACCGCCGCGTCATCGTACTTCCCCTCCCGCTGGAACGACTCGCCAATGGCCAGTCCGGCCTTCGCCGCCCAGTCACTCTGCGCGTAATTGGCCACGACCACCCCAAACGCGGCCCGCGCGTCGGCTTCCTTGCCGAGGCCGCCGTCAATCACGCCGATGGTAAACTGCGACTCGGCCGCGTGCGGGCTGTTGGGAAATTGCTGCACGAGCGACTCGAACACGTGGATCGCGGCCTCGCCGTTATGAGTGCGCTGATACGACTGGCCGAGCTGGAACATCGCGCGGTCGAGCAATTTCGTCTCGGGATACGCGCTGATCAGCCGCTGGTAATCAGTAATCGCCTCGGTGTACTGGCCGAGCGCGAATTCGGCATCGCCCGCCTTGAACAACGCCTCGGCGGCGATGGCAGGATCCTTGGCCAGAGTCGCTGCCTGGCGGAAATAGGGCAGTGCATCGGACATCCTGTCCAGTTTCCACGCGCACCAGCCGGCCTGCAAATTCGCCTTCGCCACCCACGCGCTCTGGGGATATTTGTCGATCAGGTTGACGTATTCCGGCAGGGCGTTGGTAAAATCGTTGCTGGAAAACAACAACTGGCCAATGGTCATCTGGATCTCGTCGGCCAGCGGGTCGCTCGGCGTGGATCGCAGGTAGGCTCGGAGTCTGGCCACGCCGTCCGCCAGTTGGCCGGCGCGGACGTACGATTCGCCCAGCTTCAGCATCGCCTCGCGTTTCAAATCCGCATCCTGCGCCAGGGTCAGCGCCTGGGCAAACGACTGGGCCGCGTCGCCGAATTTTTGCTGGTTCCAATACACCCAGCCTTCCCCGCGCCACGCTTCCGCCGCCAACTCGCCGGTCACCGGTTTGTTGGGGCTCGACTTGTACGAATCAATCACCGCGCCGTACCGCTTCAGTGCGTCGGCCGCCTGATTGCGTCGCGAGAGGGATTCGCCCAGCCAGATGTCGGCGCGATACGCCGTCCGTGTGTCGGGGTATTTGTTGACGATCGCGGCCAGAACGGCCTCTGCCTTCTCGAACTGTTGCAGGGCGAGATGGAGTTGGCCACGGAGAAGTTCCCCTTCCTGGGCCAGATCCGGCCGCGGACTGAGTTTGTCGAATTCATCCAGGGCCTGCATCGCCGGGTTGAGGTGGCCGAGCTTGAATCGCACAAACGCCAGTCCGTAAAACGCCTGCGGCCGGTAGGCGCTGTGCGAATACTTGTCGATGACCTCCGTGTAACGCTGCTCCGCCTCCACGTAGCGCTCGCCGCGCGACAGCGCTTCTGCCAGCCAGAATCGAAAACCGTCGGGCCGTTTCTCCGTCGGCCACTTCGTCAACGCGCCCTGCAGTGTCTTGACCGCGGCTTCCCACTTGCCCTGGTTCAACTGGGCCTGCGCCAGGTCCAGCGTCACGCCGTCGGCGCGGTCCGAATCGGGGAATTGCGCCAGGTACTCGGCAAACTGTCGTTCAGCGAGATCGTTGAGCCCGTCCTTGAACGCGGTCTCGGCGACGCGATACATCCGCGTCTCATCCGGCGCCGCGCCCGCCGCGCGCGACACGGCGCCGCAGGTCAGCAACACCGAGAGCATGATCCCCCATCTCTTCATCCACTTCCTCAGACGCAATTAATGCCAGAATGTTCATCCCCCGGCAAGGTTCCATATCGGAAAAAAGCCGGTGAACCCCCACAGCGATCTCCTCCTTCGTCACAACATTAAACACCTGACCCGAGCCCAGGTTGTAAAATTCCCGGACTAATTTATAATGACATTGTCGGGCGTGGACGGAAACCATGGAGGTGCTCATGAAGATATTCGGCAGACCCATCGATCCAATCAGGCAGTCTGTTCTTCGCCGGCTTTTCTCAGCCATCGTCAGTTACGTGCTTCTCTCGCTCCTCGCGCCGTTGGGGACGCCTTGCGTCACCGCTGCGTCCGCGCCCGCGGCTCCGACATCGGATGCCGCCGCGAAACCAGCAATTGATCCGCGCGCCGATGAGTTTCTCAAACGCATGGGCGATTATCTGGGACAGGCCCCGTGGTTCTCGGTCGATGCCGAGGTCTGGCAGGACGTCACGCTGCCCTCGGGACAACGCGCTCAAGCCGGCCGAACCGTCACGCTCCAGGTCCGGCGGCCCGATCGGTTCCATGCCGAGGTGCGCTCCACCCGCCGCAATTGCGCCATATTCTACGATGGGAAATCCATCACGCTGCTCAATCGCGCCGAGAATTTCTACGGCAGCGTCCCCGCCCCGCCGTCGCTCGACGAAGCCCTCGACCTCGCCTGTGACCGGTTTGGCATCACGATGCCGTTGGAAGACCTCGTGGTCAGCGACCCGTACCACAACGTGAGGCAGAAGGTCGTCTCGGGCTACGACATCGGGCCGGTGACTGTCCTCGGAATCCCCTGCGAACATCTGACGTTCTCGTTGGGCACGGTCGATTGGCAGGTATGGATCGAGGACGGCGCCAAACCCGTGCCGCGAAAGATCGTGTTTACCTACAAGGACGAGGAAGGCTCGCCGGAATTCACGGCCATCTTCTCGAACTGGGATTTTGACACCAAACTGCCCGACTTCCTGTTCGCGTTCGTGCCGCCCGCGGGAGCCACCAAAATCCCCGTGGCGGAGATCAAGGCCAAGAACGACGCGCGCAACAAGGAGGGCAAATGATCATGAGCGTCATCCGTTCCACTTCCTCCAAAATGATCGCCGCCGCTGGCGCGGCCTCCCTGATTGCGCTGGCGCTCGCCTATGCCCAACAACGATCCGAGCCTCCGCGCGCCGCCGAGCCGCCTCGATCCTTTGAAGCGCCCCGCGCCGCCGAACCCCCACGGACGGCGCAACCCCAACGCGCACCAGAACCCCAACGCGCACCGATCCAGCAGCAACGGCCCGTCTACGTAAACCGCGTCAGTCATGGAACCGTCCGCCACATCGAACCATCGCCTGCTCCCCCATCCGCTCACATGCGTCCGGGTGGAAGAATTTCCCCCCACGTCATCCGCCCCGGCGATCCAAACGCCGATTTCCACCGCCACTGGCACTGGAATGATTTCGCCTATGGCCGGCGCTGGGGCGTTCTCCCGGTCGGCTGCATCTCGGTGATCGTCAATGGCGCACCGTTCTATTACGACGACGGCATCTACTACCAGCCCTCGGACGGTTCGTACCAGGAAGTCTACCCACCCGACGGCGCCGTCATTCCCGATCTTCCCGATGGCGCGATCGAAATCGACACGCCCGATCAGACCTACTACTACGCTGGCGGCGCGTTCTACGTGCAACAGGACAATGGCTACGTCATCGTGCCCGCGCCCATCGGCGTCGTCGTCCCGGAACTGCCCCCGGGCGCCGTCCAGACACCGATCAACGGCTTCGCTGCCTGGCAATTCAACGGCGTGTATTACGAACCCGTGTTCGTCAACGGCGTGACCCAGTACCAGACGTTCCAGCCGTGATAGTAGAACGGGCTTCCAGCCCGTTTGATGAATCAAACGATCGGGCGATCCCGATAAGCAATTGGTGCGGCGACGCCCACCCGCTTCTCTTACTCCTGCTCTCGCTCTTGCTCCTCGCCTGTCGCGCCATCTCCGGCATCCAGACGGGTTCTGCCGACGCTGCCAACCCGAATAGTTAAAACGATTACGCGCGGTCAGCCCGCGCGGCTGCCTCGCCAATTCCAACCGCCCGTCATTGCATCTCTGTTGACACGCCCCCGCGCGCAGGCCTAACATCACGGCCGCTGGAGGAGCGTACGCGCGATTTTGCCCGCTGAGTGGGGTGCCAAACGATGCGAACCGACGTGCACTTCGTTTCCGATGCGTTTCCGCCGTACCCCGGCGAGGACGAAGAAATCAATCCCGGCATTTGGGGCAAGCGCCTGGCCGAGTACATCGTTTCCAGGCTCCCCGAGTACGGCATCGAGCCCAAGTTGTTCTACCCGGAAGACTGGGGCTGGGAGATTGCGCTCAAGAACGAGCGCTTCGCCATGTATATCGGCTGCAGCAACCAGGCCGAGCCGGGTGGGAACGAATTCCGCGTGTTCATTGACCCATGGAAGCCCCACGTGCGGCGATGGCTGGTCAAGAAAATCAGCACGGTCCAGGACGTGGAGCGGGTTGCGGATGCCCTCGACAAGATCTTTCGCGGTCATCCCGGCATCCGTGAGCTTCGCTGGTTGGCGGACGAAGAGATATGAGCGCGCCAAACCATGCGCTTCGCCTCACCGCGACGAGGATGGCGGCCGATGCGCCCTATTGTCAGGTAACATGAAGCGTGTGATCAAATTCGTCTTTGGGTTGCTCGCGTTCCTGATCGGGGCGGCGATTCTTCTGTGGTTCGCCTACCGCCTGTTCGTTCCCAATCAGGATATCCCCTGGGGGGTGCTCGATCTACCGCGCCTCGCTATCGCCGCCGTGATGCTCTGGTTCGGCTGGGATTGGATTCGAATCCGCTCGGTCGAGACGCGGGAATATGCGTCGGAGCTTGCCGTCACCGTGAAGCTGTCCAACTCCGAATTTGGTACGCAGTCGGAGCGTACGGGCATCCTCACCCTGAAACATCGGCTCGAGGGCAAACTCGACAGCGAGGCGTTGGGGGAGATCGATGGCGAGGAATTCGGCAACGGGGAGTGCACCCTCTTCGTCCAAACAGATGCGCCAGCCGAGGCGGAAGAATTAATTCGCGGCTTCTTCGCATCCGAAGCGCCGTCGCTGACGTTGTCCATCAGCAAGCGTGGCGGCGATCGAGAGACTTGAACCGCCCGCCCTGACCGCAACCGGCGTGTGCTTCAGGCCGTCACAAGCGGCCTGTGATTCAGCGTCTTTCGGAGAAATTGCCCCGTGTACGAACGCTCGTTCGCCGCGACCTGTTCCGGCGTCCCTTCCGCCACGATGCGCCCACCAGCATCCCCGCCTTCGGGGCCAAGATCGAGAATCCAGTCCGCCGACTTGATGACGTCGAGATTATGTTCGATGACGAGCACAGTGTTGCCGGCATCGCGCAGCTTGTTGAGCACTTCGAGCAGCTTGGCGATATCCGCGAAATGCAGGCCCGTGGTCGGTTCATCGAGAATATACAGCGTGCGCCCCGTGGCTTTCTTGGCCAATTCGGTTGACAGTTTCACCCGTTGCGCCTCGCCGCCGCTAAGCGTGGTCGCTTGCTGGCCAATCTTCAGATAGCCGAGCCCGACTTCCTGCAGCGTCTGGAGAACGTCGCGAATCTTCGGCACCGCGCGGAAGAACTCCTCGGCCTCGTCCACGGTCAGGTCGAGCACATCGGCGATGTTGCGGCCCTTGTAGGTGATCTCCAGTGTCTCGCGACTATAGCGTTTCCCGCCGCATTGTTCGCACGTCACATACACGTCCGGCAAAAAATGCATTTCGATCTTGATGATGCCGTCACCCTGGCACGTCTCGCACCGCCCGCCTTTCACGTTGAAGCTGAATCGCCCCGGACCGTAGCCGCGCACACGCGCGTTCGGCAACTGCGCAAACAACGTGCGGATGTGGTTGAACGAGCCCGTGTACGTCGCGGGGTTCGACCGGGGCGTCCGCCCGATCGGCGACTGGTCGATGACGATGACCTTGTCGAGTTCTTCCAGGCCGAGAATCGCTTCGTGCGCACCGGGCCGGTCCTTGGCGCGGTAGAACTTCCGGAACAACGCCTTGCGCAAAATGTCGTCCACCAACGTGCTCTTGCCCGACCCGCTCACGCCGGTGACGCAGGTCAACAAGCCGAGCGGGAACCGCGCGTCGATCTTCTTTAGGTTGTTCTCGTGCGCGCCGCGAACCGTCAACCACCCGCGCTTCGCCGCCCGCCGTGATTTCGGCACCGGAATCTGCAGCTCGCCGCGCAGGTATCGACCCGTCAGCGATTTCGGCGAGTCGAGAATCGTCTGGATTGGACCCGCTGCCACGACGTATCCCCCGTGCAATCCCGCGCCCGGCCCGAGATCGACGATGTAATCCGCCGCGCGAATTGTGTCTTCATCGTGCTCGACGACGATCACGGTGTTCCCAAGGTCACGCAACCCTTTCAACGTGTCCAGCAGCCGATGATTGTCGCGCTGATGCAGTCCGATGCTCGGCTCATCGAGCACGTACAGCACGCCGACCAGGCCCGCCCCGACCTGCGTCGCCAGCCGAATCCGTTGCGCCTCACCGCCCGACAACGTGTCGCTCTGCCGGTCGAGCGTCAGGTAGGACAACCCCACGTTTTGCAGGAACGTCAGCCGCGACCGCATCTCCTTGATGATTTCGCCCGCGACCTTCTCCTCGAATTCCGACAATGCGAGCGATCCGAGAAACGCCAGCGCGTCGCCGATGCTCATCCGCGTCACGTCGATGATCGATTTGCCGCCGACCGTCACCGCGAGGCTCTCCGGACGCAAGCGCGCGCCTTTGCAATCCGGACACTGCATCGCCACCATGAACTGTTGCAAGCGCGTCTTGGTGAACTCGCTGTCCGTCTCCTCGTGCAGCCGCTCCAGATTGGGAATGACGCCCTCGAACGCCTTCGTCATCTTCCGCCACGCACCCTTGCGCCAGTAGGTGAACTCGATTTCCTCATCGCCCGAGCCGTGCAGCAGTTCCTTCTGCACTTTCTCGGGCAAATCCTTGAACGGCACCTCGAAATCCACGCCGTAATGTTTGGCCAGCCCGCGCAACAGCATCTTGTAGTAAATCAGCAACCGCCGGCCCCCGCGCCGCCATGCCGCAATCGCCCCATTGGCCACCGATTTGTTGCGGTCGGGCACGACCAGGTCCGGATCGAAAAACAGTTTGGTACCGAGCCCGTGGCACGTCCGGCACGCGCCGTCGGGAGAATTGAACGAGAAATGCCGCGGCGTGAATTCCCCGTAGCTGATCCCGCACTCGGGACAGGCGTTCTGGCTGCTGAACAACCGCTCCGACCACGGCGCGGTCACGGGCGTCGTCGCGGTTCGGTACAGTACCAGCAACAGGCCGGACCCCCATTTCAGCGTCGTCTCCACCGAATCCGCCAGGCGCGCGCGCGTCTTGGCGGTGGCCGTGAGACGGTCAACCACCAACTCGAGGTTGTGGTTGCGGCGCTTGTCCAGCTTCACCGGCTCGGTCACGTCAAGGATTTCGCCGTCGACACGGGCCCGCACGAATCCCTCGCGTTTGATGCGGGCAAACACGTCGCGAAACTCGCCCTTGCGTCCGCGCACCAGCGGCGCCAGCAACATCAACTGCGTTCCCTCCCCCCACGCGAGAATCTGGTCGACGATCTGGCTCGTCGTCTGCGTGGTGATCGGTCGTCCGCAACGGTAGCAGTGCGGTTTGCCGATGTTGGCGAACAGCAGCCGCAAGTACTCGTATGTTTCGGTCGTCGTGGCGATCGTGGACCGCGGGTTGTTGCCCGCGAACCGCTGTTCGATGGCGATGGCCGGCGACAATCCCTCGATGTAATCGACATCGGGCTTCTGCAATTGCTCCAGAAACTGGCGGGCGTAGGCCGACAGGCTCTCCACGTATTTCCGCTGGCCCTCGGCATAGATCGTGTCAAAAGCGAGACTCGACTTCCCCGACCCGCTCAGTCCCGTTACGACAATCAGCTTCTCACGGGGGAGATTGAGATGGATGTTCTTGAGGTTGTGCTCCCGCGCGCCGGCAATGATAATGGTGTCTTTGGCCATGGCCTAAACCGCCGAATTCTGGCGGTTCTCAAAGCTTTCAACATATCACACGGGGCTTTCGTAAACCAGCGAAATCACAGGCCGACCCGCTGGCATATGACATGCTCAAGGGTAAAACACCGTGGTTCAGGCCACGGTCGAACAACAACAGAATCGAGGGAAAACAGGGACCATGGATGCTCCGGCAACGGAATTTCAACAAGGTGTTATGAAGCAAAACGCAAAGCAGTCCGAGACGCAGAAGCAGATGGAAGCGCTGTACCAAAACCTGCGCACGGTTCGTCACGCCATCAATAACAACGTCGCCGTCATCATGGCAATGGCTGAACTGACCCAACGCAATCCAGCCCAGTGCCAGAAGCTCAGCCAGCTCTGCCTCGAAAAAGCCCCGGCCATCGCCGCGGCCATCGGCGGATTCACCGAGCTGTTTGAGGGTGCCGTCAGCCTCCAGGAAGAGTTGGAGAATCAGGTCACGACCCCCATCGATTCTTAACCAACGCGGTTGAGAATCGTGTCGCCGCCATCGATTCCGCGGGCCCACCGGCCCGGTTCACAACTCTGATGGGACAGCGATCTCGTGAGCACAACGAATGGCCGACCCGAAGACAACGCGCTCCAGCAGGTTCGCGAGTTGGAGAAACTAAGAGCCAGCTAACACAACCCGGTTTTGTGGTATAGTCTGGGCACACCAAGGAGGTGTGTAGTGGTATGGCACAGGAACTCGTCTCGGATGAGTTGTGGGGACTCATCGAACCGTTGTTGCCGCCGCCACGACCGCAACCCA